>NZ_CAUYTK010000001.1:0-520966 GCF_963575625.1 Listeria tempestatis
GCGACATATGGAGCGGACAAATACTAATCGATCGAGGACTTAACCTTTTAATCTTGATTTTCGTTACGAAGTAACTGTACTCTTTTCTTCTCTAGTTTTGAGAGAACATCGTTCTTTCATTCTTTGTCTGGTAGCTATGGCGAGAAGGTCACACCCGTTCCCATCCCGAACACGGTAGTTAAGCTTCTCTGCGCCGATGGTAGTTGGGGGCTTCCCCCTGTGAGAGTAGGTCGCTGCCGGGCAATAATTTTGGAGGTTTAGCTCAGCTGGGAGAGCATCTGCCTTACAAGCAGAGGGTCAGCGGTTCGATCCCGTTAACCTCCACCATTTTTATGCCGGCTTAGCTCAGTTGGTAGAGCAACTGATTTGTAATCAGTAGGTCGCGAGTTCGACTCTTGCAGCCGGCACCATTTTTTCTTAATACTATTACATACATTAGTATAAAGAGCCGTTAGCTCAGTTGGTAGAGCATCTGACTTTTAATCAGAGGGTCGCAGGTTCGAACCCTGCACGGCTCACTCTTTGCGGGTGTGGCGGAATTGGCAGACGCACCAGATTTAGGATCTGGCGCCGCGAGGCGTGGGGGTTCAAGTCCCTTCACCCGCACTTATAATTATGCGGAAGTAGTTCAGTGGTAGAACATCACCTTGCCAAGGTGGGGGTCGCGGGTTCGAACCCCGTCTTCCGCTCCAATCTGAGTTTTATTATATGCCGGGGTGGCGGAACTGGCAGACGCACAGGACTTAAAATCCTGCGGGTAGTGATACCCGTACCGGTTCGATTCCGGTCCTCGGCACCATTTTTATATTGCGCCCATAGCTCAACTGGATAGAGTACCTGACTACGAATCAGGCGGTTGGAGGTTCGACTCCTTCTGGGCGCGCTTTATTTTACGGGAAGTAGCTCAGCTTGGTAGAGCACTTGGTTTGGGACCAAGGGGTCGCAGGTTCAAATCCTGTCTTCCCGACCAGTATGAAATTTATTATTTGGGGCCTTAGCTCAGCTGGGAGAGCGCCTGCTTTGCACGCAGGAGGTCAGCGGTTCGATCCCGCTAGGCTCCACCAAATTTTAAATCTATTCTTTACTAATATGGCGGCGTAGCTCAGCTGGCTAGAGCGTTCGGTTCATACCCGAGAGGTCGTGGGTTCGATTCCCTCCGCCGCTATCTTTAAAATTTGGACCTTTAGCTCAGTTGGTTAGAGCAGACGGCTCATAACCGTCCGGTCGCAGGTTCGAGTCCTGCAAGGTCCACTTAGCACTTTTTATGATTATATCGTGGAGGAATACCCAAGTCTGGCTGAAGGGATCGGTCTTGAAAACCGACAGGGGTGTAAAAGCTCGCGGGGGTTCGAATCCCTCTTCCTCCGTTTTTTATTTGTGACTAAGTGGACTATTTTTAATATTATTATCGCGGGGTGGAGCAGTCTGGTAGCTCGTCGGGCTCATAACCCGAAGGTCGCAGGTTCAAATCCTGTCCCCGCAATCGTGGTTCCGTGGTGTAGGGGTTAACATGCCTGCCTGTCACGCAGGAGATCGCGGGTTCAAATCCCGTCGGGACCGCCATTTGGCTTGGTAGCTCAGTTGGTAGAGCACTTGATTGAAGCTCAAGGTGTCGGCAGTTCGATTCTGTCCCAAGCCACTTTCTTGTATATGTGTAGTGTGCGGGTGTAGTTTAGTGGTAAAACCACAGCCTTCCAAGCTGTTGTCGGGAGTTCGATTCTCCTCACCCGCTTTTTAGGGCCTATAGCTCAGCTGGTTAGAGCGCACGCCTGATAAGCGTGAGGTCGATGGTTCGAGTCCATTTAGGCCCATTTTATTCCACAGTAGCTCAGTTGGTAGAGCAATCGGCTGTTAACCGATCGGTCGCAGGTTCGAGTCCTGCCTGTGGAGTTTATATTTTTACTGGAGAAGTACTCAAGTGGCTGAAGAGGCGCCCCTGCTAAGGGTGTAGGTCGTTTGCGCGGCGCGAGGGTTCAAATCCCTCCTTCTCCGCCAGTAAGGCCCGTTGGTCAAGCGGTTAAGACACCGCCCTTTCACGGCGGTAACACGGGTTCGAATCCCGTACGGGTCATCATTATGGGGTAAGAACAATGCGGAGGCATTGTTCTTATTTTATTTTAAAAATTTTTGGGGGCGGCTTGGATGCGAAATGGGCGGAAGTTTTGGGTTTTGACGGTGATTGTGGCTATTTCGGGGCTGTCACAAGGGCTTTTGTTGCCGCTAATTGCGATTATTTTTGAAGGTATGGGGATTAGTTCGGGAGTGAATGGACTTCATGCGACGGGAATTTATATTGGCGTTTTATTGGTGTCACCGTTTATTGAAGCACCGCTACATAAATTTGGCTTTAAGCCAATTATTATAGTTGGTGGGGGATTAGTTCTGGTGGCGCTATTTTTGTTTCCAATGTGGTTTAATTTGTATTTTTGGTTTTTATTGCGTCTTATTATTGGCGTGGGGGATCATATGTTGCATTTTTCATCGCAAACTTGGATTGGAGCTACAACAGAGGAAAGTAAACGTGGAAGGAATATGGCAATTTATGGCTTGTTTTTTTCACTTGGATTTGCAGTTGGTCCGCAGCTTGTAAATTTAATGGATGTGAGTCCTAACTTACCTTTCTATATTTCTGGCGTGCTAGTTCTCGTCGCATGGGGACTAATTTTTACGCTGAAAAATGAGTTTATTTCAGAAGAAACAGAAATTCGTAAACTTTCTTTTTTTGATAGTGTGAAACGTTTTTCGGATGTTATGAAAATTGCATGGGTGTCAATGATTCCACCATTTTTATGTGGTGTTTTGGAAACTGCCTTAAATGCGACTTTTCCAATTGTTGGGCTTAGATTTGGAATCGAAACGTATATGATTACGTTTATTATTTCTGCTTTCTCGGTGGGGACGATTTTATTTCAGGTTCCAATTGGGATTCTTAGTGACCGGTTGGGGCGCGGGCGCGTGTTGCCGATTTTGACGTTTTTAGGTGGTCTCGTTTTCTTTTTAGCAGCATTTGTTTCTAATGATTTGCTTTTTATTGTGATTTTCTTTGTGCTTGGGATACTTGTTGGTTCGCTTTATTCCCTAGGTCTTTCGTTTATGACGGATTTGACGCCGCTTGATCTTCTTCCTGCGGGGAATATTTTGGTTGGGATGTGCTTTAGTGCGGGGAGTATTTTGGGACCAACTGTAACGGGAGCTCTCATTAGCTTGGTTGGTCCGCAGAGCTTTTATTTTACGGTAGCAGGACTTCTTATTTTAGGGGGAATTTTATTATTTTCAAAAAAAAGATTGACAGTATAGATTCGTTTTTGGTATTATGATTTCAATACATTTGTTATGTAAATTAAATAGGAAACTCTTATAACGAGTGGTAGAGGGACTGGCCCGATGAAACCCGGCAACCTTTCAATTTTTTGAAAAGGTGCTAAATCCTGCAAAGCGTGATGCTTTGAAAGATAAGAGAGAACTAATTTTTCGTTTATTTTCGAATTATTTTAGCCTCTCTATCTAGGGAGGCTTTTTCGCGTCATAAATAAAGAGAGGATGAGGTAAATGGTAAAAGTACTTAGTTCAAATTTAGGGTATCCACGTCTTGGTGAGAAACGCGAATGGAAGAAATCGTTGGAAAATTTTTGGAATAACAAAATTTCAGAAGATACTCTTCTTTCTGAAACAAAAGCAATTCGATTTGCTGCTTTAAACAAACAGAAGGAAAAAGGGATTGACATTATACCAGTTAACGATTTTACGTTGTATGACCATGTACTTGATTTAAGCGTGGCGTTTGGCGTAATTCCCAAGCGGTTTGGGAACTTTACGAATGAGGTATCACTGCGTACATATTTTGATATTGCACGTGGAAACAAGACAGCAGTAGCTTCAGAGATGACGAAATGGTTTAACACAAATTACCACTACATTGTTCCAGAACTTCAAGATGTGGAGCCAAAACTCTTAGAAAATAAAGCGCTAAAAGCATATTTAGAAGCGAAAGAAGAGCTCGGGATTGATGGAAAGCCGGTCATCATAGGGCCGATTACTTATTTGTCGCTTGGAAAAGGTGCTGATAAAAATGATTTCAAGAGCTTAATTCAGAAGTTTTTGCCGCTTTATAAAACGATTATTGAAGAACTGGATGCGGCGGGCGCGAAATGGATTCAACTTGATGAACCTATTCTTGCAACGAGTTTAGAAAAAGAAGAAGTGGCGCTTTTTGATGAGGTGTATGCGGAATTACGGGCGGCGGCGCCACATGCAAAATTGATTTTGCAAACCTATTTTGAGAGTGTGGATGAATATGAGACGATTGTGAAGTTGCCGGTTGATGCGATTGGGCTTGATTTCGTGCATGATCACGGGGAAACGCTTGAAAAAATTCAAAAATTTGGTTTTCCAGATAATAAATATTTGGCGGCAGGAGTCATTGATGGGCGTAACGTTTGGCGGGCAGAAGTTCGGGAGAAACGCGCAGAGCTTGAAATTTTAACGCGGCTTGTGCAAAAAGACAAATTGATTGTGCAGCCATCCAGTTCATTGCTACATGTTCCAGTAACGAAAAAAAGTGAACCGAATTTGGATAAAGTGCTATACGGCGGACTTTCATTTGCGGATGAAAAATTAGAGGAAGTTGTACTTCTCGCAAAAGCTGTTTCAGACGGAGCGGAGGCGGTGACTTTTGAGCTTGAAAAAGCGGAACAAGCTGTTTTGGAGTTGAACCGCTCAGAGTACCGAAATAACAAGGAAGTTCAAACGGAGCTGGCAGAGCTCAGTACCATTTCTGCCGAACGAAAAAGTCCATTTGAAACGCGTATTAAAGCCCAACACGAATGGCTCAAGTTGCCGCTTTTACCAACGACAACAATTGGAAGTTTCCCGCAGTCGCCTGAAGTTCGAAAAAAACGTGCGGCATTTCTAAAGGGAGATATTACAAAAGCGGACTATGAAATTTATATTGAACAGGAAACAGAACGTTGGATTCGCATTCAAGAAGAGCTTGACTTAGACGTCCTTGTCCACGGCGAATTTGAACGGACGGATATGGTCGAATATTTTGGGCAAAAATTAGCAGGTTTTCAGGCGACAAAATTTGGCTGGGTACAGTCATACGGCTCGCGTGCGGTGCGTCCACCACTTATTTACGGAGATGTTGCATTTACGGAAACAATTACGGTGAAGGAGAGCAAATTTGCCCAGTCACTCACAAATCGCCCTGTGAAAGGAATGCTGACAGCGCCTGTAACTATCATTAATTGGAGCTTTGTGCGAAACGATATTCCAAAAAGCGATGTCTTTAACCAAGTAGGGCTTGCTCTTAGGAAGGAAGTTCTTGCATTAGAGGAAAACGGGATTCGCGTGATTCAGGTTGATGAGCCGGCGCTTCGCGAAGGGTTGCCGCTGAAGCGTTCGAGATGGGAGAAATATTTGAACGATGCGGTTTATGCGTTTAAACTTACGACTTCAGGTGTTGCGGACGAAACGCAAATTCATACGCATATGTGCTACTCGGATTTTGATGATATTATTGATGCGATTAGTGCGCTAGACGCTGATGTTATCTCGATTGAGACTTCACGTAGTCACGGGGAAATTATTTCCACGTTTGAAGCGTATCATTACGATAAAGAAATTGGGCTTGGTGTCTATGATATTCATAGTCCTCGTGTCCCAAGTACGTCAGAAATTAAAGCAAATATTGAACGCGCACTACGCGTGATTCCAGTTCAAAACTTTTGGATTAATCCAGACTGCGGGCTTAAAACGCGGAAGGAAGAAGAAACGGTGGCCGCACTTCGTGATATGGTTTCCGCAACAAAGGAAATTCGTGAGGCCTATACAATTTTAGAAAAATAGAAAGTGGGGGAAGCACGATGGGAAAATTAAGTAAGCAGACGATTTCAGCACAAATTGGCAATAAAAAATGTGAGAAAACGGGTGCAGTAAGTCCGCCGCTCTATTTCTCAACGGCTTACCGTCATATGGATATTGGGGTGGGAACTGGATATGATTACACGCGGACGGCGAATCCAACGCGCGATTGTTTACAGGAGGCACTAGCAGAACTTGAGGACGGGAAATATGGTTTTGCCACAAGTTCTGGTATGAGCGCTATTCAACTTGTTTTTAAGCGATTTAAAACAGGAGATCATATCATTAGTTTACAAGATTTATACGGCGGGACATTTCGGTATTTTAAAACGCTTGAAAAGCGGTATGATATTGCCTTTTCGTACTGGGGCGGAGAGCGTTTAGCAGAACTTGACGGGCTTTTACAGCCAAACACGAAAGCGGTTTTTATTGAAACACCGACGAATCCGCTTATGCAGGAAGTGGATATTGAAAAGGTGGCCCAATTTGCGAGTGCGCATCAGCTTTTACTTATTGTGGATAACACCTTTTATACACCCATTTTGCAACAGCCGTTAAATCTCGGAGCAGATGTTGTGATTCATAGCGCTACAAAATATTTAGGCGGGCATAATGATGTTCTTGCGGGGGCTGTCATTGTGAGAGATGACGAGCTTGGTCAGTTTTACGCGACAGCATTAAATGAAACGGGGGAAGTGTTGTCCCCCTTTGATTCATGGCTTTTGATTCGCGGGCTTAAAACGCTACCGCTACGAATTAGGGAGCATGAAAGAAATGCTAAGCGCGTCGTTCAGTTTCTAAAAAACCATGCTTTAGTCAAAGAAGTGAAATATCCGGGTCGCGGTGGCATGATTAGCTTTTATATTGAAAATTCTGCGCTGATTTCACCGCTTTTAAGAAATGTTGCTCTTTTTACTTTTGCAGAAAGCTTAGGTGGCGTTGAAAGTTTGATTACGTATCCTGCTACGCAAACACATGCGGATATTCCGCGAGAACTGCGGGAATCGTATGGCTTAACTGATGAGCTGCTGCGTATTTCGGTTGGTGTTGAAGATGCGGAAGATTTAGTGAACGACCTCAAATCGGCGTTTGAACTCGCTTCTAAGGAGGCGATTCGTTCATGAATTTGCGTAGAGATTTAAGTGAAAAAGTTCTAATTGCAGACGGGGCAATGGGGACACTTCTTTATTCGTACGGTGTTGATCGTTCGTTTGAAGAATTAAATTTGACGCATCCAGATGATGTACTTGCGATTCACCGTGCTTACATCGAAGCAGGCGCGGACATTATCCAAACCAATACGTACGGTGCAAACTATATAAAACTTAAGCGCTACGGCTTGGAAGATGAAATTAAACGAATCAATCAGGCGGCTATTCGGTTGGCTAAAAAAGCGACGAGTGGGACGGGAACTTATATTTTTGGAACAATCGGTGGCATTAACGGGGCGAGTGATTCAAAAGTGGAACAGGCGCCTCTTGAGGAAATCAAACGTAGTTTTCGAGAACAGTTATATTGTTTTTTACTGGAGGGCGTGGATGCGATTCTTCTTGAAACGTTTTATGACCCAAATGAGCTAAAAACGGTATTAAAAATTGTACGTGAAAACACGGATTTACCAGTTGTGGCGAATGTATCGATGCATGAACCGGGGCTACTTCAGAATGGGGAGAAGTTACCAGATGTTTTACAGGAATTAGCAAATCTAGGCGCGGATGTTGTTGGCGTGAATTGCCGACTTGGCCCTTATCATATGGCACGCGCGCTTGAAACGGTGCCACTCTTAGATAATGCCTATTTGGCGGCATATCCGAATGCTAGTTTACCTGAGATGCAAGAAGGTAAAATCATTTATCAAGCGGAGACGGATTATTTTAAGGAATATGGTGAAATTTTTCGCAAAGAGGGCGCACGCATTATCGGCGGTTGTTGCGGGACGACACCTGAACATATTCGGGCGTTCCGGGCGGGACTCAGCTCGACTAAGCCAGTTCAAACAAAGGAAGTTCGTCCCATCATCGAACTTGTTCCTGAAGAAGCTGACGTGCTTGATGGCGTTCGGTTAGTGGACAAGGTGAAAAATGAGTGCACCGTGCTTGTTGAGCTTGATCCGCCGCGAACGTTTGACACGGAGCAATTTTTTGAAGGTGCAAAGGCGCTTGATGCAGCTGGTGCTGATGCGATTACAATTTCTGATAATTCGCTTGCAACACCGCGCATTAGTAATATGGCACTTGCTTCGATTTTAAAGCACGAGCATAATATTAAACCGCTCATCCATCTAACGACGCGCGACCATAATCTTGTAGGCATGCATTCACATATTATGGGTTTTCATAAACTTGGCTTGCATGATGTTCTCGCTGTGACAGGGGATCCAACGAAAGTGGGGGATTTCCCAGGGGCGTCCTCGGTCTTTGATTTACGTTCGGTTGAGCTCATTCAACTCATTAAAAAGTTCAACGACGGAATTTCCTACACGGGAAAATCACTTAAAGAGAAGGCTCGCTTTCATGTTGCTGCTGCTTTTAACCCAAACGTTCTTAATGTGGATAAAGCGGTCCGTTTGATAGAGCGAAAAGTGGAATACGGCGCGGACTACATCATTACACAGCCCATTTATGATGCGGAAAAGGCTACGATATTAAAAGAAGCACTTATTGCAGCAGACATTTCCGTTCCCGTTTTTGTTGGTGTCATGCCGCTTCTATCAAGTCGAAATGCGGAATTTTTGCACAACGAAGTTCCAGGTATCCGGCTTACAAATGAAGTCCGTGAAAGAATGCGCGAGGCGGAGAAAGCGGGTCGTGGCAATGAAGAGGGCATGCTCATCTCAAAAGAAATTATTGATACAATTACTACGCATTTTAATGGCATTTATATTATTACGCCGTTTTTGCGGTATGATTTATCACTTGAGTTATTGGAATATGCAAAATCGAAAAAACAGGTGCATGTCGTATAGATGCAGCCTGTTTTTTCGTTATTTTAAAATAAATTTAACTGAAGCAAACTTAAGAGGTAACTTATCGCAAGTATGATACCAAAAATGGTAATCGCTTTTGATGTGGCCTTCATTGCTGGTATCATGGTGATTGGTTCTGTCCGACCAATGAAACGTCTGACAGAACGAATGGCTTCTGGGGCGCTAATTAAAATAAGTAAAGTCCAGTACGGCGCGCCTGCCCAGAAAATAAGTGAGATTTCAAATGCATAGGCAAATACATAGGCAAGGGCAAATAAAATTGTTGCATTTCTTCTTCCAAGTAAAATGGCAAGGGTCAATCTTCCATTTGCTTTATCTGGGTCTAAATCACGGATGCTATTTGCGAGTAATAAATTGCCGACGAGAACCATGATAGGGATGGAAATATAGACGATTTGTGTGCCAATAAATTCCGCCTGGATGTAAAATGATATAAACGTTATGACACCACCCATGAAAAATCCGGCCATAATTTCACCAAAAGGGGTGTAAGCAATTGGGTATGGTCCGCCTGTGTATAAATAGCCAACGAGCATACAAATTGCGCCGAGTAAACCGACATACCAATTTAATTCCATCGAGAGATAAACGCCGCCTAAAATCGAAAGTATGTAAAGGAAAATGGCTAGGAAAAGAATGAGTCCTGGGCGTATACCGTTTCTTACGATGGCTCCGCCGTTTCCAACCGAGTGTTCATCATCGTGTCCTTTTTTATAATCGTAATATTCATTAAACAAGTTTGCTGAAGTTTGAATGAGAAAGCATGAAATGAGCATCACGATAAAGCGTGTAAAATGAAGATTTGAGTAGAGCATTGCAACGGATGTACCTAAAAATACAGGTACAAAAGAGGCAACTAGAGTGTGCGGGCGGAGTAGTGTCCACCATTTTTTAAAACCAGATTGTCTGGCTAATACTTGTCTTTCCTGCGCTGCCATTTTATTCGCTCCTTTTTTTAAATATCCTTTCTTCATTTTAGGGAAAATAGTGAGTTTCGTCAATGAATAAAGCAAAAATCGCAAAATGAGCAGGAAGAATTTATTTTTGATATAATAGAAGGAGTGTTAGTAAAGGAGCGATGAAAAAAAATGGGAATTACATTACCTCTTGCTTTATTTGAACAAGCGAAACGTCATGCGACAAAAGATAAACCTGCTCTTCTAAGCTGGGTGACTGAATATACACAAGATTTGGCGCCGCATGTTTTGTATCAAAAAGCAAAAGATGCCTTTTCTGGCGAGCGTTTCTTTTGGCAAAATCCTGAGATGACGCTAACACTTTCTGGCTTTGGTGTAACGGAGCAATATTTAGCTAATGACAAAGCAAAAGATGCCTTTTCTGGTTTAGAAGACAAAATTAAGGCTTTAAAACTAAGAATGGTGACCAACGCGACTGAAAAAGGAACGGGACCGCTTTATTTTGGTGGTTTCAAATTTGATCCAGAACGCGAAACAGATAAAGAATGGCAAGCTTTTAAAGATGGTCTGTTTTACTTGCCGCTATTTATGTTAACGAAAAAGGGCGAAAAAGTCTTTTTGACAGTTAACTTAGTCGTTTATCCCGATGATGAGCTTAAAAAATTGGAAGCCGTAAAAGGTCAGTGGGAAAAAATTGTGGAAGCGAAACATCCAGATATGGAAATAAATTCGCTCATTACAGCTAAAGAAATAGAAACGGATGAATTTTTGGAAAATGCACGTGATATTATTGCGTTACTAAAAGATTCAGAAGACTTACATAAAGTTGTATTGTCTAGACGAATGGGCTTGCGATTTAGCAAACAAATTGATAGCGGAGCGGTTCTTCAGAAAATGATGGATACACAAGAAAATAGCTACTTTTTTGTTATGGAAAAAGGGGCTGCACTTTTCTTTGGTGCTACGCCAGAAAGGTTAGTGGCCGTTTCAGATGATAAAATTCACTCTTCTTGTGTCGCAGGCTCAGCCAAGCGTGGTGAAACGGCAGAACAAGATGAAAAACTTGGAAATGCGCTATTAAAAGATGCTAAAAATTTACGTGAACATCATTATGTGGTGGAAATGATTGAAGAAACCTTGCAACAATTTGCGGATGATTTAACGATTTCCAGCGAACCAGTTCTTTTGAAAAATCGAGATATTCAACATCTATATATGAATGTGCATGCAAAAAAGCGTGATGACGTAAATATTCTTCAAATTTTACGTGCTTTGCATCCAACACCAGCACTTGGTGGATCACCTAAAAATTTAGCACGAGCAATCATTCGTATGAAAGAAACGAGTGACCGTGGTTTTTACGGCGGACCAATTGGGTTTTTGGATACGGATTTTGATGGTGAATTTGCTGTTGCGATTCGTTCAGCGCTTGTCATTGATGCGCTAGGTGTACTTTATGCTGGTTGCGGGATTGTTTCTGATTCCGTTCCAGAAGAAGAATTACAAGAAACGAAAGTGAAATTTCAACCGATGTTACGCGTTTTAGGAGGAAATGTCGAATGAGTCATCAAGAAATAATGACCGCATATTTAACGGCTTTTATTGAAGAACTGATTCAAGCGGGTGTCAAAGAAGCTGTTATTAGCCCAGGATCAAGATCGACCCCAATTGCTCTTTTAATGGCAGAGCACCCCACGCTTAAAATTCATGTTCATGTGGATGAACGTTCAGCTGGCTTTTTCGCACTTGGGATTGCGAAAGCTTCGAAAAATCCTGTAGTCTTACTTTGTACAAGTGGAACGGCTGCGGCCAATTATTTCCCAGCAGTTGCAGAAGCAAATTTATCTCAAATCCCACTTATTGTGTTAACGGCGGACAGGCCACATGAACTACGGAATGTTGGCGCCCCGCAAGCGATGGATCAAATCCAGTTGTTTGGCACACATGTGAAAGATATGGTGGATATGGCGATACCAGAAGGAACAGATGAGATGCTCCGCTACGCGAAATGGCACGGTAGCCGCTCGGTCGATATTGCGCTTAAAACGCCACGGGGACCTGTTCACTTGAATTTTCCGCTACGCGAACCTTTAACGCCGATTCTAGAACCGTCGCCGTTTACACAAACAGGCAAGAAGAAGCACCACGTACGAATTTATTATACGCACGAAGTTTTAGAGCAAGATGCATTAGATAAAATGTTTGCAAGTTGTTCGGGCAAAAAAGGGGTCATCATTGCAGGACCACTTGATAAGAAGAATTTGGAAGGAAAACTTGTTTTAGCGGCACTGAAATTGGGATGGCCTATCTTGGCAGATCCACTTTCTGGTCTTCGTTCATACGGCGAAAAAGATGCTATTGTGGTGGATCAATATGATGCACTACTAAAAAGTGAGGCCTTTCGTTCAGCCTTAGAACCTGAAATGGTCATTCGATTTGGCGCAATGCCTGTATCGAAATCGCTGAAAACTTGGCTCGAATCGCTTGATGTGCGAACTTTTGTAGTGGATCCTGGTGCGGCTTGGCGGGACCCTGTGAAGGGTGTAACGGATATGATCCACTGCGATGAGCGTTTCCTACTTGAAGAGATTATTCAGGCGGAGTTTCAGACTCCGGAGAATTGGCTTTCTGTTTGGCATAAATTGAATGAATCTGCGCAAAACTTGCTTTCTTCCCATATAAAAGAAACAGACCACTTGGAGGAAGGGAAAATTGTAAGTGTGCTACGCGAACACTTGCCAGATCAGTCGGGTTTATTTATTGGAAACAGTATGCCGATTCGGGATGTGGATACGTATTTCATGCAGACGGATAAGCGCGTGAAGATGCTTGCAAACCGCGGAGCAAACGGGATTGACGGTGTCGTATCGGCTGCGCTCGGTGCAAGTACGATTATTCAACCGATGTATTTACTTATTGGCGATTTATCTTTTTACCACGATATGAACGGCTTACTCATGGCGAAAAAATATAATTTAAATTTGACCATTGTCGTTGTGAACAATGATGGCGGCGGAATCTTCTCATTTCTACCTCAAGCGAAGACGCCAAAATATTTTGAATCGCTGTTTGGTACATCAACAAACCTTGATTTTCGCTACGTAGCGGCACTTTATGATGCTGAATATAGTGAAATTACACGACTAAGTGATTTGGAAGACGCGCTCGATAAAGCCGCTTACAACAAAGGGTTAGACATTATCGAAGTGCGCACAAATCGTCACGAGAATGTTGCTTATCACCAGGAACTTTGGGGGAAAATAGCGGTCCAAGTGGAGCGTGACCTGAAAAAATGAAGCTCTTTTCAAGTTTTATAAATCGTCATGCAGTACTTGATATGATGTTGCTACACGGTTTTACAGGAACGCATCAAACATTTAGTCAGCTGGAACTGGGGCGTGCCAATTTGATTTTGCCAGATTTACCTGGGCACGGAGCGTCTTATTCGCCTGTTTTAGATGATTATTCACTTGTGGCAACTGAAACCGCACTAGATGCGCTTCTTAGAGCGGACAAGCCTACGGTTTTAGTTGGCTATTCGATGGGCGCACGAATTGCCCTTGCGCTTACTATGCGGCAAAGGGGAAAATATAGCGGGCTTGTTTTGATTAGTGGTTCCCCAGGGCTTAAGACGGGTGATGAGCGTTTCATGCGGCGTAATCGTGACGCAAACTTGGCGCAATTTATTACCGAAAAAGGTGTGTCAGAATTCGTTTCTTACTGGGAAAATTTACCTTTATTCGCTTCGCAAAAAGGGTTGGCGGAGGATTTGCAAAAACAAATTCGAAGTGAGCGCCTAAATCAAGTGGGAACGGGTCTCGCTTATAGTTTAGCGGGTGTTGGAACTGGCGAATTGCCTTCTTACTGGGCGGATTTGGCGGCGCTTAGGTTGCCTGTGCTACTTATTACGGGTGAGCTTGATGAAAAGTTTTGCCATATTGCTGAAGAGATGCAGCGTTTACTGCCCCATGTGAGCTACGTTTCTGTGAAAGATACGGGACATGCGGTTCATCTTGAGGCACCTGGAGAAGTTTCAAAAATTATTAATAACTGGTTAGATAATCATTTTTAGGAGGTTTTTTCTATGATTGAATGGAAAACGGAGAAAGTGTTTGAGGAAATTAAATATGAATCACATAATGGCATTGCGAAGGTAACGATCAATCGTCCGCACGTACATAATGCATTTACGCCTAAAACGGTGATGGAAATGATTGATGCATTTAATTTGGCACGCGATGATGAAAAAATTGGTGTTATTATTTTAACTGGTGAAGGAGATAAAGCCTTTTGTTCTGGTGGTGATCAGAAAGTACGTGGACACGGGGGCTATGTTGGGGACGATCAAATTCCGCGTTTGAACGTGCTTGACTTGCAACGCCTTATTCGTATCATTCCGAAACCAGTCATTGCAATGGTTGCAGGTTGGTCAATTGGCGGGGGGAATGTATTGCAACTTGTTTGTGACATTACGATTGCTGCTGATAACGCAAAATTTGGGCAGACTGGGCCGAATGTTGGGAGTTTTGATGCAGGGTACGGGTCTGGCTACTTGGCGCGTGTTATTGGGCATAAGAAAGCAAAGGAAGTTTGGTTTATGTGCCGCCAGTACACGGCTAATGAAGCGCTTGAAATGGGCTGGATTAATACGGTTGTGCCTGTTTCAGAGTTGGAAAATGAAACGGTTGCTTGGGCGGAGGAAATGCTCAAGAAAAGTCCAACGGCTTTACGATTCATTAAAGCGGCATTTAATGCGGATACAGATGGTTTGGCGGGAATTCAACAACTTGCAGGGGACGCAACGCTTCTCTATTATACAACAGACGAGGCGAAAGAAGGTCGAGATGCCTTCAAGGAAAAACGTAGCCCTGACTTCGATCAATTCCCGAAATTTCCATGATGAATTGGTTATTACAACGAGCGCAGGTTTCGCCACATGAAACTGCGCTTGTTTTCCGCGAAAAAAAATATTCATTTAAAGAGGTAAGTGAGGAAGCAGTTTGTAGGGCAGAAAAACTGGTTAGTTTGAACATTAAAGCGGGCGATTTTGTTGCACTTCTTGGGAAAAACAACAAGGAAACTTTTTTAATGATTCACGCGTTGCAACTTCTTGGCGCTATACCTGTTTTTTTGAACAACCGGTTGACGGCCACTGAAATGAATTTTATGATTTTGGATAGCGGTGCCATTTGTACGCTTTTTGATGACAGCTTTACTGATTTATCGGTGAGTTTAGACGGTGCCCGTTACCCCTTTTCGGATGTGACTGCGCAAATTGCACGAGATTTTCCTTCCGTAAAACATGATTTTGAAGATGTTGCATCGGTCATGTACACATCTGGGACAACAGGGAATCCAAAAGGCGTTTTGCAAACGTATGGGAACCATTTTTTTAGTGCGACTGCATCGGCGCTAAATTTTGGCTTGAATCCGCAAACTGACTCGTGGCTTTGTGTCGTGCCGATTTTCCACATTAGTGGTCTTTCGATTTTGATGCGCTCGGTCATTTACGGAATCCCGGTCTTTTTGGAAGAAAAATTTGATGCAGAGCGTGTTACAAAACTGCTTTTAAGCGGGGAAATCACGCACGTTTCAGTTGTTCTTACGATGATTGAACGGCTTCTTACCCACAGTTCGGCGGCTTTCCATGAAAACGTGCGTGTCGTTTTGCTTGGCGGAAGTGCCGTTCGAAAAGATATGTTAGAAGCCTGCTTTATGCGCCGTATTCCAATTGTCCAGTCTTACGGTATGACCGAGACGGCATCACAAATTGTGGCACTAAATCCGGCGGATGCAAAACGCAAAATCGGCTCCTCGGGCCGCGTCTTGTTCCCTTCAAGCTTGCATATTGAAAAGGCAAATGAAACGGACTTAGACGGAGAAATCTGGCTTAGCGGGCCTACTATCTTTAAGGGCTATCTGAATAATCCGGCTGCGACAGACAAAGCCACACAAAACGAATTCTTTTGTACCGGAGATATTGGCCATGTGGACGAAGAAGGATTCCTATTTGTAGCAGAGCGGAAGGGCGACTTAATTATTTCCGGCGGTGAAAACATCTACCCGACAGAAGTTGAACACGCCATTTTGAGTGATGAACACGTCTTAGAAGCAGCTGTTGTCGGACAAAAAGACGCCGAGTGGGGAGAAGTGCCCGTTGCACACCTCGTTGTCCTACCCACATTTAACGAGCAGCACCTAGTTCAAGTATTACATGCTAAACTTGCCGCATATAAAATCCCAAAAGCCTTCCACATCACCTCCGAGCTACCCAAAACTGCATCCGGCAAAATCAAGCGCCATGAACTAAAATAGCGGAGAAAGGCGGAAACCCAATGTTCAAACAACCAATTGATGAGAAAACAACCATTCGCGTGTTAACTGAAAATGATGTAGAGGAATATTTTGAGTTAATTAAATCCGTCAAAAATGACTTGAAAAAGTGGCTGACAGTTAGCGACAAAGCTGAATCTAAAACGAGTACAGCACAAAATATCGCCTATCAAATGAAAATCAATGAAAAAATGCCAACTTTGTTTATAATTGAATACGAAGGAAAACTCGTTGGTTCCATCAGTTTTAATTCCGTCGATGAAATAAATCGAAGCGGGGAAATTGGTTACTGGCTGTCAGAAAAGTATCGGGGACTTGGTATTATGTTAAAATCTCTGCAATTTTTAATTCGGTATGGGTTTGACGTACTAAAGTTACACCGACTCGAAATGAAAATTGCATTAAACAATACAAAAAGCCGTGTTTTGCCCGAAAAATTAGGTTTTAAAAAAGAAGGTATTTTACGAGAAGCAAAGTTTCTAAATGGTGAATTTATTGATTATGTCGTATATGGTTTGCTTGTGCGGGACAGATAATAGAAAAAGAGCAACTCAAAGTGAGCTGCTCTTTTTCCGCACATCATCTTTAATAATTCGTGATGTCATCCGTTGTTTCTTTGCGATCCCATTTCACAATGAGAAGCGCCTCTTTTTTTCGCGCGTTAATTTCATCGTAAGCTTCCGTGTAGAAGCCGCGCTGAGTTTGAATTTGTTCTGCTAGAAAACCTGCTTCTAGTTTAAAAGTAGGATTTCCGTCTTTTGAAAAGCGTTTTTCGACTTGCTCACCGCTTAAAGTAATACGCAACTCGTCTTTTTTCTCTTTCGTAAGCGTAAGTTCGCCGAAAGAAGCCTCTTTAAAAAATGCGCTTATTTCATCTAAAGAAGCTAAAGGAAATTTGCGTGCTAAATCTTTTCCGGCCCAGTAAAGGATATGTGGCGTTTCTTCGCCTAGTAAATCAGGAATAAGATGGTCGCGCAACAGCTCTAGACCTAGGCTTGGAACTTGTAATTGAACTTCTTCATGAATTTCTTCTGTCATTAGTGAATACCCCACTTTCTTCTTCACTATTATAACTAAAAGAAGCCCTAATTGAAAAGAGAGAAGGGCAGTTTTTATAAAATACTTGCTAAAAGTACGAAAAAATAAGAAAATGGAAACGTATAGATTTAAAATAGAAATTGAGGCGAGACCGTGAAACGAGCAATTGGATTTATTGATTCTGGAGTTGGTGGCTTAACTGTAGTTAAAGAAGTGTTAAAACAACTCCCTCATGAAAATATTTATTATTTAGGTGATACAGCGCGTTGCCCGTATGGTCCGCGTGATACAGAAGAAGTTTTGAAATTTACTTGGGAAATGACCAACTTTTTAATGGAGCGAAAGATTAAAATGTTAGTGATTGCTTGTAATACTGCGACTGCTGCTGCATTAAAAGATATTCGTATGGCGTTAGATATACCTGTTATTGGCGTTATCCAGCCTGGCTCAAGAGCAGCACTTAAAGCATCACACAATAATCATATTGGTGTACTTGGAACGATTGGAACTGTCCAAAGCATGGCTTATCCAAATGCTTTAAGAGGACTTAATAATCAAGTAAAAGTGGATTCACTTGCTTGTCCAAAATTTGTTTCAATAGTGGAGTCTGGTGAATATAAAAGTGCTATTGCAAAAAAAATCGTTGCCGAGTCACTTTTGCCACTAAAAAGCACAAAAATTGATTCGTTAATTTTAGGTTGCACACATTATCCGCTTTTAAAGCCGTTGATTGAAAATGTGATGGGTGAAGGCGTTGCAGTCATTAATTCTGGTGAGGAGACAGCAAGCGAGGTGAGCGCACTGCTCGATTACCATGATTTACTTGAGAGAAAAGGCGGCGAAAATGATCACCGCTTTTATACAACAGGTTCTATTAAAATTTTCCGCAGCATCGCAAGCGACTGGTTAAATCTACCTCAAATGGATGTTAAACACATCACTCTTGGGGAAAAATAAGGAAATCAGGTGTAAAAATGAGAGTTGATAATCGAAATAAAGAAGAACTGCGCCCCGTTACAATAGAAAAAGACTACGTTATCCATCCAGAAGGTTCCGTTTTAATTTCAGCTGGAGCAACAAAAGTCATTTGTAATGCGAGTATTGAAGAAAAAGTCCCGCCATTTATGCGCGGTGAAGGAAAAGGCTGGATTTCAGCTGAGTATGCCATGCTACCACGGGCAACGGGCTCAAGAAACATTCGTGAATCCTCTAAAGGAAAAGTAAGCGGACGTACGATGGAAATTCAGCGCCTGATTGGCCGCGCACTGCGAGCAGTCGTCAATTTAGATGCATTAGGTGAGCGAACAATTTGGCTCGATTGTGACGTCATCCAAGCGGACGGAGGCACGCGTACAGCTTCTATTACAGGTGCTTTTATCGCGATGACATTCGCGGTTTATCGGTTACATAAGGAGAAACAATTTGAATCATTTCCAATTCAAGATTTTCTTGCCGCTATAAGTGTGGGCATTTTAGATGAAGGAGAAGCGGTATTAGATTTAAACTATGTAGAGGATAGCGCTGCAAAAGTTGATATGAACGTGATTATGACGGGAGCAGGCCGCTTTGTCGAACTCCAAGGAACTGGCGAGGAGGCTACTTTTTCTGACGAGGAACTAACAGAACTGCTTCGCTTAGGGAAAAAGGGAATTACGGAGCTTGTTAATATGCAAAAAGAACAGCTAGGTGCGGAAATCACGGCACTTATAAAAGGGGAGTAAACTATGCGGAAATTAGTAATTGCAACAGCTAATGTTGGAAAGGCACAGGAATTTCGTGGTATTTTAGAAAAATATGATGTGGAAATTTTAACATTGAAAGATTTTCCAGAAATTGGTGAAATTGAAGAAACGGGAACGACTTTTGCGGAAAATGCTGCACTAAAGGCAACGGAGGTAGCAAAAATTTTGAATCAAACGGTGCTTGCTGATGATTCAGGTTTAATTGTGGATGCCTTAGGCGGCGCTCCTGGCGTTTATTCTGCACGTTATGCGGGTGAGGCACATAATGATGCTAAAAATAATGAAAAGCTCTTACACGAGCTGAGTGGTGTGAAAGATGTAGAGCGCACAGCTAGGTTTCATTGCACGTTAGCACTTGCTACACCTGATGGCACTGTTGATTATTATGAGGGCGACTGCGAAGGAAGAATTGCGCACGAGCTTTCTGGAGAAAATGGGTTTGGCTATGATCCATTATTTTTCCTACCTGAACGTGGTGTTACAATGGCGAATTTGACTCCTGCAGAAAAAAATCAAATTAGTCATCGTGCTAATGCAATCAAAAATCTTGGTGAAAATATTGAAAAAGTACTAGAAAAAATCGATAAAAAGTGAGAAAATAGAAAGCAGTAGCACATGGGGGGATATACATTTTATGAAATTATTAGTAGTTAGCGACAGCCATCATGAACAGGACTGCCTGCTTCGTTTGAAAGAAAAATATGAAAACAAAGTGGATGCTATGATTCATTGTGGTGACTCTGAACTTGAAAAGGATGATCCTGCTATTCAAGGTTTTCAAACGGTACGTGGAAACTGCGACTTTGGTGCAGACTTTCCAAATGACCTAGTTACTCAGGTCGGAGATTACCGTATTTTTGTGACGCACGGTCATTTATACAATATTAAAATGACGTTAATGAATTTACGTTACCGCGCGCGTGAGCTTGATGCTGATTTTGTGTTTTTTGGTCATTCGCACGAGCTGGGTGCTGAACTGATTGACCAGACGCTCATTTTAAACCCTGGTAGTATTTCTTTGCCGCGAGGTCAAATCCGCGTGAAAACTTATGCTTTAATTGAAAGTGTTCCTGAAGGTGTTTGTGTGAAATTTATGGATGAAGACGATCAGGAGTTAACGGAGCTGACACAAGTTTTTCCACTTATTAAAGCTTAAAAAAGGTTTCTTTTTGTAAAAATATAAGGGAACTTGCATAAAACCATTGACAAACGAATAAAATCACAATAAAATGGTATTTGGCTGTTGAAAAATTAGCCATTTGTCCTGATAGCTCAGCTGGATAGAGCAACGGCCTTCTAAGCCGTCGGTCGCAGGTTCGAATCCTGCTCAGGACGTCAAAACCAAAAAATACACTACTACTAAAACAGTAGTAGTGTATTTTTTTATGTATTAAACGTTTCTAAACAAATTTAATAGTATAAGCGTGATGAATTAAAAAGGTGGCTCTAGTATGGCGTAAAGATGTAAATGAATATGTTGCAAAACGTATTGTTTAATGAATAGAATTCCGCAACAACTTAGGACAAACAGGTCAAAGAGGTTTCTATTTATAACACAGATTTATGCGTTACTAGCCAAAAATTTTGCCAGCCTGCCAGAAAATTCAGGCTGGTCTTTTCGTACTATCTTGGCCTTTATTATTTGGAAGCGTTTTTTAGTCTGTATCCAAGACTACCCCGCAAAATATGAGATGAGTTTTGAGGGGAGTTCATATGGAAGAACCAAGTCGAGAAGAGAAAGAGTTGGTATTGGAACTGCTACTAGGAAAAGGATTTTGTTTCAACCAATTTTTGACAAGGTCAGAGAGGTATAGAAAGATTACAAAGAATCAATTTCTTATGACTTTGTATTGGTTAGAGGCTAAAAAATATGTATATCGGTTACCTGGAAATGTGCACGAGTACAGTGTAACGAAACGAGGACAAACTTGGCATGTTACGTACTTAAAAGAATATAAAGAAGAAGTACTGCCAAGTAAGGCCCTTCTTTTGAGGATGAAAAAGAAAAAAATGCAGCGGCTAGACTAAAAAAAGATTAGGGAGTAGTTAAGGTGTAGGCTAAAAAGGCGCTTCTTTTTAGTCTGTGAAATCATGGGAAACCAACTAGATTTACTAGCTTTTATAAGTTGGTGGGTTTTTGCATATATTTTACTAAAAATTTCATATCATGTTCACAGATTCCAAACTAGCTGTGCGTTGTAGTAAAAAATAAAAAATGGGGGGACGGGGAGCACTGTGGGCTTTTCAGATAGGTGAAATTTATTGGAGAGTCTGAGAGTTTTATTTTAACAGGCGGTTTAAAAATATTACCAAATATAATTTAATAGATGCGATTTTTATAGGTGCTAATCTAGCACCTATTTTTGTGATATTGACAACTTGGAAGTACTTATTTCATGCATAAAATTAAATTTTAGAGATATAGAGCATAGCCACTTTTCCGCTATTATCTGGGTCGGCTTGTAAAACTGTAAAATGCATGTTGCCGCTTTTGAGCTCATAACCTACGGAGCCTGAACCGTCTTTCATCTCGGTTAGAACGGTTCTTTCTTTCGGAATGTAGGGCGATGCGAGGCTTAATAATTTATCTTTTGAGGCTGGAAAATCTATATTTTCATCTGTTACATCTACTTGAATAAAAATAATTTTATTTTCTTTATCCACTGTATAGGATTCTGTTTCATACATATTTGTCCAATTATCAGTTGTCTCATGCAAACCTTCTGTTTGTATAGTTTGTCCAATGATATTTTTCGGTTCGGTATTTTCTTTGCTAGTTTCTTCTTTTTTTGAAGCATTCCCCGAGCAACCAAATAGAAGAACGCTAACCAAAAAAAGTACGCTAACTAAAAAAGTAGCTTTTTTCAAAATAATCATTCCCTTAGAGTTTTTATTGATAGTAGTACTTATTATATCATCTTTCGAAAAGTAGCGATATATTAGATTGGTTAAGATCGTCACGTTATTTCATAAGGTTCTTTTTGATCTAGTCACTTTGTTTTATTCTTTTTTTAAAAAATGACTTTTGGACTGTATACTTTTTCTGGTTAATTTAATATAATTTAATCGAACATACGTTCTTTTTAGGAGGTGGAAAATATGAGTTTGCCTGGTGAAGAATTTGACCGTGGTATCCAGAAATGGGGCGGTTTTATTTTAAGTGAGCATTCAGAACAAATTGAACATGAGAAGAAGCATTTAAGTTGGAAAGAAGCAATGAGTGAAGAAAAAATTGGCTTACTACTGAGTGAAGCATTATTACATCAGCAAACAATTATTATTCAGCAGAAATTGGCAGTTTATACGCCAAATGGTTTTCCAGAAGCAAATTTAATTGGACGGATAGTTGGTATTCAAGATGGCGATCTTTGGATTAGAAGTGGGGAGAAAAACGTAAAGGTACCTTTTGATAGTATCCATCATGTTGCTTGTAAAGAAGGCGAATCAAGATGGTACACATAATGGATTATCAAGCTGTGCCGCGGAAAGATATTTTATGCATTGATGTAAAATCATTTTTTGCGAGCGTTGAATGTGTTTCAAGGGGGCTAAATCCACTAACCTCATTTCTAGTTGTAATGAGCCATTCAGAAAATAGTGGAGGATTAATACTTGCTGCCACGCCACTTATGAAGGAAGTGTTTGGTATTCAAACAGGATCTAGGAGATATGAGCTTCCAGACGATCCACGTATTATTGTTGCACCGCCTCGTATGAAGTATTATTTAACCATTAACTCACAAATTCGGGCGGTTTTTTTACGCTATGTACCTGAAGAATATTTTTTACCTTATTCAATTGATGAAATTTTTTTAGATGTGACTGGGTCGCACCGTCTTTTTGGCTCTACTACACGGATTGCAGAACAAATTCAAGCAGATATTTTGAGGGAAACAAACCTTTATGTTACATGCGGCATTGGTGATAACATGCTTTTAGCTAAGCTTGCACTTGATAATGAGGCGAAACATAGTTCAAATGGACGTGCAGAGTGGCGATATGAGAATATAAGTGATACAGTATGGCGTATCAAAAAACTCACAGATTTTTGGGGAATAGGCATGAGGATGGAGAGAAAACTTAAGGACATCGGTATTAATAGTGTTTATGATTTGAGCCAAACAGAACCGGGATTACTTAAAAAGCATTTCGGTGTCATTGGGCAGCAGCTTTATTATCATGCTCACGGCTTGGATTATAGCCGAATTAATGAAACTTATAAAGCCGTTGAAAAGTCTTTTGGAAAAAATCAAATTTTGGAATGTGACTACAAAGATGCAAAAGAAGTTGTGATTGTCATAAAAGAAATGGCCGAAGACATAGCAGCTCGCTTACGCAAAAATTTTGTTGATACTAATCGGGTGTTTTTGGGTATTAGTTACAGTAAATACAGTCCAATACGCGGGTTTAAACACCAAATTAAAATTCAACCGACAAATTCAAGTACAGAGCTTAAAGCTATTTTAGAAATGTTGTTTTGGAAATATTATCAAAAGGAGCCTATTCGCGTTATTGCGATTTCATTTGGTGGCATTGCCCTAAAAAAAGGTCTGCAACTTAATTTATTTGAAAATCCAATTAAAATGCTACAAATTGAGCAATTAGAACGAACTATTGACAAAATTCGAGCGCGCTATGGTTATAAAGCTTTAATGCATGCCAGTAGCCTATCAAGTGGAGCAACTGGGATAAAGCGTTCTACCTATGTAGGTGGACATCAAGGCTAAACTTTAATAGAAGATGGAAAGTGTTTTGTAAAATGTTTGTCTAGAAATAGATGGGGAAAATACTTTAAAATATGAGGAAGGGAAGATAAAATCGTGAATCCATATATTAAACAAACCAATTTAAAACGTGAAATCTATCCATTACCTGAAGATATTCATCAATTGCTAAAAGAAACACAGGTCTTAGAAGCTTATAAAAATCGTCCTGATTTTCAAAAAAATGATTATATTGGATGGATTGGACGTGCCAAACGTAAGGAAACTCGTGAAAAACGAATTGAACAAATGATTACAGAACTAAAAGGTGGTAAAAAATATATGAATATGGATTATGATGCGGAATAATCCACCCCATTTCTATGATTTATTGATTAGTAGGTACAATATTGTATATAATTGTTTTATAAGGTTGCTGTTTAATTTAATAAAAAGTAGCTCTTGCTAAGGCGGTATATAAATAATAGAGAAAGTTGTTGGATGCTATGAATTTAATAGGTGCTAGACTGCGAAATTTAAGAAAACAACAAAATATGACCTTGAAAGAAGTAGCTCACGGCATTATTTCTGTGCCTTATCTATCAAAGATTGAGCGAGGGAAAAAACCAGCTGCATTTGAAACGTTAGTGGATTTAGCTGAGCGCCTTGGGGTAGAGGAAGAGTTACTTGTTATAAAAAGTGAAAAAGAGTACTCTAATTTATATAAAAGTTTTGATGAGATAGTTATCTTATTATTAAATCATGAAGTAAAAAAAGCAGAAGAATTGCTACATGAAGTAACTTCTGGCATGAATTTGAATTATGTACCGGCTGATATTGCGTTTAGCCAAGCTATTTTACAAGCGACAATCTATTACCGAAAATGGGATGAACTGGCAATAAAAGAAATTGAAGAGAATATATTAAGTGCTCTGGATAACTATGATTTAACAGCTACAAACCCTCATATTCAATCTTATTATTATCAATATTTAGGTTTGAAATATTTTGTGAAAAGCGACTATCAAAATTCACTTAACTCATATGAAAAAGCTTTTTCCATAAGTCACAATATAAAATTGAAATCTTTATTTTGCTGTAAAGAAATCATTAATGCGGTTTGTTTAGTCAATTATGATTTAGTCTTAAGTCTGGTAGAAACCGCACAAAAGACCATTCAAAGTTTAAAAGAAGAAGAACAAGGGATACAAATACAAGTTATTTATTATAAAGGTTATTGTTATTTTGAACTAGGACTTGTAACACAAGCAGCATCCTGTATTCAAGAAGCTCTAGCCTTGTTAGAAAGGTTTCCAGAATGGAAAAGAGAGTTTGAAGCATTAATTCGTTTGAAATATATTGAAATTGCTAGTTTACAAAAAGAGGAAACCTTAGTTTTAAAAGAGGCAAACGAACTTTTTAACATGGTTATAAAAAGAGATGAGCTACGTCCCAACGATTATTTAATGATTGGTGAATTAATGCTCATATTTGCAGAACGTAGCCATTTTGAGGAAGCACGGAAGCTACAAATAATGTTAGAGCCTTTTAGTGAAAAATTTATTGAACTAGAATATTATATTGATTTTATGAAAGCATTAGATATTTTTGCACATGATTCCATTGATATGTATGAAAAATCTATGTTGCAGTTATTAAAAAAGGTGCAAAACTCCAATGATCCAGTCTTTATTGAACGTGTATTGAAGCATGCGAGTACTCATTTTGCCAGCAAAAATCAGTACAAAAAGGCCTACAGTATTTTAAAAAGCCAATATAAATTTTAGGGAAAATTTACTGAAAAAAAGCTACTTAGTGAAGGAAATGGATACCGGTTTCCTTTTTTCTAAGTAGCTTTTTTTTTCTGATAAACTGTTTAAGTGAAGATGAAATTCACTGATTGGTTACGCTTTTTCAAAGTGATGAGGCTGTTTTAAAGAAGATAATTTAAACGATTATTTAGTGGGAAAAGTGAAGACTGACAAAATATCATGTTTTTACTGAAAACAGAGTTTTTCATCTGAAAAAATTTTTAATCCATTTATTCCAAAATACATTAAAGGAGATGTAGCATGAAAGAAAAATTATTAGCACAAGGATTTCTACAAGTAAAAAATGGTAGTGAGGGTTATTATTTTGTGCAAAACAACCAAAAACTTTGGGCAGTTTTTAGTGCAGAAGGTGAGCAACTTAATGATTTTGTATATCAAGAAATTCTAGCTTATGAAGAAGGAAAAGCTATTGCTCGTAGAAATCCACAAACTTTACCTGAAAAAATGTGGTTTTTAGAGTTGAAAGAACGAGAAGTGCCTCAGGGAACATGTAAGCTTTTTTTAAGTCCAACGAGAAATTATCAAGGTGATCCAACAGAAAAAGCATGGTGCATTTTAGATGAAGAAGGACAAGTTATTGGAGATGCCTACTTTAGTGAAATTTTACCAAGAAGAGAAGACGGGTATATTTTGACAAAAGCTATAAATAGGGATACTGGATTTCTTGCACCAAGCGGTCTATTTATTGAACCGGATATTAAAGATGAATGTTGGCCAACCAATATTTTACTATTTCAAGATGGCTATGCGCGTGCCTATTGTAACGGGCTTGGCGTTGTGAATGAAAAAGGAAAGTGGGTCATCCCTCCTAAATATGATGCACTTGCTACTTTATCAGACGGAAAATATTTTTATTGGATTCGGGAAACTAATGAATCTGGTTATGTCGATATAACGGGAACGGAGTACACGCTAAAAAAACATAAAAACAAAAACCTTTATTTATATCATGATAAAAAAGGCAATTTAGCACCTGTACCAGAACCAGGTAAGATTCGTACCTTTGTAGAAGATAGTTGTGGGTTCGGGGAAGGACTAGAATCAGTTATTGTAAATAGTAAAGGTGAACCAATTATTGATGTCGGGTATGAGAAACTAGCGGGCGCTTTTTGGGGAGATATAAGCTATGCAAAAAAAGACGGCTTTTACGGATTTATTCACCGAGATGGTAGAGAGTTAACTGATTTTGTCTATTCACACATTGGCTTTATTTCTAAAGGATATGGTCAGGCAGCAAATGAAGATGAGCGTATACTTGTTGGGGCCGATGGAATTATTGCACGTAGCAAAAAAGGCTATTTTGGGTATAATAATCGACGCAAAGATCCAAAAACTGAAAAATTAAGATATTCTTGTGGCGGAGATATATGGTGTATGATTAGTGAAACAATAGAATTTGCCTTGCTTGATGAATTGGACGATAGCAGAATTACAGAAGATTTAGAATTTAGTTTGTTACAACAAGCACCGGATGGGCAATGTTATTTCATGACTGGAAAAAATACAGCAGTCGATTTAAATGGAAATATTTTAAAAAATATGGAAATGCAACCAGTTCAGTTAGTACAACCAAAATTAAATAAGGAAACACAAAAAATTGTGGATGAACTTGAGAAAACATACTATGGTTTTACTTGTCCAGACCTATTTAAAGATTTAATTGCACATGAGCAATGGCTTGGTGAGCGTGAATTTAGTTATGGACTTTCTGTATTCTATCAGTCTAAGCAAGATATTGAAGAATGGTATGATAACTGGTTTCGTCTGGGGGAGGAGGCTACTCTTAAAATCAAGAAGAGCCTACTTTATCTTGGTTATGCGGACGGGACAGGGGGGTGCTATTTCTTTTTTGTTGATAAGGGTATAACAGATTTAAGTGAAGCGCCAATTGTTTTCATTGGAAGTGAAGGTGAGATAAACATGGTGGCTAGCACGTTAAAAGATTTTTTACAACTTGTCAGTATAAATGCAGAAATTTTGGGAGGATTTGACCGAGATACTCTGGCTTGCTTTTATGTGGATGAGGATGATGAGCCTAGTGTTAATTATTATAAACCATTTATTGAATGGCTTGCATTTAATGAAATACCTATCCTATCCCTTGAAAACTATGAGGAGAGGTCAAATGAAATAATTCAAAATGCACACGATAAATATTTTACTTCACTAAAAGAAATGTTGTCGTCGGTTGGAGTAGATGTATAAATAGATAATAACCTTTCAGACTGTAATGTACTTTTGCTACAGTCTAAAAGGTTATTTCTATAAAGTATGAGTTTAAAAAAACGTAAAAAAGAAACGCTTATTCACTTGTTATTTGTTTGGTAAAACCTTCGCCTACAACACTTTGGGCATCATTAATAATGAAAAAGGCTTTTTCATCGTGTTTATTGACAATTTTTGTAAGAGGTAATAATTGCTGCCTACTAATAACAATATAAAGAATTTTTTTATCTTCTTTTTTATAATAACCCTGCCCATCAAAAAGGGTCATACCTCGTCCAATTTTAAGATCAATTTCACGAGCGATATCTTCATACTTATCAGAGATGATGGTTACGGATTTCTTAGGATTAAATCCTTCTAAAATTAAGTCAAGCACTTTGGTTGAAACATAGAGAGAAACAATAGTGAAAAGCATATTTTGTAGTCCAATAATAAAAGTGGAAGGGATTACGACGATGAGATCGAAAAAGAGGAGCGCATAACTTGTATTCCAACCAAGATATTTGTTTGCAATTTTCGCCAAAATAGCACTCCCTGCTGTTGTCCCCCCGCCGTGCATAATAAGCCCCATGCCAAAGCCCATTAGCACACCAGCGAAAATAGCTGCTATGATGGTTTGGTCGGTTACAAAGGTAATATTTTCGGTTAGACGTAAAAAAAGTGACGTAAAAATAATAGCTATAATAGTCAGGATAATCGTCAATCGGTCCAAAAATTTATACCCAATAATAAGTAAAATTCCATTGAAAATTAAAGTCGTAATGGCAGGGGCAATACCAAATGTGTAGTACAAAATCATTGTAAGCCCTGTAACGCCACCTTCACCAAGATGGTTTGGAATCGCAAAAACGTTTACTGCTAATGAGAAAATAAGCGCTCCTATGATAATTTTCGCAAAATTAAAAGTCCATTTTTTATTCATATGATAACTCCTCTCTTTCCTAGTGAGCAGAAAAAGACCCCGATCAGCCCAAAATGGGTGTCGGAGTCTTTTTGTAAAAAAGCATTAAGGCAACCGCCATTAACTGTCTCACCATAAAAACATCAAATTCTATTACTAAATTAGCATAAAATTTTTAAAATGGCAACTGAGTATCTTTAAGAAAATATCGCCAGGATAGGCATGAGATTAAGTAAAACAAGCCCTAACAAAACAGAAATGACAATTTTTATAACAAGTGGTTTTTCACTTTCTGCTTTTTTCATGTGGAAATCCTCCTTTGATGATTACTTTTTCCAATGAACAAATTCATTTTTTAGCGGCATATAAGTGGCCGTCTTTTTCTTGTAAACTTGAAGCGCTACAATAGCTCCTAAAGTTGCAGGAAAAACGATTGCCAGCACAATCAGCAATGTTTGCTTCATGAAAATCGCCCCCTAGTTAGTGAATTATTTATAGTATTAGTGTACCATAAACTCTAGTTAGGTAGCTATTTTTATTCATAAAAAAACAGGTCATGCAGAACCTGTTTTTTTAGTTGCCGTTTTCTTAGGGGTATTTGATTTTCTTTTAATGAGTGAAATAAGACTGATGATGAGGGCAATTACGTATTCACCAAAGCTTGCTAGAAATAGTGCGATGGCAATTTCAGTTTGCTTTAAGCCGCCGCCATAAAAGCTAATAAAGAATATGATACCACTGGCTACTAAACCGACAGTAGCTAAAAAGTATTTAAACCAGCGCCATTTCACAATGAACTCAAATAAAAGCAAAGCCGCAACAAAGCCTGCTAAAATAATTAAAGTTAGTGGAATTAATGTCATGTTTATTCTCCTTACCGTTAAATTCGAATATATTTTTCTGATTTTAACCATTCTATCATACCACAGGTTTAAAAATATGATAAGAGGAAAGAAAATGACTAGGAGGTTATCAAAATGAAAGCTATTATTTTTTATGATGGAAACTGCGAATTTTGCAAAGAAGTCAAACGAATAATGACGAAATTTGATAAAAATGAAGAGCTAGAATGGCGGGCACTACAAACGTATGAGGGTACCTATTTTTCACCAAGCGATTTATACGAACAATTACACGTTGTAAGTTGGGACGGTCATATTTATCGCGGCTTTTATGCTGTACGCAAAATCCTTACGTACTTATCTTACTGGAAATGGCTAGCATTAGCGTTATATTTCCCAGGAATTCCATTTTTTGGCAGGAAAATTTATCGTTTAGTTGCTCGAAAACGTGGTAAAATAATGTGTTGTATTAAAAAATATATATCACTTAAAGATGTAAAGTGTTTGAAAAAGGAAGCGTGAAGAGGTTGGAAATCCCATTTGGCTTGGCCTATAAAATCATTGAAAATATATATAAGAGCGAATCGAACATTCATGAGCTTATTAATGATCGTTCGAAATCTAGGAAGCAGACTTTGCCAAGTAAAACGGATTTTTTGTGGACAATTTATCACTTGGAAGAGGCCGGATATGTTTTTCGCTACCACAGCAACCAAGGTATTCGTTACGGTCGAACAGAAAAAGGCGATTTATTTTATGAAAAGTATCGGGATGTGCCGCCAAATGAGTGGCCTGAACTTTTAACAGAAAATTAGGCTTGCAACAGTATGGTGCGTATGTTATTCTAAAAAAGAACGAAATCAACTCTTATCCAGAGCGGTAGAGGGACTGGCCCTTTGAAGCCCAGCAACCTACACTTTTTGTTGTAAGGTGCTAACCTGAGCAGGAGAAATCCTGACCGATGAGAGCGAAGGTACGAACTTTCAAGCCTTTTCTCTATGCCTGTTATGTAGAGAATAGGGCTTTTTTTCTTGCCATACGCGGATGGAAGAGATTAAAAGGAGGAACTATCAAATGACAGAAAATCGTCATTTATTCACGTCAGAATCTGTTTCTGATGGGCATCCAGATAAAATTGCAGATCAAATTTCTGATGCGATTTTAGATGCTATTATTGCAAAAGATCCAGATGCACGTGTAGCCTGTGAAACGACTGTGACAACAGGTCTTGTCCTTGTAGCTGGTGAAATTACAACATCGGTTTATGTGGATATACCTAAAATTGTGCGAAAAACCATTAAAGAAATCGGCTATACACGTGCTAAATATGGTTTTGATGCAGAAACATGTGCCGTTTTAACAGCAATTGATGAACAATCGCCAGATATCGCACAAGGTGTGGATGAATCTTTAGAATCACGTAACGGCGAAAAAGAGAAGGATTTACTTGCAATCGGTGCGGGCGATCAAGGATTGATGTTCGGATTTGCGACAGATGAAACCGAGGATTTAATGCCTCTACCCATTCACTTAGCGCACGGACTATCGCGTAAAATCGCTGAACTTAGAAAATCAAAAGCATTAAAATATTTACGTCCCGATGCAAAAACTCAAGTAACCGTGGAATATGATGAAAATAATCAGCCCGTACGGATTGATACAGTCGTAATTTCTACACAGCACCACCCCGAAATTTCAAATGAAACAATAAGGGAGGATATGCTTGAAAAAGTAATTCATGCCGTTATTGATGAAAATTTGTTAGATGCGGAGACAAAGTATTTTATTAACCCTACTGGACGTTTTGTTATTGGTGGTCCTCAAGGAGATGCCGGACTAACCGGGCGGAAAATCATTGTGGATACTTACGGTGGGTATGCAAGACACGGCGGTGGTGCCTTCTCAGGGAAAGATCCAACTAAGGTTGATCGCTCTGGTGCCTATGCAGCACGCTATGTTGCTAAAAATATTGTAGCAGCAGGTCTTGCCAAAAAAGTAGAAGTGCAATTAGCCTATGCAATTGGTGTGGCACAACCAGTTTCCATTTCAATTGAAACATATGGTACAAGTAGTTATTCGGAAAAAGACTTAATTGATGCAGTGCGTGCGAATTTTGATTTGCGTCCAGCGGGTATCATTAAAATGCTTGATTTACAACGCCCGATTTACCGCCAGACAGCGGCATTTGGACATTTTGGACGTTCTGATTTAAACTTACCTTGGGAAGAAACAAATAAAGCAGCCGACTTAAAGGCCTTCTTAACCCAACTTGCAAGTAAACTATAATTTTGAAACGTTGCTTTCTTTTAGCAGCGTTTTTTTATAATTGAAACTGTGCAAATCATCGCGCTTTATGATATGATAGACGTTGTGTAAATGAGAAATTAAATGAAATTTAAAATAGAGGAGAATGTCAGAATGTGTGGATTTGTAGGATGCGTTCATGACCGCATTGCTGAAATTACTGGTGAAGAAAAACAAACATTTAAAGAAATGAATGATATGATTACTCATCGTGGACCTGATGATGAAGGGTACTATACAGATGAGCATGTTCAGTTTGGTTTTAGACGATTAAGTATTATTGATGTGGAAAACGGCCATCAACCGCTAACGTATGAAAATGAACGTTACTGGATTATCTTTAACGGGGAAGTTTACAATTATGTGGAACTTCGTGCGTCACTTAAAGCGGACGGATTAACTTTTGAAACCGAAAGTGATACAGAAGTCATCATTGCTACATATGCAAAATATAAAGAGAAGACGGCTGAAAAACTACGCGGAATGTTTGGTTTTGTCATTTGGGACAAAGTTGAAAATACCGTATATGGTGCGCGTGACCCATTTGGCATTAAACCGTTCTTTTATGCAGAAGAAGACGGGAAATTATATATGGGTTCTGAAAAAAAATCGATTTTACATGCGCTAAAAAGCAAAAAGTTAGATGAAGTTTCTTTGCAAAATTATATGACGTATCAATTTGTGCCAGAGCCTGACACACTTACGACAGAAGTAAAACGTCTATTACCCGGACATTATTTTACTAAAAAAATAGGGGGAGACATGCAGTTTACACAGTATTTCAAGCCAGAATTTGCTGCTGTTTCGAAGGCTGAGGATACATTTATTAAAGAAATTCGCGATGTTATGTATGATTCTGTTAAAATGCACATGCGTTCTGACGTACCAGTTGGTTCCTTTCTTTCTGGCGGAATTGATTCGTCAATTATCGCTGCTATTGCAAAAGAATATCATCCAGCAATTAAAACGTTCTCGGTCGGCTTTGAGCGAGATGGTTTTAGTGAAATTGATGTTGCAAAAGAAACAGCAGATAAACTTGGTGTAGAAAATATTAGTTATGTTATCACACCTCAAGAATATATGAACGAATTACCGAAAATCGTTTGGCACATGGATGATCCACTTGCTGATCCAGCAGCGATTCCGCTTTATTTCTTATCACGTGAGGCGCGTAAGCAAGTAACAGTAGCACTATCAGGCGAAGGAGCAGATGAACTTTTCGGTGGTTATAATATTTATAATGAACCCAATTCGCTTTCCATGTTCAACAAAATGCCTAGCGTTTTTAAATCCATGCTCGGAGGCGTTGCGAAAGTGATGCCAGAAGGAATGCGCGGAAAAAGTTTCTTAGAACGCGGTACAACACCAATGGAAGAGCGCTATATTGGAAATGCAAAGATGTTCACTGAAGCAGAAAAACGCATTTTACTGCCTGGCTATATGGAAGGATACGATTACACAAACATTACAAAGCCATTCTACGAGGAAACAAAGCACTACGGACCAGTTGAGCGGATGCAGTACATCGATATGCATACATGGCTACGTGGCGATATTTTGCTGAAAGCTGACCGCATGACGATGGCGAATTCACTTGAAGTACGAGTTCCTTTCCTTGATAAAGAAGTATTTAACGTTGCGAAACAAATTCCCGCATCGCTTAAGACGACAAACGGAACAACGAAATATATTTTACGTAAAGCGGCAGAAACTTTCGTACCCGACCACGTTTTAAATCGCCGTAAACTAGGGTTCCCAGTCCCAATTCGCCACTGGTTAAAAGCAGAAATGAATGAGTGGGTAAAAAACGTCATCCATGAATCAGAAACGGATCACCTTATTAATAAGGCGTATGTTTTACAACTTCTCGATGATCACTGCGCTGGTAAACACGATTACAGCCGCAAAATTTGGACAGTTGTGATCTTCATGATTTGGTATTCCATCTATATCGAAGAAAAATATGATTTTAATAAATAATCAAAAAGAGCGGAAATTAATTTTTCCGCTCTTTTTTTTCGATTGCCACAATAAATGGTGGGTGGTTTTGCTGGTTGATGAAACCGTATCTGAGAACATGAAAGTCCTTTTGCGACAAGGATTCAGCATAGTTTAGGACAGCTTGTTTTTCGGCTTTGCCTGCATCATGACCATGATAGATGACTAAGATGACAAGGCCACCAGGACGGAGCTTTGCGAGCGCCTGCTGGATGCTTAAAATCGTTGTTTCGCTGAGTGTCGTAATGGACTTATCACCACCTGGAAGGTAGCCAAGGTTGTAGATGGCCGCTTTAATTGGCAGGGGGACGCAATTTTCGATTTCCGCATGGCTTTTTTGGAGCAGCTTCACTTGCGCTAAGCAATTGGCTTCTTTCAGTCTCTCACTTGTATTTTGAATCGCATCATGTTGAATATCAAACGCGTATACCGTACCATTTGTGCCGACTAAATTAGCAAGAAATAGCGTGTCATGGCCGTTGCCACAAGTCGCATCAATCACTACATCACCAGGGAAAATGATTTTTTTCAGTAAACCATGACTAAAGGGGAGAATACCATCTAAATTCATGCCTTTACCCCCGAAAAAGATTTGCCCTGATAGCTATCACGAAAGACGAGCTCTCGGTCGATAGCGTTTAGCACCTCAAACTTATTCAAACTCCACATTGGACCAATTAAATCGCTAACACCGCCGTCACCCGTGATGCGGTGGATAACCATCTCTTTTGGTAAAAGCTCAAGTTGGTCACAAACGAGCTTCACATAGGCTTCTTGCGTCAAAAACTGGAGGTCGCCACGCTTATAATCCTGAACCATTGGCGTGCCTTTCAAAAGGTGGAGGAGGTGAATTTTAATACCTTCAACACCGCTTTCAGCAACTTTTCGTGCAGTTTCAAGCATCATATCAGGTGTTTCTTTTGGCAAACCATTAATAATGTGCGTACAAACGCGAATACCTTTGGCATGCAGTTTCTGGACACCTTCCAAATAAGTATCATAGTCATGAGCCCGATTAATCAGTTTCCCCGTTTCATCGTGAGCTGATTGAAGACCAAGCTCCACCCATAAATAAGTGCGTTCATTAAGCTCCGCCAAATATTCCACAACATCATCTGGCAAACAATCGGGGCGCGTTGCAATCGAAAGCCCAACAACACCTTCCTCATTTAAAACCGTTTCATACTTTTCACGTAAAACAAAGACGGGGGCATGGGTGTTTGTAAAGGCTTGAAAGAAAGCAATATATTTGCCGTCTTTCCATTTATGGTGCATTTTACCCCGAATGTCATCAAATTGTGTTTTCAAGTCAAAGTTTCTATCACCAGCAAAATCGCCAGAACCAGCAGCGCTACAAAAAGTGCAACCGCCGCGTGCCACTGTGCCGTCACGATTAGGGCAATCAAAACCGCCATCAAGAGCTACTTTAAAAATTTTCATACCAAATTGTTCGCGGAGACAATAATTCCACGTATGGTACCGCTTGTTATCGCGGCTATAAGGGAAGGGATTTACTTGTGTCACAATACTTCTACTCCTTTTTATTCAATGTGTTAAGTTTACCACAAATAGTTGACGCATAAAATAAAGTTTGCTATATTTAGTTATGCTTTCTTATGGTAAAGTGATAATACGTTAAACAAAAAGAAGTCACAATTATGTCGCAAAAAAAGAAAATGGGCTTTTTTATCTTAACGGCCCTCGTCATCGGAAATATGATAGGTTCTGGCATCTTTATGTTGCCAAGACAAATGGCAGAAGTCGCAAGCCCGCTTGCAATTTTACTCGCATGGTCCATTACCGGACTCGGTGTTTTAATGATTGCCCTTGTTTTTGGAAATTTGGCGGTTAAAAGACCTGATTTAACAAGTGGCGCACAAAGTCATGCCTATGCTTTATTTAAAAATCAAAATGCGAAACAGATGGCTGGTTTTATTGCTGTTTGGAGCTACTGGGTGGCCAACTGGGCTGGAAACGTGTCAATTATCACCTCGTTTGCCGGCTATTTATCCGTGTTTTTCCCTATATTAAACAGTACTGATACGTTAGTTAAAATCGGAGGCTTTCAGATAACAGAAGGACAGCTCGTTACATTTTTCGTGTGTTCCGTCTTACTTTGGGGCGTGGCGCTCACCATTTCACGCGGCGTAAGCGCAGCAGGAAAAATCAATTTAATCGCCACCACTGCGAAAGTCATTGGCTTCTTTCTATTTATTATCGTGGCCGTCTTCGCTTTTCAGTCCGCCAAAATGGGCGCGTTTTATCACCCCGTTTATGATGCGAATGGACTTGCAAATGGGCTTCTATCGCAAGTAAACAAAGCCGCAATTGTGACGCTTTGGGCATTTATTGGCATCGAATCAGCAATGATGTTTGCTGGACGTGCCAAATCAGGACGCACTATTCAAGCAGCAACCATTTCTGGTCTGGTAATTTCCGTCTTGTTGTACATCTCCATCTCCGTTTTAACTCTCGGACTCATTCCAAAAGAAGAACTACTCGGTAGCGCGAGTCCACTTGCTGATGCGCTTAATTCAGTTATCGGAAGCGGTGGATCCGCTGTGATGGCAATTTTAGTGCTCATTTGCCTTTTCGGCTCAACAATTGGCTGGATTATGCTTAGTTCAGAAGCGCCTCACCAAGCAGCCAAAAACGGTCTATTCTTACCTTATTTAAAAAAAGCAAATAAAAATGGCACGCCAGTTCGAGCGCTCGTTCTAACTTGTTTGGCCTCACAGTTATTTATTTTATCAACGCTATCTGGGAGCATTGCTGTCGCATATGATTTTGTCGTAAAAGTTTCGACACTTGCTTTTCTTGTACAATATTTCATTTCACCAATTTTCCAATTGAAACTCGTACTAACTGGTTCTAGCTATGAGCATTCAGCGCGCACAAAACGTGTCACAGATGGTATCGTCGCACTGCTTGCTTTAATTTATAGCGCATGGATTATTAAAAGCGGCACGGAAAATCTAGTCGTATTCGGCCTTAGTCTGGGCTTGTTCCTGCTTGGCTTTATACTTTATCCACTAATGAAGAAAACAGTGAAATAAAATAGACACTGTCAGACGTTTAATAGCTTTTTTGTGTAAAATCGTACACAAGTTGCCCAATTTAGTTTTTTGCAGTAAAATGAAAATGCAGGGCTAAAGGCTTAAACAATGAAAAGGGGTACAAGAATGAAAAACAAAATGACAACAATGATTATTTTTGCAATATTTTTTTCAGCATTAGTGGCCCCAACCACAACAAAAGCTGCTACTGATGCAACTTCTTATTCAATACCAGGGAAAAAAGGGAAAATAACTTCTAATGTTTGGCGCAGTAATTATCCAAGCACTTCAGGTAACACTGGAAAATATAGTTATCAAGTTTCTGCTGTTTATAGTGGTTCGAAAAAGGTGACTGAAATTAAAACGACTTTTAGGACGGGAGCCTCACTTCGGAAAAGTGCAAGTTTGAATATTGGTACTTCCTCTGGAGGAGCCAGTGCTGGAGCTAGTAGTAGCTGGCAAACTGTTTCAAAAACAGCGTACTGGATAAATACAAATGGTGCTAAAACATCTAGCTGGAGATCTAATGCTACTTTCGCACCGTATCGAGACTATAGAAATAATACTGTTTTTGTGATGAATACGGCTCGTGTCAGATTGTCTGGTGATAAAAAGCCGTATGAAATAACTGCTTCTATTTAAATGAATTAGCCCTACAAAAAATAACAACATTGGAGCAAAAAATGAAAAAGAAAATAAGCTTTTTAATATCGCTACTTATAGTACTAATAATGTCTGGATGTTCTGAAAACTTAGACGATAAGAAAAATAATAGTACTGCAGGGGATGAAAATGTCACGCTTGTGTACGACGGAGCCAAGCTAATTAAATTTGATAGGAGCAAAAAATTAGCTTTAGAACCTTGGGATACACGCGATAATCAGTTTCAATATATGTTTTTTAAAACTGCCAAGTACATTACTTCAGGAAATTCGATATCAAATAAATTTGAAATATTAAAGAAAACAGGCGATTCTTACAGTAATGTATATCGTTTAAATGATGATAAGGAAGCTATTTTTCCTTTAGCAAACATTTTTGATGAGTACTTGTTTATGATTGTTAGTTATTCTGGTAATACAAATGAACTCGTAGATGTAGTAGAAATTAATAGCTCTGGGAAAATAAAAAAATTGAATTTAGCACTGAGTGATAAGGCTAAAAAAGTTTTTTCGGGAATATCAACGAACCAAGGAGATATCTATACGTTACTACATGAAAATGATGTGGCGAATCTTTATAAAACGAATAAATCGTTATCTAAATTTGACTTAATTGCTTCTGATGTAAATGAAAGTGCGCTCAGTACTAATAAAGAAGAAGTTGTTTATAGCAAACAAAATTATTTATATAGTGGTATAAGGCAAATAAAAAAATTAAATAAAGAGACGGTACTAGCGAAGGTTATTTCGGATAAATATATCTTGCAAGTAATGATAGATGGAAAATTCATTGTGGAAGACATGTCTACAAATACGATTCTGTTGGGGCATAGCGATTATTTAGGTTATCAAGAAGAAAATAATAAAGTAAGTTTTTTTACAGTAGATAATGTCTATGAATTAGGTGGGAGATAAACAAATGATAAAATTTGAGAATGTCAAAAAAAATTTTCGATCTTCTGGTTTAGAGAATGTGTCATTTGAGTTGCCTAATCATGGTCTATTTATTTTATATGGCAAAAGTGGTAGTGGTAAAACAACCATTTTGAACTTGTTAGCATCGTTAGAAAAACCTGATTCGGGTAATGTGACAATAAGTAATCACACAGTCACATACATGATGCAAACAGACATGCTTTTCTATAATCTGTCTGTGGAAGAAAATCTAATTATTAAGCTCCAGGCGACAACTATAGATAAGAAAAATTATGAGCATGAACTATTGGGCTTGTGTAAACTTTTAGGTATTGAAGAATTATTGAAAGAACAAGTCTCGATTCTCTCAGGAGGAGAAAAACAGAGAGTTGCTTTTGTTCGTGCGATGCTAGGGGAGGCGAATTTACTACTTTTAGATGAACCAACGTCTGAGCTCGATGCGCATAACAAGAGGGTAATTATGAAATATCTTAAACATTTATCTCAAAAGAAATTAGTTATTATTGCGAGTCATGATAATGAAATTAAAAACTTCGCAGATAAAGTAATCATCATGAAGGACGGTCATGTGAATGAATAGAAAACTAGTCGCGCGTTTATTTAGAAAAAAAACCTACCAATCATTAAAATTATCACAAATTATATTTATTTTCTCTCTCTTGATTGTAAGTTGCATATTACTATACTTAGCCAATCAATATTTTCAAATTAATCAAGATTATTTAAAAAATAACAATGTCAAAGTTATTGAAATCTTGAGTAAAACTCAAAAAAATGTCACTGAAGAGATTGTAAGAGAAGATGTGGAGATAATAAATGAACATTTTAAAGAGAAGAGAATAAATAAAAAAGGGATTGCATATCCGGTATACGGTTTGAAAATAGGAATGGAGTTATCTGGCGATGAACGACCTGTTTTTATAACAGGTATAGATAAAGAACTAGATTTTTTAATCGGGGACAAAATAGATTTAAAAAATGGAACTATGGCTGTTTTGAAATCAAGAAATTCATCTCTTGAGCTCCAAGTTCCAATTATTGAAGAAAAGAATGGTGGTATAAGTTCTAATGATTATGAAGTGCTTAAATATGCAGCCATTCAAGGAGCTAAATCCGACAATCCTTTATTCATTAATTCTACTCCCTTTCATCGTGCCTATGTTAACTTAGATGAATTTGATCAGATATTAAAAGTGATTTATGCTAAAAGTGAGAATGATTTAGCATATAATAAAGAGCAAAATTTGGAAAAAATTATCGTCTATGTGAGTAACACAACGGATGTAGACCAAATGGGGCTAGCTTTGAAAAATTTAGGTTATGATACAAGCTATACGTTTAGTAATTTTTCTAACTTTACAGCTAATCTAAGGATGGGGGAATTGCTATTATTTATTATAGGATCTATCATTTTGCTAGCTTCGATAACGAGTATAGCTTTCCTAACTTTTAATTTTTTGAATGCAAACAAAAAAGAAATCGCTATTTTGAAACTACTGGGTTATCAAAATAACGATATTTCGCATATCTATTTAAACATTATTAGTCGGAATTATGGAATTGGTGTAGCTATAAGTTCAGTGATTTTTATGCTAATATCCTTGTTACCATTTTTTGAAGTGCCGATTTATATTGCGATGAGTATAATAATAATGGATGTGTTTATTTATGGAGTAATTATTCTCATTATTTATTTAGGTAAGATTAATCGGTTAGCTAATACGGACTTCTTAGATTTGCTGAAACAAGGTAGAGAATTTGATTAGAACCGCCTTGCCAAAAGTGTGAAAATCGGCTACAATAAAGCTAACTTCAAAATGAGATGCGATAAAAGGAGTAGTAGTCCGATTTTCTTTTGCTTAGAGAGTCAGCGGTTGGTGCGAGCTGAACAAAGGGACGGGTGAACTTGCCTTTACAAAAATTCGCACGTTATCCGCGTTAAGGATGATAAAAGTTGAGTGAATGTCACTAATTTGGGTGGTACCGCGGAAGAAACAGTCTTTCGTCCCATAGCAATTATGCTATTGGGGCGGAGGACTTTTTATTTTGTGCATCTCAAAAAATAGGTAGAGAGAGGGAGTAAAAATGAGTTTTAATCATAAAGTAGTTGAACCAAAATGGCAAAAATATTGGGATGAGAAGAAAACATTCCGCACGACGAGTGATGCTGATAAGGAAAATTTTTATGCGCTAGATATGTTTCCATACCCGTCTGGTGCTGGGCTACATGTTGGGCATCCAGAAGGTTACACGGCAACAGATATTTTGTCGCGTATGAAACGTGCACAAGGGTATAATGTGCTTCATCCGATGGGCTGGGATGCATTTGGTTTGCCAGCTGAACAGTATGCGATTGATACAGGGAACGATCCAGCTGAATTTACGGCTCACAATATTGAAAACTTTACACGTCAAATTAAATCGCTTGGATTCTCCTATGACTGGGAGCGCGAAATTAATACGACAGATCCAGGTTATTATAAATGGACACAATGGATTTTTGAAAAATTGTATGAAAAAGGATTGGCCTATGAAGCAGAAGTCGCAGTGAATTGGTGTCCAGCGCTTGGAACGGTGCTTGCTAATGAGGAAGTTATTGACGGGAAAAGTGAACGCGGTGGGCATCCTGTTTTTCGGAAACCAATGCGCCAGTGGATGCTTAAAATTACGGCGTATGCGGATCGTTTGCTAGATGATTTGGAGCTTGTCGATTGGCCTGAAAATATTAAGGATATGCAGCGCAATTGGATTGGTAAATCAACTGGGGCAGAAGTCAATTTTGCAATTGATGGCGCGAATCAATCGTTTGCTGTTTTCACGACACGTCCAGACACACTTTTTGGTTCAACGTATGCTGTATTGGCACCAGAGCATGACTTGGTGGATGTTATTACGACACCAGAACAAAAAGAGGCCGTCATTTCGTATCGCAAAAAAGTGGAACTAAAAAGCGAACTAGAACGTACTGATTTAGCCAAAGAAAAAACAGGTGTCTTTACGGGAGCCTATGCGATAAACCCAGTTAATGGCTCTAAAATGCCGATTTGGGTTGCTGATTATGTACTCATTCAATACGGTACAGGCGCTGTGATGGCAGTTCCAGGGCACGATGAACGGGACCACGAATTTGCGCAACAATTTAATCTTGAAATTGTGGAAGTTGTGAAGGGTGGAGATGTTTCTAAAGCAGCTTATAGTGGCGACGGAGAACATGTAAATTCTGACTTCTTGAACGGTTTGAACCAAGCAGATGCTATTCAAAAAGTTTGTGATTGGCTAGAAGCGAATGGCTCGGGTACACGAAAAACAACATACCGTTTGCGTGATTGGCTTTTTAGTCGCCAACGTTACTGGGGCGAACCAATTCCCGTTATCCACTGGGAGGACGGGGAAACAACACTCGTTCCTGAAAATGAGTTGCCACTTCTTTTGCCTAAAGCAACGGAAATTAAGCCATCTGGTACAGGCGAATCACCACTTGCGAATTTGACCGATTGGGTAAATGTGGTGGATGAAAATGGTCGAAAAGGTCGTCGCGAAACGAATACGATGCCACAATGGGCTGGTTCTAGCTGGTATTTCTTGCGCTACATCGACCCGAAAAATGCGGATAAAATTGCAGATCCAGAAAAATTGAAAGCTTGGCTACCTGTTGATGTGTATATTGGCGGAGCGGAGCATGCAGTTCTTCACTTGCTATACGCACGTTTCTGGCACAAATTCCTATATGATATTGGGGTTGTTCCTACAAAAGAACCATTCCAAAAACTTTTTAACCAAGGAATGATTTTGGGAGAAAATAACGAGAAAATGTCTAAATCTCGCGGTAATGTTGTCAACCCAGATGAAGTCGTTGAAAAATACGGAGCGGACACGCTACGCTTGTATGAAATGTTCATGGGACCACTTGAAGCTTCTATCGCTTGGAGTGAAAACGGGCTTGAAGGTGCGCGTAAGTTCCTTGACCGGGTGTACCGCCTTTTTGTTTCTGACGCAGGCAATTTGCAAGCGAAAGTGACGAAAGAAAACGATGGCAAACTTGAACGTGCGTACCATCAAATGGTGAAAAGTGTGACGAATGATTACGAAAATCTGCGTTTTAACACTGGGATTTCAGCGCTAATGATTTTTGTGAATGAAGCGTATAAAGCAGACACTATTCCAACAGCATATGCAGAAGGCTTCGTAAAATTGCTTGCTCCAATTGCGCCGCATGTAGGAGAAGAAATTTGGTCCATTTTCGGATATCAAGAATCTATTGCATACGAAGCATGGCCGACGTTTGATGAGTCAAAACTAATTGAAGATGAAGTAGAAATTGTGCTTCAAGTGAACGGCAAAGTGAAAGCGAAAGCAATTGTTGCAAAAGCAATGCCAAAAGAAGAACTAGAAGCATTCGCTAAGCAAAATGAGCGCATCCAAGCAGAACTAGAAGGTAAGACAATTCGCAAAGTAATTGCCGTACCAGGAAAACTTGTCAATATTGTCGCAAATTAAAAAGAGGGGGAGACCCCTCTTTTTTAGGAAATGAGACGATTACAAGAGGATTTGGAACTGTTTGTAAGGGAGATAAAACGTTTAGGAGGAAAAAACATGGAACAGTTAAAAAACATCATTCCAGAGCCATTTATCCAAGATTTTTTAAAAAATGAAAAAAAAGCTATTCAATTATCGTTTGTAGATGAAGGACTATTAGATTTAAAAACAAGCAAAGCAGGAGGAAGAGGATATTTGCCTAAATCAGTGAATTATCCAGTAAATAAGAAAGGGATGCCGCTATCACTTCTTGCACAAATTAACTTTGAAGAGATGCCCTTTTTAGAAAACTTTCCTCAACAAGGCTTGCTCGCTTTTTATGTGGATATGTATGATGATTTAATCGGGCTTGATTTTAAAAATCAAAAAAATACGGATGGTTTTCGAGTTCTTTATTTTGCGGAATTAAATGAAATAAGTTATACGCGAGAGGAACAAGATGCCCTTTTCACTGTATTTGAAAAGGAAGAGTTATACAAAATTGTATCGGATGAATTTAAAATGACAGGTCAAATAGAATCGCGAGTCATTATTTCTAATAGTTATGATTTTTTTAAAGCTTATGGGAAAAACGCCTATGAATTTTATGAAGATGCTTTTTTAGAAAAAGCGGATGATATTATGGACGCTATTTATGAACACATTCCAGTTGCAGGCAGCCTTATTGGCGGCTATCCTTTTTTCACACAAGAAGACCCAAGACAATATGAAAAACATGTTACAGAAACCGAATTGCTTTTTCAATTAGATACTGAAAAAATTGGCGATGGTGAAATCATGTGGGGAGATTCTGGAATTGGGAACTTTTTCATTTCAAAAGAAGATTTAAAGAAGAAAGATTTTAGTCGTGTCTTATATAATTGGGATTGTTACTAAGCAAGCACTAGATGTATAGTTTTACCAAAGGAAATGAGCGGAATTTTATTTTTGTGAAAAATTTTAAAAAACATACTGAATAGGAGATTTAACATCCGTGATAATCTTGACGAATCCTCTTGTTTTATGTTATATTAGTAGACGGTGTTAAATCACACACGCATTGTGACAAATGAGAGGGTGCTTGACTTTTCAAGTCTTTTGTTTGGATGAACGATTGCGGAGGGCGACTTGTCGCAAAAATAAAACCATAGGAGGGAATAACATGCCTGTTATTTCAATGAAACAATTATTAGAAGCTGGTGTTCACTTTGGACATCAAACACGCCGTTGGAACCCAAAAATGAAGAAATATATCTTCACGGAACGTAACGGAATTTACATCATCGATTTACAAAAAACGGTTAAAAAAGTAGACGAAGCTTTCAACTTCATGCGTGAAGTTGCTGCTGACGGCGGGACTATCCTTTTTGTTGGTACTAAAAAACAAGCGCAAGATTCTGTTAAAGAAGAAGCGGAACGTTCTGGTCAATACTTTGTAAACCATCGTTGGTTAGGTGGAACGCTTACAAACTTTGAAACAATTCAAAAGCGTATTAAACACCTTAAAAAAATCGAAAAAATGGAAGAAGACGGTACTTTCGAAGTTTTACCTAAGAAAGAAGTTGTTCTTCTGAAAAAAGAAAAAGAAAAATTAGAGCGCTTCTTGGGCGGTATTAAAGATATGAAAGGTCTTCCTGATGCAATGTTCATCGTTGACCCTCGTAAAGAGCGTATCGCAGTAGCAGAAGCTCGTAAATTAAATATTCCTATCATCGGTATTGTAGATACTAACTGTGATCCTGATGAAATTGATTATGTAATCCCTGCAAACGATGACGCGATTCGTGCGGTTAAACTATTAACTGCTAAAATGGCTGATGCAATCATCGAAGTCAACCAAGGCGAAGAAAACGTTGAAGCTCCTGTAGAAGAAGTTCAATCTACTGAAGAAGTGAAGGCGGAAGAGTCTACTGAAGCTTAATTTTTGATGAAACATTCTGAGGTGATAAGAGATTTAACTTATCACCTTTTTTAAAAGTTAACTATTGGAGGGAAAATAAAATGGCAAACATTACTGCTCAAATGGTAAAAGAATTACGTGAAAAAACTGGCGCAGGTATGATGGATTGTAAAAAAGCGTTAGTAGAAACTGATGGAGATATGGATAAAGCAATCGACTATCTTCGTGAAAAAGGAATTGCGAAAGCAGCTAAAAAAGGTGACCGTATTGCTTCTGAAGGTATGACTCACGTTGTAAGTAACTCGAAACATGCTGTTGTTTTAGAAGTCAATGCTGAAACTGACTTTGTTGCTAAAAACGATAACTTCATTGCCTTAGTAGATAAATTAGCGAATCATTTGTTAGCTGTTAAACCAGATAACTTAGACGACGCTTTAAAAACTGAAATTGAAAGTGGCGTAACTGTTCAAGATTACATCACTGAACAAATTACAAAAATCGGTGAAAAAATTTCACTTCGTCGTTTTGAAATCAAAGAAAAAGCTGACAACCATGCGTTCGGCGAATACATTCACATGGGTGGACGTATCGGCGTTTTAACACTTCTTGAAGGTACTGATAAGGAATCAGTAGCAAAAGATGTTGCGATGCACATCGCTGCTATTAATCCAAAATACATTTCTCGTGACGATGTAGATGCTGCTGAAATCGCACACGAAAAAGAAATTTTAACGCAACAAGCTCTAAACGAAGGCAAACCTGAAAAAATCGTTGAGAAAATGGTGGAAGGTCGCTTAACTAAATGGTTGAGTGAAATCTCCCTTTTAGACCAACCTTTCGTTAAAAATCCTGACATTACTGTTGGCGAATACGTGAAACAAAACGGTGCAACGGTTGCATCATTCGTTCGCTTTGAAGTCGGCGAAGGCTTAGAGAAAAAAGAAGATAACTTTGTAGAAGAAGTTATGAATCAAGTGAAAAAAGATTAATTATAGTTGATTTAAAACCCGTTATTTGTTAAGAATAGCGGGTTTTTGTTTTAATAAAGGCTGAATTATTTGGTGATTTTTATGAGAGCCTAAAAAATCCTCGAATTGCGTTTTGATTGAATTAAAGAGAAAATAAACTTAGTGAGTTGACTAATGGGTTATGGGGAGTTTGTTTGCATAAAAAGAATTATACATCATGCTTTTATCTTCATTTTATGATAGCATTAAGAAAATAGAAATCAAGGGAGATTGCTATGGAAAAAATGCAGAAATTTATCAACATCTTGTTTCTAAGCTGTTTATTGATGCCAGTAACACTTTTCATTTTTCCACCTACATTTGCTATTATAGACGGTGCTAAAGGTGCTAGCTATTTATATGAATTTGGAGGGCTCGTAGACTGGCTAACAGTGAGTAGCGATGTCGGGAATAAAAGTGGTTTTATTGAAGTTTTCTTTCATGGAAATACAGGTGTTACCATTCACTGGTTCTCCGTACTCTACAATTTCTTTATGATTTTTGTATTAGTGTACATGATTGTTTTTATTCTGTCACTGTGCTTAAATCGTACTAGAAATTATAATAAGTAATCTTTTTTGTCAACAAATAAAAGTGAATAGAAATTGAAATATTTGAGTATGAATATCATGGAGTCGTTTTAGTATAATTTAGTTTTAGATGAATATATAATCCATAATACTTTTTTGTTATTTAATTATACTGAATATTAAAATTATTTAAATTTTTTATTCTGAAAAATGTTCAATTTTCCTGGAAATTATGCTTACATAGGTTATTTAGGACTAAAACCGAACACTTCAGGGAGTTTTTCGTTTTTAGAATTTTATTTGTGATAAAATTAACTTGTATCACAAATAAAAAGGAGGAGATAAATAATGCGTAACAAAATGATTGGCCTTTTTTTCGGGACTATCCTCGTGTTGATTTTATCGCTATATATAGCATATGTGTATTTAAATCAACAATTTATATGGGTTGCAGGAATATTATTTGTAGGTGGTACAATATTTAATTGGTTTTTATATCGTAGATGTTTGACAACAAAGAAATAGGAGACGTTTTAACATGAAAAAATATATTAGCTTTTTGATAATTACAACACTTGTATTTTTGACAGTAACACCGTTTTCCGCTAAAGCAGAGGAAGATGAAATCTATGATGGAGAAAGTTTGAAATTAATTCAAAGGGATAATAGAATTACATTGGAAGACAAAAGTACTGGAGAGATTGTTACTTTAGAAATGGATGATGAGTCGAATGGTTCACTTACATTAGAGAATGGGGAAATTGAAGATATACATATAGATAATGAGGGGAATGTGTACGCTGATGGGGAATTGGAAATAGAGGCAGATGTTGAGCAGAATGATAATGCCACACCTACATTGCTCCGTGCTAGTAAATGGATATATGTTCAAACCTATAAATATAACACTACAACTCAAGGGAACCTTAGAAGTATTGCTTTAGGCATCTGTTCATTTATGCCAATTGTAGGGCCTATTTACGGCATTGTAGGCATAATTGATGCTGCTAGATCAATGGGGGCAAAAACACTTTATGTGAGAGTTAAGCAATATAGAACTAGTGGATATCAGTTTTATAAATATGATTCTTACTACTATACAGATTCTAAACTAACTAAGCTTGTCAAGAAGACTTCAAAAACTAAGCAGATGTGGTAGTTTAATATATATTAAATAAATTATTTCAAACTTCATCCCCTTATCTTTATAAATAAGAGGATGTTTTTTTACACTATCACACTTTCTCTTATCCTCGTAATTCGCACATGTAAATCGATAAATTTAGAAATAGAATGAAATAAAATGTAATTCTAAAAAAGCAAAAATCCAGTGATATCATTTAAAAAATGAATTTGACTAGATTTTTGCTTATTTTAATTTAATGTTATCCTATTTGATTAGGAATTTTTAATAAAACAAATCGGCTTTTTTGAAAATATTTACCTCGGTAATGTCTCTTTCTGATAATTAAGCTGCCAGTGCACACCGTACTTGTCCGTTAGATTCGCATAAATAGCGCCCCAAAATGTTTCTTGGAGTTCCATATGCACGTCCTTCGCTTCACTTTTCAATTTGTCGTATGATCTTTTTAAAGAATCTTCGTCTTGGAACATAAATGCAATTGTGACTGTGTCGCCTTCTGCTGTAATCATGCCTTCAGGAGCATCAGAAAAGAGTAGGAAATCAACTCCATCTTTTGCAAGCCAACCATGAATTAGGCGTTTTGCCGCTAAATCATTTCCAGAAAAATCTTCCATGTCACCATAACGCTGAACGCCGCTGTTATCCGCTTCAAATACATCTTTATAGTATTCTAAGACGTCATTTGCCGTGCCATCAAAAATTAAATAGGGTACAGTCCAAACCATTATCATTCCTCCTTTTGTTTGTTAACAGTATACCACGTTTTTTGAAAATTAGAAAAATAAAAATGCTCCAAATTACACAAAAAAGCAAAGCCTAAATATTTTTTCTATTTTTATATAAAAAAGCTTTTGTAATGTTGGTTTTTCTAGTAGAATAGATAATGGTGGATAAAGAAATAACTTATCTCGAAAAAGAATGAATAGTGGAGGTTTTTATGGATACCCCAGAATATAAACGCGTAGTACTCAAATTAAGTGGTGAAGCATTAGCAGGTACGGAGGGTTTTGGTATTAAACCTAATGTAGTGAATGCGATTTCTAAACAAGTAAAAGAAGTAGTCGAGTTAGGTGTTGAAGTGGCAATCGTTGTTGGCGGCGGAAACATTTGGCGCGGGAAACTTGGAAGCGAGATGGGCATGGACCGTGCGGCAGCTGATTATATGGGCATGCTTGCGACAGTCATGAACTCTCTTTCCTTGCAAGATTCTTTAGAAAATGTGGGTGTGGCAACGCGCGTGCAAACTTCAATTGACATGCGTCAAATTGCTGAACCGTATATTCGTCGTAAAGCGATTCGCCATCTTGAAAAAGGACGTGTTGTCATTTTTGCTGGCGGAACTGGAAATCCGTATTTTTCGACAGATACAACTGCAGCGCTTCGTGCGGCTGAAATTGAAGCAGATGTCATTTTAATGGCTAAAAACAATGTGGACGGCGTATATAGCGCGGATCCAAAAGTGGATGAAACAGCGAAAAAATATGATGAGCTATCTTACTTAGATGTTATCAAAGAAGGACTCCAAGTGATGGACTCAACAGCTTCATCGCTAAGTATGGACAATGATATTCCGCTAATCGTGTTCTCGTTTGCGGAAGATGAAAACAATATTAAACGAGTTATTCTCGGTGAAAAAATCGGGACAACTGTTAGGGGGAAGAACTAAATGAGTAAAGAAATCTTACAAAGCTCAAAAGAAAAAATGGAAAAAGCCGAACAAGCTTTAGTTCGTACACTTGGACAAATCCGCGCTGGTCGCGCGAATGCTTCAATTTTAGATCGCGTTCAAGTCGAATATTACGGGGCGCCAACGCCACTTAACCAAATGGCAAGTATCTCCATTCCAGAAGCGCGCATGCTTTTGATTACACCTTTTGATAAAAATATCATTGGTGACATCGAAAAAGCACTTTTAAAATCCGACTTAGGTTTAACGCCAAACAATGACGGTTCCGTTTTACGTTTAACGATTCCACAATTGACGGAAGAACGCCGCCTGGAACTAGCAAAAGAAGTGAAAAAAGAAGCAGAAGAAGCAAAAGTAGCTGTAAGAAATGTTCGCCGCGATGCAAATGATGAACTTAAAAAGATTGAAAAAGCGGGCGATATTACAGAAGATGATTTGCGTGGATACACAGACGATGTACAAAAACTAACAGATGCAAGCATCAAAAATATCGACGAAATTGCTAAAAACAAAGAAGCTGAAATCTTAGAAGTGTAATGTTGAGAGTGGAAAGCGTTCCTTTTCTTCTAACTTGAGAAGGGGAGGAATGCTTTTTCTTATTATTTATTCTCATGAAAATCTCATCTTCCACATGAAAATTTTAGTACATAAATGGCGGGATTTTTGATATTATAAGTATAGATGTGCGCATAAAAATGGCATCTCTATTGGAGGATATAAAATGTTTAAGAAGCTATTTGGACAAAACGAAAATTTTATAGATAGCGAGCTTTCAACAGAAATTCCTCTTCCAAAGCATGTCGCAATTATTATGGATGGCAATGGAAGATGGGCAAAGAGACGTTTTTTACCACGCATAGCTGGTCATAAAGAAGGTATGAATGTCGTTAAAAAAATCACGAAATATGCTAGCAGTCTGGGCATTGATGTGTTGACATTGTATGCTTTTTCAACAGAAAATTGGAAAAGGCCAACTGATGAAGTGGATTTCTTAATGAAGTTACCAGTGGAGTTCTTTGATACATTTGTACCTGAACTGGTAGAAGAAAATGTTCGCGTAAATATTATGGGATACCGTGAAAATTTGCCAGCTCATACGCTTAAATCAGTTGAAGGAGCTATCGAGGCGACGAAAGACTGCACGGGGCTTGTGCTTAATTTTGCGCTCAATTACGGAGGACGAGCAGAAATTGTATCAGCGACAAAAGCGGCCATTCGGGAGCTAATTGCTGCTGGTAAGAATCCGGCTGAGATTACAGAGGCAGATATTGATAACCATTTAATGAGCCGTGGATTAGGTGATCCAGATTTATTGATACGGACAAGTGGCGAACTACGACTAAGTAATTTTATGCTTTGGCAGCTTGCGTATAGTGAATTTTATTTTACCGAGGTTCATTGGCCTGATTTTAAAGAAGAAGATTTCCTACAAGCGATGATTGATTATCAAAATCGATCACGGAGGTACGGTGGTCTATAGGGAGGACAAAATACGTGAAGACAAGAATAATTACAGCAATTGTTGCACTCATAGTTTTTATTCCTTTTGTAATTATCGGGGGAATTCCTTTTGAACTAATGAGTTTGTTATTAGCAACAATTGCTGTATATGAAATTTTAATGATGGTGAAACAACCTGTTTTTTCTGTGAACGGGATCATAACGATTTTACTAACATGGGTTGTGACCGTTCCAGACCGCTATTTAACTTTTTTTACAGAAATAGGCCTTTCGAAAATGGAACTTCTTTTTATTGGAATTGCAATTTTATTAGCTTATACGGTTTTTTCGCGTAATAAGTTCCATTTTGATCAAGCAGGTGTGGCACTACTTTCAGCTATTTATGTGGGATTTGGTTTCCACTATTTATCTTTAACGCGTGATGCAGGTTTATATTATGTGATTTTTGCATTACTTATTGTCTGGTCAACCGATACAGGTGCCTATTTTATCGGGCGTCAATTTGGGAAGCATAAACTAGCGCCACACGTTAGCCCGAATAAAACGGTTGAAGGATTTATTGGTGGTATTATTTGCGCATTAGTTATTGCAGGTGGCTTTTACTACTTCGCAGATTTACCGCTATCCATCACTGTTATTTTATTAGGTCTTGTTGTCTTATCAATTTTTGGACAGCTAGGTGATCTTGTTGAATCTGCATTGAAACGCTATTACGGCGTGAAGGATTCTGGCAAAATTTTACCAGGTCACGGCGGGATTTTAGACCGTTTTGATAGCCTGCTCTTTGTATTGCCACTTCTACATATACTTCAAATTATTTAAATGGAGATGTGACTATGAAAAAAATTATTTTACTAGGTGCGACGGGATCAATTGGAACACAAACACTTGAAATTATTCGCGAGCACCCCGAAAAATTTGAAATTGTTTCACTTTCATTTGGAAGGAATGTGGAACTCGGGCGAAAAATTATGACAGAATTTCAGCCTAAAAAAGTATCAGTGCAAAATAAACGTGATGTTGAAACGTTGCGGGCAGAATTTCCAAGCATTCAGTTCTCTTACGGCATCGCTGGTTTAAGAGAGATTGCCACTTTTCCAGAAGGTGATGTTGTCGTGAATGCCGTGATTGGTAGCGTCGGTCTCCTTCCTACCTTAGATGCGATTGAGGCGGGGAAAGAAATTGCGATTGCAAATAAAGAAACACTTGTCACAGCAGGACACCTTGTTATGGCGGCAGCAGCGAAACATAATGTAAAACTATTACCCGTAGATAGCGAACATTCAGCTATTTTTCAGGCATTAAATGGCGAAAACCAGAAATCTGTTGCTAAAATTGTGTTAACAGCTAGCGGCGGTAGTTTTCGTGATAAGACACGTGAAGAGTTAAAAGATGTGACCGTGAAAGAAGCGCTTAATCATCCAAACTGGAACATGGGAAATAAACTCACAATTGATTCGGCGACGATGTTTAATAAGGGACTTGAAGTCATTGAAGCGCACTGGTTATACGATATGGACTACGATGACATTGAAGTTGTTATTCATCGTGAAAGTGTGGTGCATTCAATGGTCGAATTTGTTGATGGCAGTTTGATTGCCCAGCTAGGAACACCAGATATGCGCATTCCAATTCAATATGCCTTAACCTATCCAGAGCGCGATTCTATTTCGTTTGGTGAACCGTTTGATATTACTAAATACGGGGCACTCCATTTTGAAAAAGTTGATTTTGACCGCTTCATGGCATTGAAATTAGCATTTCAAGCTGGTAAAATGGGTGGAACAATGCCGACGGTTTTAAATGCTGCAAACGAAATTGCTGTTGCAGGCTTTTTAAACGGGCAAGTTGCCTTCCAAGGTATTGAGGCTGTTGTTGAGAATGCGATGCATAATCATAATGTTATTCAAAATCCGTCGCTTGACACGATACTTCAAGTAGATCAGGAAACACGTGCATACGTGAAAACACTTTTATAGGATAGAGGTGAAACGAGTTTGACAACCATCATTGCATTTATATTTGTTTTTGGGTTAATTGTCTTTTTTCACGAATTAGGGCACTTTTTACTAGCCAAACGTTCAGGCATCATGGTAAAAGATTTTTCAATCGGCTTTGGTCCCAAAATATTTGCTTATAAAAAGAAAGAAACACAATACACGATTCGTTTACTTCCCATTGGCGGTTACGTACGCATGGCCGGGGAGGACGGCGAAGAAATTTCGCTCAAACCAGGCTTTCGCATTGGCTTGGAGCTTTCTGAGGATGAAAAGGTCGAAAAAATTATCGTAAATGGGAAAGACCAGCACGTTAACGCCCAACCGCTTGAAGTCTCAAATGCAGATCTTGAAAAAGATTTATTCATCGAAGGCTTTGAAGATTTTGATGAAACAAAAAAAGTCCGTTATGAAGTCGCAAGAGATGCGGTCATTATTGACGGGAAAATTGAAACGCAAATTGTGCCATATGATCGCTCCTTCGGCTCGAAGTCGCTCGGGAAGCGCGCTGCGACAATTTTTGCGGGCCCATTATTTAACTTCATTTTAGCCATTCTTATTTTTACGGCGCTTGCTTTTGTTCAAGGTGGTGTTGTGACAAATGACAGCGAACTTGGAAAGGTCATGCCGGATAGTCCCGCTCAAACTGCTGGCTTAAAACAAGGCGATGAAGTCGAATCAATTAATGGTAAAAAAACGGATTCCTGGTCGGATATTGTGACCATCGTGTCGGAAAACCCAGGCAAGGATTTAGACTTTAAAATAAACCGCGACGGAAAAACAGAAGATATTCATGTGACGCCTGATTCGGTGAAAGAACAAGGCAAGGAAGTTGGGAAAATTGGCGTTGGGTCTCCAACTGACGATTCATTTGGCGCTAAAATCAGTTATGGGTTTACGCAAACATGGTACTGGATTTCGCAAATTTTTGCGGTTCTCGGTAACATGATTACAGGCGGTTTCTCACTCGATATGTTGAATGGACCTGTTGGGATTTATACGAGCACGGAACAAGTTGTTAGTTATGGTTTCTTAACGCTACTAAACTGGACGGCAGTTCTTAGTATTAATTTGGGGATTGTTAATTTACTGCCACTTCCAGCTTTAGACGGTGGAAGGCTCTTATTCTTTGCTTATGAGCTAATTAGAAGAAAACCAGTTGATCCGAAAAAAGAAGGAATGATTCACTTTATCGGATTTGCACTACTTATGGTTCTAATGATTCTTGTCACTTGGAACGACATCCAACGTGCCTTTTTCTAGAACCAATAGTGCAAGGGGAATGATTTTAAAAATTAGGGAGTGTTTTTCATGCGTCAGACAATGACATTTATTCCAACCTTAAAGGAAACACCTGCTGATGCAGAAGTAATGAGCCATAAGCTATTACTCCGCGCAGGTTTTATTCGTCAAGTTGCAAGTGGGATTTATAGCTATTTGCCACTTGCACACTTAACGCTTAAAAAAATCGAACAAATTATTCGTGAAGAATTAAATCGTGCGGGGGCATCCGAACTTTTGATGCCAGCTTTACAACCTGCTGAACTTTGGAAAGAATCGGGGCGCTATAGCGATTATGGACCTGAATTAATGCGCCTTCAAGACCGCAATGCGCGTGATTTTGCGCTTGGACCAACTCATGAGGAAGTCATTACATCACTCGTTCGTGATGAACTTAATTCATATAAGCGTTTACCAATCACACTTTACCAAATTCAAACAAAATTTAGGGATGAAAAACGTCCTCGTTTTGGTTTGCTACGTGGTCGAGAATTTATTATGAAAGATGCCTATTCGTTCCACGCCACACAGGAAAGTTTAGATGAAACATACGAAAAAATGTATGAAGCTTACAGCAACATCTTTACGCGCTGTGGATTAGATTTCCGTGCGGTGATTGCGGATTCTGGCTCGATTGGTGGGAAAGACACAAAAGAATTTATGGTGCTCTCAGAAATTGGTGAGGACACAATTGCGTATAGTGATGCTTCGGATTATGCGGCGAACATTGAAATGGCGCCTGTTTTACACATGGAGAAAAAGTCACATGAAAAAGAAGCTGAACTTGAAAAAGTGGCAACGCCTTTAAAACGGACAATTGAAGATATTGTTTCGTTTTTAGAAATTCCAATTGAAAAAACATTGAAATCGATGTTGTTTGATGTAGATGGCGAAATCATTATGGTGCTCGTCAGGGGTGACCATGAGGTAAATGACATTAAAATTAAAAATGCGCTTGATGCTAAAAGTGTAGAACTGGCAGATCCTGCTGTTGCGACTAAACTTCTTGGCGCAGATTTTGGTTCGCTTGGACCTGTTGGTGTACCAGATTCGATTCGCATTTATGCGGATAATGCAGTCGCAGATGTTGTGAATGTTGCAACAGGTGCAAACCTAAATGACTATCATTATATCAATGTGAATCCAGAACGTGATTTTACGGTCAGTAGCTACTTTGATCTTCGGATGATTCAAGCTGGAGATTTATCGCCTGACGGACAAGGTATTATTAAATTCGCTGAAGGTATTGAAGTGGGACACATTTTCAAACTAGGAACAAAATATAGTGAAGCGATGAATGCCACTTTTCTTGATGAAAATGGTCGTGCCAACCCACTAATTATGGGCTGCTACGGAATTGGCGTATCGCGACTTTTATCTGCGATAGCAGAACAGCATCATGATGATAACGGTTTAGTCCTAGAAAAAGGAATTGCGCCGTTTGATATTCATTTGATTCCTGTAAATATGAAGAGTGATGAGCAGCGCGAATTTGCGGAAGAGCTTTATACGAAACTTCAAGAAGCGGGTTACAGTGTGTTGCTTGATGATCGAAGTGAGCGCGCTGGTGTGAAATTTGCGGATGCAGATTTGATTGGCTTACCAATTCGTGTAACGGTCGGGAAGAAAGCTGCGGAAGAAATTGTGGAAGTGAAAATTCGGAAGACGGGCGAAATGATTGAAGTGCGCCAGGATGAACTTTTAAATACGCTACCAATTCTTTTTGGCGAAAACTGATTTTTTTAGTACAATAGAGATGACGGAAAAGTACCTTGGCTTTTGTAAGGTACTTTTCAAATTTTCTGGAAGGAGTGTCAGAAATTGAGTGCTACAGAACAGGATAAAAAAGAACGATTTAAACTTCTTTTAGAACAAGTTGGGTTAAGTGACGTGTCGACTTTTACTGATTACACGAATGAAACGCAGATTGAAAAATTGATAGCAGATAAAGCGACGAAAACATGGCAATTCCATTTAAAAACGGCGCGAATTTTCCCGCAAGAGTTCTATCAAATGCTTGATACGGGGATGAAACGTGCATTTAGTGAGATTGCGGAAACAAAACTGCGAATTATAACAACCGATGCGCGCTTGGAAGAAGCGCTCATTCAAGATTACTGGAACATGATTATCGAGCCGATTTTTAAAACGTCACCAATGATTGGTCAGGTGTTGATGGAGCAAAAACCGACTTTGAAAGAGCCGCATTTTTTGGAGATTTCGGTTCATAATGAAATGGAGCAAACTAAAATAGCGCAGAGCTTTCAAAATCAGATTCTAGACGCCTACCGTGATGCGGGATTCCCGCGTCTTGCTTTCCGGATGAATATTTTAGCTCAAGAGGAAACGGAAGCTTATAAGGCATTTGCGAAGGCGAAACAAGAAGAGGATGCGATGAAGGCACAAGAAGCCGTTCAGGTGATGCAAAAGCGCCAGATGGAGGCAGCGTCTTCTGATACTCAGGCTGCACCGCTTGAAGGTCCGTTCCAAATTGGTTATAAAATTAAAGATGATGAAGAAGTGAAGCGGTTAGGCGATATTTATGATGAGGAGCGCCGTATTACGGTGCAAGGTTACATTTTTGCGACGGAAATTCGCGAGCTTCGGAGTGGTAGGAGCCTGCTTCAATTTAAAATAACAGATTATACAAGTTCCATGATTATTAAAATGTTTTCACGCGATAATGATGATGCGGCGATGTTTCAAAACCTTAAAAAAGGTATGTGGGTAAAAGTTCGTGGAAGCGTGCAAAATGATACATTTGTCCGTGACTTAATTATGATGGCTCAAGATATTAATGAAATTGCGCCAAAAATTCGTCAGGATAAAGCAGAGGAGAAACGTGTTGAATTACATTTGCATACGAACATGAGTCAAATGGATGCGACAAATTCCATTAGTGATTTAGCAAAACAAGCAGCGGATTGGGGACATAAAGCCATAGCGCTTACAGACCATGCAGCGGCACAATCGTTCCCAGAAGCTTATGCGGCTGGTAAGAAAAACGGCATCAAGATGATTTATGGTATTGAAGCCAACTTAATTGATGACGGCGTTCCAATTGCTTATAACGACCAACATACAGGGTTAAAAGATGCAACTTATGTGGTGTTTGACGTTGAGACAACAGGGCTTTCCGCAGTTTACGATACGATTATCGAGCTTGCCGGCATTAAAATGTATAACGGGGAAGTCATTGATAAATTTGAAGCGTTTATTGACCCTGGTCATCCACTTTCGGCAACAACAATTAATTTAACAGGGATTACAGACGATATGGTGAAAGGTTCCGACCCGATTGAAGTCGTCTTGAAAAACTTCCGTGATTGGTGCGGTGATGACATTTTAGTTGCCCATAACGCATCATTTGATATGGGCTTCATCAACACAGCATACCGTAAAATTGGGTTGCCTGACGCACCAAATGCGGTAATTGATACGCTTGAGTTAGCCAGATTTTTATATCCGCACTTTAAAAACCACCGACTAAATACGCTGACGAAAAAGTTCAACATTATACTCGAACAGCATCACCGCGCAATTTTTGATGCTGAAGCAACGGCATATTTGGCGTGGAAACTTATTAAAGATGCAAAGGAAATGCATGATATTGATTTTCACGACGCGCTAAACAATTATATGGGAGAAGGCGACGCTTACAAACGTGCACGCCCGTTCCACGCGACCATTTATGCTAAAACTCCTGAGGGTTTAAAGAATTTATTTAAACTGGTTACGCTGTCTAATTTGAATTATTTCTTCCGTGTGCCGCGTATTCCGCGCTCACAGCTGCAAAAATTGCGTGAAGGCTTAATTGTGGGGACGGCTTGTAGCCAAGGTGAGCTGTTTGAAGCTATGATGCAAAAAGGTATGGCTGAGGCTGAAAAGGTGGCTGGTTTTTATGATTTCATTGAAGTTCAACCAAAACCCGTTTATGCCCCGCTTATTGAACGCGAAATGATTCGCGATGAGAAAGCATTAGAAGAAATTTTGAAAAATATTGTCAAAGTGGGAGAAAAAACTGGAAAACCTGTTGTGGCGACTGGAAATGTGCATTATAAAGACCCAAATGATAAAATTTACCGTAAAATTTTAGTCCATTCTATGGGCGGTGCGAATCCTTTAAATCGAACGGAAATGCCAGATGTGCACTTCCGTTCAACGGATGAAATGCTTGCTGAATTTAGTTTTTTAGGAAGTGAGAAGGCGCATGAAATTGTTGTAGCGAATTCTAATCTCGTTGCCGACTGGATAGAGGAATTAAAGCCGATTAAAGATGAACTTTATACACCTAAAATTGAAGGCGCTGAAGATGAAGTCCGCAACATGAGCTATGAGATGGCTCACAAATTGTACGGCGAAAAGCTGCCTGAAATTGTGGAAGCGCGTCTTGAAAAGGAATTAAAAAGTATTATCGGACACGGGTTTGCGGTTATCTATTTAATTTCCCATAAGCTTGTTAAAAAATCACTCAATGATGGTTACTTGGTAGGATCTCGTGGGTCTGTTGGTTCGTCTTTTGTAGCTACTATGACCGAAATCACCGAAGTAAATCCACTCCCGCCGCATTATTTGTGTCCGAACTGCCAGCATTCCGAGTTTTTTGACGATGGGTCTGTTGGCTCTGGTTTTGACCTCCCAGATAAAGTTTGTCCGCACTGTGGAACGAAATATCAAAAAGAAGGGCAGGATATTCCGTTTGAGACGTTCCTAGGCTTCAAAGGGGATAAAGTACCCGATATTGATTTAAACTTCTCTGGTGACTATCAACCCGTTGCGCATGCGTACACGAAGGAAATTTTCGGTGAGGACTACGTATATCGTGCGGGAACAATCGGCACAGTTGCGGAGAAAACCGCTTTCGGCTTTGTTCGCGGATATGAACGAGATATGAATATGAATATTCGCGGAGCAGAAGTGGACCGACTCGTCGCAGGGTGTACGGGTGTTAAACGTACAACTGGACAGCATCCGGGCGGTATTATCGTAATTCCGGATTATATGGATGTTTATGATTTCACACCGGTGCAATTCCCAGCGGACGCAACAGATTCAGAGTGGAAAACAACGCATTTTGACTTCCACTCGATTCATGATAACGTGTTAAAACTCGATATACTTGGACACGATGATCCGACTGCCATTCGGATGTTGCAAGATTTAAGTGAAATTGATCCAAAAACGATTCCAACCGATGACCCAGAAGTCATGAAATTATTCGGTGGGACTGAATCACTTGGTGTTACCCCGCAAGATATTGATTCAAAAACAGGAACGTTAGGCATCCCGGAATTTGGAACACGTTTCGTACGGCAAATGCTCGAACAAACAAAACCAACAACATTTTCTGAACTCGTACAAATTTCTGGTCTTTCTCACGGGACAGATGTATGGCTTGGCAATGCAGAAGAACTTATAAAAAACAAAATTTGTGAGCTCCCTGATGTAATCGGTTGTCGTGATGATATTATGGTATTTTTAATTTATCAAGGCTTAGACAGTTCGCTTGCGTTTAAAATCATGGAATCTGTGCGTAAAGGGAAAGGCTTAACGGAAGAAATGGAAACGGCGATGATTGAAAATAAAGTACCTGCTTGGTACATCGATTCTTGTAAAAAAATCAAGTACATGTTCCCGAAAGCCCATGCGGCTGCCTATGTACTGATGGCCGTTCGAATTGCGTATTTTAAAGTTCATCATCCGCTTTACTTTTATGCGACTTACTTCTCCGTTCGCGCAGACGATTTTGATTTAACGGCAATGGTCAATGGACGAGAAGCAGTGCGCGCTGTTATGAAAGAAATTAACGATAAAGGGCTTGAGGCGAGTACGAAAGAGAAAAACTTGCTTACGGTGCTTGAAATTTCAAATGAAATGCTAGCACGTGGCTTTAAATTCCAAAAAGTAGACTTATATAAATCTACTGCAGATGAATTTATCATTGAAGGTGATACGCTCATTCCGCCGTTTAATGCGATTCCAAGTCTTGGGACGAACGTAGCCAAACAAATTGTTGAGGCACGCCTTGATGGTGAATTTTTATCAAAAGAGGATTTACAGCAACGCGGAAAAGTTTCAAAAACAATTATTCAATATATGGATGATCAAGGCTGTTTAGACGGTCTGCCTGATCAAAATCAGTTGTCTTTATTTTAAAGTAAGCTTAGGCTGATGATATATGGTAATCTTAGGCGTTAAAGTTTGCCTACTCGGTGATGCCTAGAATATCAACAATTGTCATCAGTCAAAAAGCGGCTTTTATTCAGTAAAGGTAGTTTTGAAGGAGGAAACATATGGATACCTCAAAACAATTTCGTAAGGCACTATATTATTTAGATAAAGAAAAGGAACTAGAAGCGATTAAAACGCTAAATCAAATTATTCCGGTTGCAAGAAATGAAGCTAACATAGAGGTATTTATTAGGGCAACAGTCGTTTTAGCGGATCTTTCTTACAGGCGTGGAGAGAGATTTTATGAAATGGCAAACAATTTAGCGGAAGTCTTTCAGCTTGAACACGGTTCTTTAGATGATAGTCTGAATGTTGAAATGCAAAAAGCGAATGAATTACAGCAAATTTTTAGCCGATATTTTGAAGAAGAGGGTAACTTTTTTGAGGGGTTAGATTTGAAGACATTTTTTAATAATAGCTATGGTAAGGATGAGTATTTAGATGTCTATCCGACTGATGAAATCATTCAAGAAGTTGAGACGGAGTTAAGGTATAAGTTGCCAGCTTCATATATTTACCTTATGCGCCATGCACAAAATGGTGGAATACCGTTTAAAGAATCTTTCCCTACAAATGAAGTGACTTCTTGGGCGGAAGATTCCACTGCGATTACCGGCATTATGGGGTTAGGTAGACTGGCAGATTGTTCGTTATGTGGCAAGTTTTCTAGCGAGTTTTGGGAATCGGAGTGGGGCTATCCTAAAATTGGTGTAAGTATTTGTGATTGTCCTTCAGCTGGGCACGATATGATTTTTCTTGATTACCGAGAATGTGGTCCTGATGGTGAGCCTAGCGTTGTTCATATTGATCAAGAAGCGGATTATAAAATTACGTTTTTAGCTCAAAATTTTGAACAATTTATTATGGGACTTTATCATAATGAATTTTAAAACCCGGAAATTTAGTATATGCTAAATTTCCGGGTTCTTTTTATTTTATTCCAAGTCCTTTTTTCATAGCAGAAAGAGTGATGTCATTAGACCAGTCTGGACGGTCTGGGTATGCGAAGACTGAGTTTGTTGCAATCCCGTCAAATTTTATTTCTTTTAACTTTTTAAATAAGGCGGTGAAATTGACTTCCCCTTCCCCGATATTTAAATGTTGATGAATCGTCACGTTAGCGTCTGGCGGATTAATTATGTAGCGCAAACCAAATCCCGCTTTATGATTAAGCGTATCCGCAAATAAAACGTGTGTTAAAATATCTTTTGCATCTTCAAGCTGTGTTTCGACGTCCCCAATCCCATCATCATAATAGAATGCGTGAGCTACCGAGTAGACAAGTTTAATCCATTCTTTGTCTAATGCACGAATCATACGAACGGCCTCAATATTTGTTTCGATAAAGTCATTAGGATGTGCTTGTAAATTAAGTTTAATCCCTTCTTTTTCAAATAAAGGAATTAATTCATCCATCGAACGTAAGAAGGCAGCTTCACTTTGAACTGGCTGACTCTTATCGCCACTGAATTCCGTGTTCATTAAATCTACACCAAGTTCAGATGTGATTTCAATGCAACGTTTCCAATTTCTAACAGCTGCAAGACGTTCTTCTTCATTTGGTGATGACCATTGTTGTACGGGTAAAACAGACGAAATTTTAACACCCGTATCTCGGCAGTATTTTTTTAAGTCGGCAATTAATTGTTTATCAACTTTTGGATATTCATAGAACCAAATGAAGTCCTTACGAGGTGAAAGCTCTAAATATTCATAACCTAGGCGGGCAACATGGTCTACGGTATCTTTTAAATTTGTATTGTCTCGGAAATGAGATGGATCATAAGCTAGTTTCATTCATATTCCTCCTTTTAAACATAAAAAGCGGGTTTATCTTGTAAAATAATTGGCTCTTTTTGTCCAGAAGTTTGAGCTTTTACGCATGCATCTGCTGTAACAGAAGCAATATACCCATCCCATGAGGAGGGACCAGTCAATTGTTTGTTTTTACGTACACAATCGATGAAATCCTGAATTTCAACATCATAAGCTGCAACAAAACGATCTTTCCAATCATTTAAAATAGCTTGACTTAATTGCTCTTCTTTTCTTACCGTGATGCTAGGGACTTCAGGTAATTTAATGATTCCTTCTTCACCAATAATTTCACATTGAATATCATAGCCATAAACACAATTTACGAAGACTTCAACTGAAATGACAACACCTTTTTTTGTTTCTAATATAAAAATTTGTGGGTCTTGTAAGTCGTCTCTAGCACGACTGGTTTGTCTTGGGAAGTAGGCTTGAACATTTTTATAGTCATCTTCAAGCAACCAGTGCAGGCAATCAATTTCATGAATTAAGGTATCAGTTACAGCCATGTCTGTTGTATAATTTTCTGCTACAGATGGATTACGATGGGCACATTTCAGCATGAGTGGTGAGCCAATCAAGTGATTTTCCATAGCTTGTTTTAGTTGTTTATAACCAGCATCATAGCGACGCATAAAACCGACTTGAACAAGTCTTGAACCATGCTTCATTTCAGCTTCAATAATTCGGTTACAATCCTCAGCAGTTGTCGCAAGCGGTTTTTCACAAAAAACAAATTTTCCAGCTTCTACGGCTTGGACAACAGTTTCAGCATGAGCCCCACCAAAACTTGTCACAAAAACTGCATCTACGTCGGAAGCAATTAACTCTGTATCAGTTTGGTAAATAGTTGCATTTAAATCAAATTGTTCGTTGACTTGTTTACATGCATCTAAAAATACATCCGTCAAAGCTACAATTTCTGCACCAGCTAATTTATTTGTAACTCTATCAATATGTTCTCGTCCAATGGCTCCAGTTCCTACAACTCCGATTTTTAATGTCATGAGAATTCCTCCTTGATTATTAAATAGGATACGAAAGATAGAAAGCGCTTACTCTTTTTGGCAAGTTTGTAGCCTATACATGATAGGCTAGTTTAATAAGTTTTGGTTAACTATTGATAATTTTGGTTATATTTTCATCATAATTGAACTTTTTATTTTCGTCAAGTAGAATTTTTGGATTAAAAATGAGATTTACGAAATTTTCCTGGTGTTAAGCCACCGTTTGATCGTGAAAACAACCTAATGAAATGTGCTACATTATAAAAACCGCAGTAATCACTGATTTCTTCAATAGGCCATTCTGTTTGTGCTAATAAATTTTTAGCTTGGTGCAGACGAAGTTGAAGTAGGTATTGATGTGGTGAGCTTCCCGTATGTTTTTTAAAAAGACGTGAAAAATAGTAGGGACTTAAATTTGAAATTTGGCCTAGTGAAGCTACGCTAATTTTTTCTCTGTAATGTTCGTTTATATAAGTGATAGCCCGTTTAATCGAAATGGGATACTTACTTGTTGCAAAATGGCGCAATGTACCAAGATGATTTTTTTCAACGAGTGAACCAAGCAATTGATACAGTTTTAAAGAAATTTCGAGATCGTTTGAAGATTTATTTTCAAGAAGTTCAATAATAGCTGGAATTGTATTTTTTTCTTTGGGCAATTGATGAATAAAATTATTTTTTTCAGTCAGTGTTTCATAAAAAGCAGGCACTTGTTCACCATTAAAATGAATAAATTGGAAATTTGTTTTTTCTTGAACAAAATATTGATTTTGTTCTTTGCAATCTAGTAAAACAATGGAGTTTTCGGGGGCTTGGAATGATTTGCCACGGTAAGTAAATTGCATCTTTCCTGTTTTTATCCAAAAGACAATAAAGGAATCCATGTAATTACGGTTAATCGAATAGGGGGCATCTACAAAATATTCACCGCACCAAAAAACATAAAAATAAAGTTTTTTGGCTAAATCCGTTGTTTCAGAAAAATAGATACCTCGCTTGGAAAGAATGCCTGGTTCAATTTTAGGAATATAGGGGTTCAACTTGGTCACCTCATTTACACTTTTGTTGTTTCAAATGTAACCAATTTTTATTAATCTGACAAGAAAATGACTCAAAATATGATAAAAACGCACATTTATATAATTATAAGGCAATTTTTTATAGTGGAAAGTCTCATAAACTGTTTTAAAATGAAAACGGATACAGAATGATAGATTTGGTTAATTTTTGGCTTGAATTCATTCAAGGAGGACATTATGAAAATAGCATTTAATGAAGGGACGACATTTGAAAGTGCGACACTGGAGCAGAATCTTGAGTACTGTGAGAAATATGGATATGACTATATTGAGATTCGGACAATTGATCAATTAAAAGATTACTTAAAGACGCATACATTAGATGATTTAAAGCACTATTTTGACACACATAAAATTAAACCGCTGTCTTTAAATGCAATATGTTTTTTTAACAATCGAACAAAAGAGGATGAGAAGGAGGTCTTTTCCGAGTTTAAGGAATACTTAGATATTTGTCAAAAGCTTGATTGCGAGTATATTTGTGCTGTTCCTTCCAATATTGATGTTACTGAAAAAGGAAAGACAAAGGTAGCTGAAATCAATGAAAGTGCGGTACGTGTTTTACGTGAATTTGCTGATTTGGCCAAACCATATGGTGTTAAAATCGCGCTTGAATTCATTGGTATTCCAGAAAATACAATTCATACATTTAAGCATGCATATCAAATTGTAGAGCAGGTAAATCGTGATAATGTGGGACTTGTTTATGATACTTTTCAATTTACGGGGATGGAATCCAGTTTTTCCGATGTAGAAGAACATATGGCAGATAAGATTTTTATTTTTCATATAAATGATGTAGACGATTATCCTACGGGACAAATGCGTGATACCGACCGTATTTGGCCAGGGCATGGGGTCATTGATTTAGAGAGACATCTACAACTTTTGAAAGATTTAAATTATGATTTTGTTGCTTCTGTCGAGCTTTTCCGTCCTGAATACTATCAAATGAAACCAGAAGAAGTAATACGAAAAGCAAAAGAAACGACAGAAGAAGTGATTCAAAAATATTTTATATAAAAAAAGAGCCGAGTCTGTTCATTCGATTCGGCTTTCTCTTGTTTAATTGAAGGAGCAGACATGGTCATAACGGTTTTTAATCAAACAATTTTATTGCTTTTTTATATGCTAATTGGAGCCATCATGATGCATAAACTCCCATTTACAACAGAAGTAAAGGGTTTTATAAGCTGGTTTCTAACTAACATCGCCTTGCCCTGTGCTATTTTAAACAGTTTTGAGACACCTTATTCAATAGAAATCATAGTGCTTATTGGAAAAAGTTTTGCTGTTTCTTTGATAGTTATCTTACTCACCATGCTATTTGCCCTTTTTTACACCTTTCTTTTTAATAAAAAAGGGATTTCGAGAAGGTTGTGGATGGGGTGTTTTACTTTTTCTAATATTTTATTTATTGGTATGCCAATTGTTTCCGAACTTTTTGGAGCAAAAGGACTAATTGTTTTAGTTGTTTACAACACAGTGGCGAATCTTTTTCTATTTACAGTTGGAATTATGATTTTTTCCGGTCAAAAACAAATCGAATGGCGGAAAATGATTCAAACTCCCGCCTTAATTGCAGCATGTATGGGATTTTTATTTTTCGTGTTAAATATACGTTTTCCGACACCTATTAAAAACTTTATAGAGGTTATAGGGACCATGACAGTCCCCCTCGCGATGATATTAAATGGCGCTTTATTCGCTAGTGTAAGTTTAAAAACAATTATAAAAAACAAAGATAATCTACAATTTTCGTTTTTGAGACTTCTTATTCTACCACTCTGCATGATTCCTTTACTAAAATTAGGTATTCAAGATTCCCTCATTTTAGGTGTTATGGTCCTCGTTTCAGGCATGCCGACAGGTGCATTAAATGCTGTATTTGCCGAACAATATGCACAAAAAGGCGCCAAAGTATCACAATATATCGCGATTTCCACGATAATTAGTTTAGTGACACTACCGTTACTCTTATTTTTTGTATAAAAAAAAACAGAATTGCTCTGTTTTTCTTTCATTTGCAGTAGTTCTATTTCATTTTGAGTAGTTTTATAATTCACCTGTGACAAATTGCGCCCGCCCGTAGCCAAAAGACCAATCTGCATCATCATTTTCTACAATCGAAATCATTAAATCATTTGACGCTAACTTTAAACGATGCTCTAATCGATCTGCGGTGAGTGCATAAAACATTTCTTTTTGTTCGGATGTACGATGCTTACTAATCATACGAATAACAACTACTTCGTTTGAACGGTGAAAGCCTAAACCAGTGTCTAGAATGACCATTTCATTTGGATCATGTTGATGCACAATTTGATAACGGTCTCGTTCAGGCACTTGAAAGGCATCCACAACAGCTGAGTGAATTGTATCAAGCAGTAACTTTAATTCATCATTTGAACGCCCTTTAATAACATCAATAGTAAGAAGTGGCATTTAGAAAAACCCCTTTCATTCTTCAGAACTATAAATTAAATCAATTTTATTTTCCCGACAATATTTATCATAAACAGAAGGAATCTCTTTTGATGTAATAAGGACATCAAAATCTGCCAATGAACTATAAGTGAGAAGGGCAGACTTATCCGCTTTTGTATGATCAACCATAAGAATTTTTTTCTCCGCTTTCTCAACCATTCGTTTTTTCACTTCATACTCTAAAATATCGGAATTCATAACGCCGTGTGAAGCAGAAAAAGCTGTCGCTGCCATAAATGCTTTTGTTACATTATATTTTTGAAAAAAAGACCAATTTTCAATACCAACAAATGATTTTGTCTTCCGCTTAAAAGTTGTACCGATTACAAAAATATTAATATTTTCCATGTCAGCTGCTAAATTAATGGTATCCAGATTATTTGTAATAATCGTAACGTTTTTATCACTTGGGATGTAGTTAACAAGATAACGTGTAGTTGTTCCAGAATCAACAAAAATTAAATCGTTATCTTCAATAAATTGAGCAGCAGCTTGACCAATTTTTTTCTTTTCATCATGATTTGTAATATCACGATTCTCAAATGGAAGCAATTCATTTATGTTTTCTTGTAAGGAGACAACGCCGCCATATACTTTTTTTATTGTGTTTTTTTCAGCGATTTTATTAATGTCTCGGCGGATTGTATTTTTGGAAACACCGAAATAATCACATAAATCATCAAGACTAACTGTTCCTTGTGCATGAATATAATCTTCAATAGCTTGTATTCGTTTGACCTTCACTCACGTCACCTTCTTATTTTTTCTTGAACTTCTATACTATACACTTATATCATATTATCAAAAATTAATCAACATATAACTTTTTTGGGTAAGTTTGATGGTTTTTATCATAATTTTAATAACTTATTTGATTGTATATTGAAATAATAGCTGATAAAAATTGTAAAAGGGTTGACTATATAAACATAATCAACTATTATTATTGATATAATCAAAACATGACACTTGTGGTCAATTTTTGGATAAGTTAATCGAAATGGAGGCATGTTTTTATGTCAGAAGTCAGAAAGATAAAGAATTTTATTGGTGGGAAATGGGTAGAAAGTCGAACAAATCATTTTGAAGATGTGATAAACCCGGCGACTGGAGAAATTATTTGCCAAGTTCCTATTTCTACACGAGAAGAGTTAGATGAAGCGGCAAAAGTGGCTGAATTAGCCTTCAAAAAATGGAGCCAAGTTGCGGTACCAAGACGAGCAAGAATCTTATTTAATTTTCAGCAACTACTTCAAGAAAATAAAAATGAGCTTGCAAAGTTAATTACAATAGAAAATGGAAAAAATTTATCTGAGGCATTAGGCGAAGTCGGCCGTGGGATTGAAAATGTTGAATTTGCAGCTGGGGCACCTACTTTGATGATGGGCGATTCACTTGCAACAATTGCAACAGATGTAGAAGCAGCCAATTATCGCTATCCAATTGGTGTTTGCGGGGGAATTGCCCCGTTTAATTTTCCTATGATGGTGCCTTGCTGGATGTTCCCGGCAGCTATTGCGCTAGGTAATAGTTTTATCTTAAAACCATCAGAGCGAACACCACTTCTTATGGAAAAACTAGCTGATTTATTTACACAAGCTGGGTTACCAGACGGCGTTTTAAATATCATCTACGGAGCACATGACGTGGTGAATGGTATTTTAGAAAATGATACTATTAAAGCTGTTTCATTTGTCGGATCAAAACCTGTTGGGGAATATGTTTATAAAACAGGAAGCGCAAATTTAAAACGTGTTCAAGCATTAACGGGGGCGAAAAATCATACTATCGTTTTAAATGATGCCGATATTTCGGATACGGTTACAAATGTGATTTCAGCTGCATTTGGTTCGGCTGGCGAACGTTGCATGGCATGTGCAGTGGCAACTGTGGAAGATGGTATTTATGATGAATTTGTTGCGGCTTTAAAAGCAAAGGCAAAAGAAATTAAAATGGGGAATGGTTTAGATGACGGTGTTTTCTTAGGACCAGTGATTCGTGAAGAAAATAAAAAACGGACGCTTTCTTACATTGAAAAAGGGGTAGAAGAAGGGGCCAAGTTAACTCTTGATGGTCGAGAAAATAGCTTTTCTACAGGTTTCTTTGTTGGACCAACTATTTTTGAAGAAGTAACGACAGACATGACAATTTGGAAAGATGAAATTTTTGCGCCAGTATTGTCCATTATTCGTGTGAAAAATTTACAAGAAGCAGTAAAAATTGCTAATGAATCAGAATTTGCAAATGGAGCGTGTCTATTTACAGATAGCGCTAAAGCGATTCGTTATTTTAGAGAAAATATTGACGCAGGTATGTTAGGTATTAATTTAGGCGTACCAGCACCGATGGCTTTCTTCCCGTTCTCAGGCTGGAAATCTTCATTTTATGGTACACTACATGCAAATGGAAAAGATAGCATTGATTTCTTTACGCATAAAAAGGTCGTAACGGCTAGGTACGTTCAAAAAGGATATGCAGAATAAAAAGGAGAGAGTCGAGTGAGTAAACTATTACGAAAACCAAAAAAAGAACATTTAGATAAAGGTGTTACACTTGTTCATGATGTTCAAAAGGAAAACTCAGCGCTTAGCTATGTAGCTTTCAGAATGATAGAGCTTGAAAAAGGCGCAGTTTATTCCGAAGAGATCGTGCAAAAAGAAGTTTGTGCTGTTGCACTTACTGGTAAAATAACAATTCAAACGGATTCCGAGACTTTTAATGAAATAGGTACGCGCCATTCAGTTTTTGAAAAAATTCCTACAGATAGTGTTTATGTAGGAAACGGTGGAAAATTGAAAATTATAGGGATAACAGATAGAGCAAAAGTGGCGCTTTGCTATGCCCCGACAGAAAAAAGTTTACCTACTCATTTTATTAAAGCAAGTGATAATTCTATTGAGGATCGCGGGAAGTACCAAAATAAGCGACGTGTGCATAATATTTTGCCAGATGATTCGCCCATTGCGGATTCTGTTTTAGTTGTAGAGGTCTTTACAGAAGGTGGTAATTTTTCGAGTTATCCACCGCACAAACATGACCAAGATAATTTACCAGATGAATCTTTTTTAGAAGAAAGTTATTATCATGAAATGAATCCGAGTCAAGGTTTTGTATTTCAGCGGGTTTATACAGATGACCTTGCAATTGATGAGACGATGACCGTTTTAAATCAAGATGTGGTTCTTGTTCCAGCAGGTTATCACCCAGTAGGTGTACCGGATGGATATACTTCCTACTATTTGAATGTTATGGCAGGTCCCACGCGAATTTGGAAATTCCACAACGACCCAGCTCATGCTTGGATTTTAAATCGTGAATAAAGGAGAATGAAAATGGACTTAAATAAACATCAAAATCGTAAATTTGATCTTATAGCTATCGGGCGAGCGTGCATTGATCTAAACGCAGTAGAATACAATCGTCCTATGGAAGAAACGATGACGTTTTCAAAATATGTAGGTGGTAGCCCAGCGAATATTGCTATTGGAGCCTCAAAATTAGGATTAAAAGCAGGATTTATTGGGAAAATTCCAGATGATCAACACGGTAGATTTATTCAAGAATATATGACTGGAGTAGGGGTAAATACCTCGGGAATGGTGATTGATAAGGAAGGGCATAAAGCGGGCTTAGCATTTACTGAAATTAAAAGTCCTGAAGAATGTAGTATTTTAATGTATCGTGATCAGGTGGCTGATTTATATTTAGAACAGGATGAATTAGATGAAGCTTATATTGGCGATGCTAAAATGCTTCTTGTCTCCGGGACGGCTCTAGCAAAAAGTCCATCGCGAGAAGCAATCTTAAAAGCTATCCAATTAGCGCGTAAACATGATTGTCTTGTAGCCTTTGAGCTTGATTATCGACCATATACATGGGTGTCTGAAGAAGAAACGGCTGTTTATTATTCGCTTGTTGCAGAACAAGCCGATATTATCATCGGAACACGTGATGAATATGATATGATGGAAGGGAAAGTAGGCGGTGAAAACGCAGAAACAATTTCTCATCTATTTCAACATAACGCCAAGCTTATTGTTATTAAACACGGTGTAGAAGGCTCCTTTGCTTATACGAAACAAGGCGAAACGTTTCAAGCGGGGGTTTATCAAACGAAGGTGCTAAAAACTTTTGGAGCTGGCGATTCTTATGCTTCTGCTTTTCTATATGCTTTATTTACAAATAAAAGTATTGAGACTGCGCTTCGTTATGGTAGCGCTTCTGCATCGATTGTAATTAGTAAACATAGTTCTTCGGATGCTATGCCTACTGCAAACGAAATTGAGACGCTAATTGAAGCGCAAAAATAATAGTCAGGAGGTTTCGCGTGTGACTTTAGAAAAAGTGCGCTTAACAACAGCGCAGGCGCTAGTGAAATTTTTAAACCAACAATATATTGAATTTGATGGTGAAGTTATGCCCTTTGTAGAAGGTGTTTTTGCAATTTTTGGTCACGGGAATGTAGTAGGAATTGGGCAAGCACTTGAAGAACATCAAGGTCATTTGAAAATTTATCAAGGAAAAAATGAGCAAGGAATGGGGCATGCAGCGATTGGTTTTGCGAAACAAAATAATCGAAAAAAGATCTTCGCTTGTACAGCTTCAGCTGGGCCTGGCAGTGCGAATTTTGTAGCAGCTGCTGGAACGGCACTTGCGAATAATATTCCAGTTTTATTTTTACCAGCAGATACATTTGCTACTCGTCAACCTGATCCAGTACTCCAACAGCTTGAACATGAGTATAGTGCTGATGTCACGACAAATGATGCACTGCGTGCCGTATCGCGCTACTGGGATAGAGTAGAGAGGCCAGAGCAATTAATGAGCGCTTTAATTCGGGCATTTGAAGTGATGACAGATCCTGCGACAGCTGGTCCAGCAACAATTTGTATTGCTCAAGATACAGAAGGAGAAGCATATGATTATCCAGTTGAATTTTTCAAACAAAGAATTCACTATGTGAATAGAAGAATGCCAACAGAACGAGAATTAAAAGGGGCGGAAGAAGCTATTCGTGCGAGTAAACGTCCAGTTATGATTGTTGGAGGTGGCGCACGTTATTCAGGTGCTAGAGAAGAATTGATAGCTATTTCTGAAAAACATCAAATTCCAATTGTTGAAACACATGCGGGTAAATCGACAGTTGAAAGTGATTTTCCTAATAATTTAGGTGGAAGCGGTATTCTAGGCACACTTGCAGCAAATAAAATAGTTCGTTCGGCAGATCTTGTTATTGGAATCGGTACACGTTATACAGATTTCACAACTAGTTCCAAAACGGCTTTTAATTATGAACAAACTAAATTTTTGAATATCAATGTAAGTCGCCCACAAACATATAAATTTGATGCATTTCAAGTTGTAGGTGATGCTAAAGTGACGTTACAAGCGTTAAAGATGCGATTAGGTGATTATAAAGCGACCTATGGCGATGAAATTGAAGCGGTAAAAGCAGAGTGGAATAAAGAGCGTAATCGCCTTTCAAACACGAAGTTTACACGCGAAAATTTTGAACCAGAAATTAAAAATCAATTTGGTAATGAAATTTTAAACGAGTATGCGGATGCTTTAAACACAGAGTTTACGCAAACAGAGGCGCTTCTAACAATTAATGAAGTGGTAGATAAGGATAGTATCGCTCTTACTTCTGCGGGGTCACTTCCTGGTGATTTGCACAGGCTTTGGAACCCTCTTGTACCTAATACGTATCATCTAGAGTACGGCTACTCTTGTATGGGGTACGAAATTAATGGTGCGCTAGGGGCCAAAATGGCTGAACCGGAAAAAGAAGTTTATTCCATGGTGGGAGATGGAAGCTTCAATATGCTACATTCTGAACTTTTGACTTCATTGCAGTATGGGCACAAAATTAACATTATGTTGTTTGATAACTCTGGATTTGGCTGTATTAATAACTTGCAAATGGAGAACGGAAGTAAGAGCTTTTACTGTGAATTTCGGGATAAAAACGACCAGATTTTGAATGTCGACTATGCCAAAATAGCAGAGGGCTACGGCGCAAAGGTATATCGGGCGAACAATAAGGAAGAACTTACAAAAGCACTTCTCGATGCAAAAAAACAAACGAGAACAACGCTAATTGAAATGAAAGTATTGCCAAAAACAATGTCAGATGGCTATTTGGGCTGGTGGAATGTAGGGGTTTCAGAAGTTTCCGGAAAAGAAAGTATTCGGAATGCATACGCTGCAAAACAAGATATGCTCAAAAATGCCCGCTTGTATTAAAAAAGGGGGAATTTGATGGCTTTTGTATCCATGACATATTTATTAAAACAAGCTAAAAAAGATGGCTATGCCGTTGGGCAATTTAATTTAAACGGTCTTCTATGGGCACAAGCCATTTTAAGTACTGCTGAACGTTTGAAATCTCCAGTTATTCTAGCTTCCAGTGACCGAATTGTTGACTATCTAGGCGGCTTTAAAACCATTGTGCAAATGGTACATTCTTTAATGGAAGAAATGAAGATAACCGTTCCAGTTGTCCTTCATCTTGATCACGGGCAAACAGTCGAACGCTGTATAAATGCCATTGATGCAGGATTTAGTTCAGTAATGTATGATGGATCTAGTTTACCCATTACAGAAAACATTTTAAATACGAGAAAAGTGACGGATTATGCACACAAGAAATTTGTTTCCGTGGAAGCAGAAGTTGGTTCTGTAGGTGGGATGGAAGACGGACTAATTGGTGGCATTAAGTATGCTGATTTGGAAGAATGTAAAAGACTTGTTAAAGAGGCAAATGTGGACGCACTTGCGGCGGCGCTTGGTTCGGTGCACGGTAAATATCAAGGGGAGCCGGTTCTCGGTTTCCCCGAAATGAATGCTATTTCAGAGGCCATTCAAATTCCGTTAGTTTTGCACGGCGCATCAGGAATTCCTTCCAATCAGCTTAAAAAAGCAATTCAATTTGGGCATGCTAAAATTAATATTAATACGGAATGTAACCTTGCATTTCGCGAAACACTGCAAGAAACTTTGCTTGAAAATCCAGATGTATTTGAACCACGCGCTTTACTTTTGCCAAGCATGGTTGCCATTCAAAATGTTGTAGAAGAAAAGATGCGGGAATTTGATTCAGTTAATCGAATTTAGTGCGACAAAAAACGTGCCAGGTGGCACGTTTTTTAGTTATTCATAATGACGTAAAGTGTCCATATAATTTTTTCCTTTTAAAGCATATTCCAAAGGGTTGGCGATTTTTGGGTCTTGCTCAGCTTCAATGACAATCCAACCTTTATAATGATGAGCAATTAGGTAATCATAAATAGGCGCGTAATCAATAACACCGTCGCCTGGCACGGTAAAAAGACCATGCAAGAAGGAATCTAAGAATGATTTGTGTTCTTGCTTGCAAGTGATTAATTTATCTGTTCGAACATCTTTAAAGTGAACATGAGCAATGCGATTAAAGTGTTCATATAAAAGGGCGGTCGCATCATTATCGGATACAAAAATATGCCCTGTATCGTAAAGTAAATGGACTTTTGTGGGATCAGTTGTTTGCATCAAGCGATCAACTTCTTCTTTTGTTTGCACACCTGTCCCCATATGATGATGAAATGCTAATTTTAAATCGTAGCTACTAGCAATTTCGCCTAAAATATTCAGCCCTTCTGCTAAATTAGCCCATTCCTCATCTGTAAAGGAAGGTTTTTCTGTATAGACGCATTTTTCTGTACCTTGGATGCTATAAGTTTGTTCAGAATAAACGGCAATATCTGCGTTAACCGCTTTCAAAAAGGCACAATGTTTATGAAACTCATCCGCCGCTTTTTGGACACCGTCGCGAATAATATAACCGCTAAACCACTGACCAATTAAACGTGTGTTTCGAAGACTCAATTCTTTATTTAGTTCTTTTGCGTCAGTAGGGTAGCATCCACCAACTTCTGTTCCTTCAAAACCAGCAAGTACAGCATCGCTTAAAATCTGTTTATATGTATTTTCCTTGCCGATTTCTGGAATATCATCATTCCGCCATCCGATTGGAGCAATCCCAATATGAATATCTGTTACTTCCGTCGCCATGTGTAGCACTCCTTTTTGATAATATTTTGGTATCATTGCGAATTAGATACTTTTGTTAATATTTATTCTAGCTTATTCTCTTATTTTAGCTGAAAATAAAAATTAAATCAAGTAACTTTTGGTTAAATTTAATCAAAAGTTAACAAAAAGTATTGTAAAAGTGACCAACATTTATTATAATAGAAATTGTTAAGAATGCGCTTACAAAAAAGGAGGAATCGAGATGAGAAAAATAAAAACAGGTATTGTTGGTTTAGGACGTCTCGGGAAAGTTCACGCAACGAATATCGTAAATTATGTAAATCAGCTAGATCTTATTGCGGCCTGTAGTGTTGTGGAGGAGGAATTACAATACGCATCTTTAAATTTAGGGGTGGAAAAACTATATGAAAGTTTTGAAGAAATGATTGATCAAGCAGATATTGAAGCTGTTATCATTGTTTCACCCTCAAGTTTACATACGAAACAAATTGAGTATGCCTTTAAAAAAGGAAAACATGTTTTTTGTGAAAAGCCGATAGGATTAGATGTGAAAGAAATTGAACAAGTTGAAGAGTTTATAGAAAAAAGAAAAGAGCAGGTATTTATGCTTGGATTTATGCGCCGATTTGATGAATCCTATCGATACGCTAAAGAACTGGTTGACCGTGGGGATATTGGTGAAATTACACTTGTTCGTTGCTACGGAATCGATCCAAGTTCGGGGCTCCCTAGTTTTGTTCAATTTGCGAAAAACAGCCACAGTGGAGGATTATTTATCGACATGGCAATTCATGATATTGATTTAGTTCGATGGTTTACAGGGCAGGAAGTAAAAGAAGTGTATGCGATTGGGAACAACTTCGCTTATAAAGAACTTGCAGAATATGGGGATACAGAAACAGGTGCTGCGCTTATGAAACTTTCTAATGATGCGATTGCAATTCTAGTCTCAGGACGAAATGCGGCCCATGGTTATCACGTGGAGACTGAAATCATTGGCACAAAAGGAATGCTCCGCGTTGCTCAAGAACCTGAGAAGAACTTAGTGACTATTTTTGATGAAAAAGGAGTGCGGCGTCCCTGTTCAGAACATTTCCCGGAGCGCTTTAAACAAGCTTTCATTAGCGAATTAAAGGAATTTGCTAAATGTATCATAGAGAAACAAGTTTCAAGTGTTAGAGCGAAAGACGGACTTGAATCAACAAAAGTTGCCCTTGCCTGCACAAAATCATTTGAAACAGGAAAACTTGTGGCATTGGAGGATGAAACAAAATGAATTTAGACGCGCGATCAAAAAGAAATTTAGCTATTTTTGCACTTATTTCAACTTTTGGGGGACTTTTGTTTGGGTATAACACTGGAGTCATGAACGGGGCTCTTGAATTTATGCGTCTACCATCTGAGCTAGATTTGTCACCCGTAACAGAAGGATTAGTTACAAGTTCAGTCACATTTGGTGCGGCGTTTGGCGCTTTAATTGGAGGGAAGCTATCCGATAGCTTTGGTCGCAAAAGAGTTATTTTTTATCTAGCCATTGTATTTTTCTTAGGTTCTATAGGATGTGCGATTGCACCGAATGTTCCTTTAATGATTATGGCGCGACTTTTACTTGGTTTAGCAGTTGGCGGGGCATCAGTTATTGTTCCAACGTTTCTAGCAGAAATTTCGACGGCAGAAACAAGAGGACGAATTGTCACACAAAATGAATTAATGATTGTAGCAGGCCAGTTTATCGCATTTTTAATTAACGCTGTTCTTGGCACAACGTTTGCTGATAATTCACATATTTGGCGCTATATGTTAGCTGTGGCGGTTATTCCTGCGCTCATTTTGTTTTTTGGGATTATTCGCGTTCCGGAGTCACCACGCTGGCTTTATTTAAATAAAACAAAAGAAAAAGCACTTGCCTCTCTTATGAAAATTAGGACAAAGGAGGCTGCTAATGAGGAATTAAATGTCATTGATATTTCACTAAAACGTGAAAAGCAGGCGCCAAAAGCTACTTTTGCTGATTTAAAAACCCCGTGGATTCGGCGGATTGTTTTGATTGGTATTGGACTTGGCGTAACGCAGCAATTAATTGGGATTAACATCATGATGTATTATGGTACTACGATTTTACAAGAATCTGGCTTTGCTTCAAGCGCTGCGCTTATTGCTAACGTGGCGAATGGCTTTGTTTCCGTCTTGGCCGTTATTATTGGGATTAGCATTATGCATAAGGTAGATAGAAGAAAACTGATTTTAACGGGGATTACATGTACAACGCTTTGTATGTTACTCATTACAGTGGCGCAATTTGCCTTTCCAACTGCCGCCTTCTTACCTTATTTAGTTATTATCCTAACTGTTCTTTTTATTGGCTTCTTCCAAGGTTGTATTGGTCCGATTACATGGCTTTTACTTTCTGAGATTTTCCCGCAAAAAGTGAGAGGGCTTGGGATGGGAATTTCAACTTTCTTCCTTTGGATAGCAAACTGCCTTGTAGCACTAGTATTCCCTATTTTACTTGCTGCAGTTGGCCTTGCCTATACGTTCCTTATTTTCACGATTTTTAATATTTTATCTTATATTTTCACCTATAAATATGCGCCTGAAACACGTGGGAAAACGCTGGAAGAAATTGAACTTGATTTTAAATTTGGTGATAAGTTCAAAGAAAATCTTGTAAAAGATGAACTAGAATAGTTATATAATAAAGAGATGCCTCGCGGTATCTCTTTATTTAGTCTGATTTTTGATTTTACTTTATTTATAGCGGCTATTATTTTAAAATAATTGTAAGGCGAGGGCGTTAGTGTAAAAATTAGTTAGGTTGTATTATGTTTTGTAACCGAATACATAATTGTTTTAAAACGTGCTATTTTTTAGCTAGTAAATGTCGTGAAGCCTATTTAACAACTGAATGATATGGTTTTATACTAATTAAAGAGGTGACTTAAATGGCAAAAGTAAAATGTGAATTTTTTTCAGAGGTTCTTGGCATTTCAACATCGATGACAGTACTCCTTCCTGAGGTTGGAGAAAATCGAATTGGTATGGCAGGAGCAAAAAAACAGGAAACTTATCCTGTTTTGTATTTATTACATGGGCTTTCTGATGATGATAGTACGTGGACACGTCGGACGGCGCTTGAGCGCTATGTGGCTGAACTTGGTATTGTGGTTGTCATGCCGAATGGGTATCGCGGATTTTATACGAATACGAAAACTGGCGAGAAGTATTTCGACTATATTGCGAATGAAATACCAAGTTTAGCGCAACATTACTTTCCAATTAGTAGAGAGCGAAATGAAACGTTTGTTGCGGGGCTATCAATGGGCGGTTATGGGGCCATGAAATTAGCACTCCTTTTTCCGGAGCGGTACGCTGCAGCAGCTAGTTTTTCTGGTGCTTTAGACATGGAAAGTTACTTAAAAGAGGTTTCAGGAGATGCGGCTCGTGAGAAAAATAATACGTTTGGGACGGCGGCGGATTTTGCTGGAAGTGAAAACGATCTGTTTGCGCTTGCGAAAAATGTGTCAGAAGATGCGCCTAGACTGTATCAGGCGTGCGGGACAGAGGATTTTTTATATGTGCATAATCAAAACTTCCACAAGTTTATCACGGCGGAGACGAACTTACAGCTAACATACGAGGAAGGTCCAGGTAGCCATACATGGGATTATTGGGATGTGCAAATTCAGAAGGCGTTGCGGTTTTTCTTCGAGTAAATTAATTTTCTTTTATGATAGAAATAAAACACCATTGATAATTTATGAAAATAAATTGTTAATGGTGTTTTTTATATAATGCAACAATTTTCTTGAAATTTGAATTTTTGTGCAATAATTGTTAAAATAAAACTAAAAAAGGAGAGGGAGAGATGGATGAATTTATTGAGTTGTCACGTCAAATAAGGGTAAGAGAAGAAAAAAATAGAGATTTAGAGATGCAATTACTTGAAAAAAAGAAAGAGTTAGAAGAGCTGAATTTTGGGAGACAGAAGCAAATTGAAACGCAAAACAAGTTAAATGAATTTCAATACAGAAGGAAAAAACAGTATCAAAATCTTTACAATTCCTCAAGTAAGATAAAATTTTCAGGGAGCCAATCTTTAAATATGTTAAATCTACTTCATGGGCAAAAAGCAATTGATACAGAACATTCAATTAACAGAGGGATTGAAAAAATTGATTTTGAAATTGAAAGAGTTCAAAATGAAATCGCTTTCATCTGGACGCAAATTGGAATTACCGATACTTCAATTAACGATTTATACTACAAGCGAAACCAAATGAGTAATTAGATTTTTGAGGAGGACATCTAGATGGGGAGTAAAATTGGCTACGATATTATCGTAAACGAAGATAATTGTAAACAAATCGGCGAGACATACATGAGCTACGCAGAAGCTTTTGAAGTGAAGTTGGAAAATTATATAGCTTCTTTAGATAGAATATTAGATGGAGCTGTGAAATCTGGTAAAGTGGCAAATAATTTAGAAATATTTAGCGGTGAATGTAAAAATTTAAAAACTATGCTTAATCAAATGAGTGAAGAAGCTAAAAATGAAATAAATAGTTTTGTTGCTGACATTGATGCAGCGGATAAAGAGCTTTTTTAAGGGGGGGAAATTGGTGGAAGAAATAAATATCAATCCAGAAGTTTTAACTGCAGAAATAACGGTATTAAATAATTTGCTACAAGAAAAAATAGTTACTTCTTGCATGATGAATGCAAATAAAGGGAAAACTGCGGAACAAATAGAAACTATTTTGAGAGAGTATACGGGCTTAGAGGAAAACCTTAATTTATTGATTCAAAACACAATAACTTTCCTTGAGAATGCAAAGGATTCAATGATAGATGTTGATGAAAAGAGTGCAGAAATTTTGGGGAGAATGATGGAAGGGGTACATTAACGTGGCTGATAAAATTCATGATTTTTCTGAAGAAAGTATTGAGAATATTGAAAGTATCGTTAATGAGATTGAAGATGATGGTCAACTAGGTTTTTTTGACTGGATTGGAGACTGGACAATTTCAATTCCTGAAATAGATCAAAGTAGATCTAACTTAAATGAGTATCATAAAGCTGTAATTGACAAACATGATGTTGGTAGGATAGAGTTTGAAAATATTCAAATGAGTGTTAAGACAGTGGATGAATACTATGAAAGAAAACTAATTGGTACGAGAGATGAAGTGATGAATTTTAATAAAAAGTTACATGAGGTCGCGTTATTAATTACTCCGTCAGTTATGAGTGTTGATTCTGAATCATTTAAAAAATTCACAGCCGATATAAATTTGATTTTTAGTTCAAAAACAAAGAAAGAAGTTTTTAATGAGAATGGCGATTTTGGTGCTAATCAAGGTGGACCTAAGAAAACTTGGGATAGTTTGAAGTATACTTCATCGGAAGAAAAGGAATTTTTCAGACAGATGATTATTAACAGAATTGGAAGGTATATGACGGATGAAGAAATTACTGAGTATGTTAACAATTTAAATTATGAGGGATGTGGTTATGCATCAGCTGTTAATGTGATTTTAAATAAATTTAAAGGACGTGAAGATGAGTTTGAGGAAAAATTTGGTATTCCTTATTATGATGAACAGGGAGATGTGAATTTTGATGAAATTTTAATTGATTTTTATCATAATGAAAACGATTTACGTGACTTACCTTTTACTTCCAATGAATTTTACTTTCCTCATCCAGGCGTCCTAGCCGGTGATTTACAATCAAATATTAACAAATATTGTGAAGATCACGGTGTATCCATATCAAGCAGCGTGGAGAGTATTTATTCAGAAGATGAAATTAGAGAACGTCTGAATAAAGGTGAAACAGTCTTGATGTCTTGCTATTTTAATAAAATGACATTGATAAATAAAGATGGAAGTGAGTATGGCGATGTCGGTTGGCATACAGTAACAATTGTCGGTTTTGATGAGAGTAAAGGACAATTTATAATTTCTTCTTGGGGAAGGCAATTTTATTTGGACAGCTTACCTGTAGTTGCTGATATAATAGGTTATCAATGATTGGAGTGGTGTAATGAAAATCTTATTCCTAGCTATCATGGTCATCATTTTTATATGTATACTTGGCATGATTTTTATTAAAAGCAGGCAGAAGAAAAAATGGGTTTTATTTTCTGGTATACTTTTTTTGATAGTTTTTGCCACGATTAGTTTTGTTTCATATGAAAATAAAATGCAGAAAAAAGAAGTTATAAATCATTATTTTACATATTTTAATGAAACTTTCCATTTCCGCGATAGTCAAAGTTACTATAGTATTGAGAAAGACAATAAAAACTCACCAATTATGTTTCTAACATTTGATCAATACAACAAAAAATGGAGTTTTTCAAACGATGCACTAATAGGTGAAGTGCGTGAGGAAAGAGGAATAAAAGCTCTTCGTAATCATATTTATCCGCACTATCTTGCTTTTGTTCTTTCCGACTTTTTATACTCAAAAAATGCAGGTAATGACTTCAAGCAAATTGAAAGCTATTTGAATGAACATGGATATAAATTTTATTGGGATAGTCAAAGTTATCGTGTATCAGAAGACTATGGTTATGAATTATATAATGAGTCAAATGATTATGGTATTCGTTTAAAAGGAGAAAAACAAAATGTTTCAACGCAAGACGAAAAAAAGTTTTATTCTGGGAGAAAGATGGAAAACTTTGATTACTATGAATACATGGATTTCTTTGATTACCATATTTCTCTAAAAGGAATTTACTATCCAGGTGATAACAACACATCTGAAATTGATCCGGTTTATTTAAATAACTTGATTCAACAAGAAATGACTAATAAACAGTTAACAATCGAATTAACTGAGAAAAAGCCGTAAATTTGCGTAATTGAGCCGTTTGTGATATGATTACTTATGAAATACTACGATAACTCAGCTAAGAGTGGGCATTTGCCCACTCTTTCGTTTTGCGAAAAGCAAGCGAGCGAGAATCTAGAAGGAGGCTGAAATGAGTAAAGTCCTAGACCAAGTAGAGTCCATCGTAAAGCCTATTACGGAAGAGCTCGGCTTTGAACTTGTCGATTTAGCTTTTGAAAAAGAAGGGAAAAACTGGTTCCTACGTATCTTTGCTGATAAAGAAGGTGGCATTGATATTGATGATTGCGCTTTGATTAGTGAACGGGTTAGTGAGAAGCTAGATGCAGCTGATCCGATTTCTGAAAACTACTTTTTAGAAGTATCATCACCAGGTGCTGAACGCCCTCTAAAAAAAGAAGCTGATTTTGAAAATGCTATAGGAGCATATGTACATGTGACCTCTTATGAGCAAATTGAAGGTCGTAAAATGTGGGAAGGCACACTAACTGCATACGATGGAAATGCATTAACTGTTGAGATTATGGATAAAACACGCCAAATTACATGTGTGATTCCAAAAAACAAAGTTGCAAAAGCAAGACTTGCGATTAAATTTTAAAATTAAATAAGGAGTGAGCAAAAAATGAGCTCAGAACTACTAGATGCTCTTCATGTTTTAGAACATGATAAAGGAATTTCGCGTGATGTCATTGTGGAGGCAATTGAAGCTGCCCTTGTATCCGCCTATAAACGAAACTTTAACCAAGCCCAAAATGTTCGGGTGGAACTAAACTTAGAAAATGGATCAATTCGCGTTTTCGCTAGAAAAGATGTTGTAGATCAAGTATTTGATTCACGTCTTGAAATTTCACTTGAAGAAGCACACAATTTAAATCCAGTTTATAAAACAGGGGATGTTGTGGAGCTTGAAGTTACGCCAAAAGATTTTGGCCGAATTGCAGCACAAACGGCAAAACAAGTGGTGACACAACGAGTTCGCGAAGCTGAACGTGGCATTATCTATGATGAATTTATTGACCGCGAAGATGATATTATGACGGGGATTGTCGAACGCCAAGATTCACGCTTTATTTATGTGAACTTAGGTAAAATTGAAGCGATTTTATCTCAAAATGAGCAAATGCCAAATGAAACGTACCGTGCACATGACCGTATTAAAGTTTATTTAACTAAAGTTGAAAAAACAACAAAAGGTCCGCAAATTTTTGTTTCAAGAACACATCCAGGACTATTAAAACGTCTTTTTGAGATGGAAGTTCCTGAGATTTATGACGGTATTGTAGAAATTAAATCTGTTGCACGTGAAGCGGGCGATCGTTCAAAAATTTCGGTATATACATCAAATCCAGAAGTAGATCCTGTTGGTGCATGTGTGGGACCTAAAGGGGCACGTGTACAGACCATTGTAAATGAACTCAAAGGCGAGAAAATTGATATTGTCGAATGGTCAGATGATCCGTTCACTTTTGTTGCAAGCGCCCTTAGTCCTTCAAAAGTGTTGGATGTTATTGTGGACGAGGAAGAACAAGCAACAACGGTTGTCGTGCCTGACTATCAACTTTCACTTGCTATTGGGAAACGTGGTCAAAACGCACGTCTTGCTGCAAAATTAACTGGCTGGAAAATCGATATTAAGAGTGAAACTGTCGCGCGTGAAATGGGTATCTACCCTCGCGAAGGTACACCAATCTTGGAAGAAGAATCACCAGTTTCTGACGATGAAGAATAAAAGGAGAAACCAAAATGCGTAACAAAAAAATTCCACTTAGGAAATGTATGGTTACAGGGGAGCGTTTGCCAAAAGGTGAGCTCCTTAGAATCGCGTACTCGAAAGAAGGAACGCTAACGATTGATCCTACTGGAAAAGCACCTGGACGTGGTTTTTATATTAAAAAGGATGTAACAGTTGCAAAGAAGGCAAAGCAAAAAAATGCGCTTTTTAGAGGTCTTAAAATAGATGAGCAGGAAAGCTTTTATGATGAACTTATTTCATACTTAAAAGCGGCAGAGGATGCAAATCATGAATGATAAGGCACTTGCACTTCTCGGACTTATGAATCGTGCGAAAAAATTAACGACCGGAGAAGAATTAGTTTTAAAAGCAGTTCGAAGCGGAAAGGCAAAATTAGTCATTATCGCTGAAGATATTTCAGAAAGAACGGCGAAAAAAATCCATGATAAATGTGAGTACTACGAAGTGACTGTTAGACAAGTTGGCACACGAGATGAATTAGGAGGTGCCATTGGAAAAGAGTCGCGAGCAATTATTGCAGTACTGGATGCTGGATTTGCAAAAAAACTAAAAGAACTCCTCGGTTGATTACCTAATGGAGGTGTACGGCATGAGTAAAATTCGTGTATATGAGTACGCAAAAAAACAGCAATTGTCGAGCAAAGAAGTCATTGAAAAGTTACGAAGTTTGGGTGTTGAAGTCGCTAATCATATGTCAACGATTAATGATAACGCACTTAGACAACTTGATGAATCTTTTTCGAAAAAAAATCAGCCTGTAAATGAAGCAAAGCAGAGCACAGGAACAAGTAAGGAGCCAAATAAACTGAATAAACAAGAAAACAAAAAACCAGCGAGTCAAAATCGTGCGGAAAAACCGCAAACAAATACGCAAAATAAAACGCAAGCTCAGGCGAGTCGTGGGACTCAAAGCGGGCAGAGTGCGAACCGTTCTAACAATCAGAATAATAATTCTGGCGGTAATCGGAACAACAATCAAGGTGGAAAAAATAGCAACCAAAATCGTGGTGGAAAAAATAATAACCAACGTGGTGGATTTAATAATCAAAATCGTAGTGGGAAAAATACGAAACGAAAAGGTAAAACAAATTACAGTACGACACCACCAACTCCGCCAAAACCTAAGGAGCTTCCAGAAAAAATCGTTTTCAGTGAATCTTTAACGGTTGGCGAATTGGCGAAAAAATTATACCGGGAACCATCAGAAATTATCAAAAAGCTTTTCCTACTTGGTGTTGTTGCCACAATTAATCAATCTTTAGACAAAGATGCTATTGAACTTATTTGTTCAGAGTACGGTGTTGAAGTAGAAGAAGAAATTAAAGTGGATATTACGGACTTAGATGTTTATTTTGAAAATGCAGTTGAAGAAGATGCCGGGCATTTAGAAGAACGCCCGCCAGTTGTTACAATTATGGGGCACGTTGACCACGGAAAAACAACACTTCTTGATTCTTTGCGTAATACAAAAGTAACGCTTGGCGAAGCAGGCGGTATCACGCAACATATTGGGGCTTATCAGCTTGATGTTCGCGGGAAGAAGATTACTTTCCTAGATACACCTGGTCACGCGGCCTTTACTGCGATGCGTGCACGCGGGGCCCAAATTACGGATATTACGATTCTTGTTGTAGCTGCTGACGATGGTGTTATGCCGCAAACGATTGAAGCAATTAACCATGCAAAAGCTGCTGGAATGCCGATTATCGTTGCTGTAAATAAAATCGATAAACCACAGGCTAATCCTGATCGCGTCATGCAAGAATTAACGGAATATGAGCTTATTCCAGAAGACTGGGGCGGCGATACTATTTTCGCACCAATTTCAGCGAAGTTTGGTGAAGGTTTAGACAACCTTTTAGATATGATTTTACTTGTATCGGAAGTAGAGGAGTTAAAAGCTAACCCTGAACGTCGTGCGATTGGTACAGTTGTCGAAGCTGAACTTGATAAAGGTCGCGGTTCTGTGGCGACACTTCTCGTTCAAGATGGGACGTTAAATATTGGTGATCCAATTGTTGTCGGAAATACGTTTGGACGCGTTCGTGCAATGGTGAATGATTTAGGTCGTCGTGTGAAAAAAGTGGGACCAAGTACGCCAGTTGAAATTACTGGTTTAAATGGTGTCCCACAAGCGGGTGATCGGTTTGTAGTCTTTGAAGATGAAAAGACAGCTCGTAGTGTCGGTGAAACGCGTGCATCAAAAGCTCTTCAAGAGCAACGTTCAGCGACAAATCGCGTCAGCCTAGACAACTTATTTGAACATATGAAAGCTGGCGAAATGAAAGAAGTTAACGTCATTATTAAAGCAGACGTTCAAGGTTCCGTTGAGGCTCTTGCTGCATCACTTCGCAAAATCGAAGTAGAAGGTGTGAATGTTAAAATTATTCATACAGCAGTAGGTGCAATTAATGAATCCGATATTACATTAGCGGCTGCATCGAATGCAATTGTCATCGGCTTTAACGTTCGACCAACGACTCAAGCTCGTGAAGGTGCCGAAAATGAAGGTGTAGATATTCGTTTACACCGCGTTATTTATAAAGCAATTGAAGAAATTGAAGCGGCGATGAAAGGAATGCTTGATCCAGAATATGAAGAAAAAATCATTGGGCAAGCACAAGTTCGCCAAACATTTAATGTGTCTAAAGTTGGTACGATTGCTGGCTGTTATGTGACAGATGGTAAAATTACACGTGACAGCGGAGTCCGCTTAATTCGTGATGGTATCGTTGTATTTGAAGGTACGCTTTCTACATTGAAACGCTTCAAAGATGATGCAAAAGAAGTAGCTAAAGGATTTGAATGTGGGATTACAATTGAAAACTTTAATGATATTAAAGAAGACGATGTGATTGAAGCATTTGTAATGGAAGAAATCGAAAGAAAATGATCATTTATAGTGCCGCTCTAACATTTCATATTTATGAAGCCCAAAATTTAAAAGAAAAGCGTGCCGTATTACAACGCGTTTTAATGCGCGCACGCCAGAAATTTAATGTTTCTATGGCAGAAATAGGCTTTCTTGATAAGTGGCAGCGCACGGAAATTGGTTTTGTGATTGTCGGAAGTTCGCGTGTCCAAACGGAAAAGGAAGGTCAGGAAGTGCTACGCTTTCTAGACTCCTTTCCCGAATGGGAGCGCCTTTTGACGGACATTGAATGGTTATGAGGTGAACAAAATGAGTTTGAGAGCAGATCGTGTTGCGGAGCAAATGAAGAAAGAACTCGGCGACATTTTAAACCGAAAATTAAAAGATCCTCGTCTTGGCTTTATCACGATTACAGATGTAGAAGTGACGGGTGATTTGCAACAAGCGACGGTGTTTATTTCAATTTTAGGGAACGAAAAAGAGCGCGAAGATACGCTACTTGCGCTTGAAAAAGCACATGGCTTTATTCGCTCTGAAATTGGCAAGCGAATGCGCCTACGGAAAGTACCAGAGCTTCTGTTTGAAATGGATAGCTCGTTAGAATACGGTAATCGTATTGACGAACTTTTAAGAGATTTAAATAAAGGTGAATAACTTTTTAGAGGGGCGCTTTTTGCCTCTCTTTTTGCGAAAGGAGGACTTTTTATGGAAGGAATCATTCCTTTATTTAAGGAGCGCGGCATGACGAGTCACGATTGTGTCTTTAAACTGCGCAAAATCTTAGGAACAAAAAAAGTCGGACATACAGGAACGCTTGATCCAGAAGTCGAAGGAGTATTGCCGATTTGTGTTGGTCGGGCAACAAAACTTGCTGAATACATAACGGATGAAGGGAAAGAGTATGTGGCGACAGTTTCACTCGGAACAAGCACGACAACAGAAGATGCAACGGGTGAAGTTGTGTTAAAAAAGGAACTTCAAACGGCAATCTCGGAGGAAAAATTAGTTGATGTTTTGGCTAAATTAACAGGCGACATCGAACAAGTTCCGCCCATGTACTCTGCTGTAAAAGTAAATGGCAAAAAACTTTACGAATACGCACGTGCTGGGGAAACTGTGGAGCGACCAAAACGCATCGTGCAAATTTATGCGCTAGAAAGGCTCGATTCTGGTGAACTGACTGCCGAAAATGCTACGTTCCAAATCCGCATCGCTTGCGGGAAAGGGACCTATATTCGTACATTAGCAGTGATGATTGGCGAACAACTTGGCTTGCCGGCTCATATGGCAACGCTCGAACGCACAAAAAGCGGTTTTTTTGAAAAAAAAGATTGCCTGACTTTAGCAGAAATTGAAAAACAAGTCAGCGACAACCGTTTTGACTTCCTCGAACCTCTTGAAAAAGGCATTTTTGATATGCCGCAGCTCGAATTAAATGATGTGCTTTATAAAAAAGTACTAAATGGTGTGGTACTCGAAAAGGCGCTTTTTGATGCGCCAAACGGAAATTTGTTTGCCATGATGCGAAACAACAAATTGGTTGCCATTTATAAGCCCCACCCAACTAAAACGCATCTTTTAAAACCTGAAAAAGTTATCGAATTAAGAGATGGTCCGCTAAACTAATTTTTTGCCAAAAAGGTGAAAAATAGATATGATATGTAGGAAATGTTATGAGTGAAAAGGAGATTTCATGGAAACTATTTTTATACATCACCCTAATAATATGTTAACTTCAGAATTGAAACCGAAAACAATCGCGCTAGGCTTTTTTGACGGTGTTCATCGCGGACATCAGGAAGTCATTTTGCGCGCCAAGGAAATCGCGAAAGCGAACAATGAACTTTGTGCAGTCCTCACTTTTGACCCGCATCCGTCTGTTGTGCTAAGTAAAATGCGAAAGAAAGTAAAATATTTGACCCCGTTGGAGGAAAAAGAAGAAAAAATAGCGGCACTTGGTGTTGATATTTTATACGTGGTGCGTTTTACGGCTGCTTTCTCCGAGTTGTCACCAGAAGAATTTGTCGAACAATATTTAGTTGGACTAAATGCCAAACATGTTGTGGCTGGCTTTGATTATTCGTACGGCAAAAAAGGTGCTGGAAAAATGAGTGATTTGCCTGAATATGCAAATGGACGTTTTGATGTCACTGTTGTGGATAAACAAGAAGCTTTTAAAGCGAAAATTAGCTCAACAAATATCCGCAATTACATTGAAAGCGGCGAATTAGACGAGGCAAATGAACTTCTAGGATACCCGTATAAAGTTCGCGGCACAGTCATTCACGGTGATAAGCGTGGGCGCACGTTAGGCTTTCCGACAGCAAACATGCGTATTGACGGTGATTACCTCATTCCAAAACTTGGAATTTATGCAGTGAAATTTATTGTAAACGGCGAAACCTATCATGGCATGGCAAGTATTGGTTACAATGTCACTTTTAAAACGGACCAAGAGCTTTCCATTGAAGTGTATATTTTAGATTTTGACCGCGAAATTTACGGTGAAAGTGCAGAAATTGAATGGTTCCATTTCTTCAGACCTGAAATGAAGTTTAGTGGAATGGAAGGCCTAATTGAACAGCTGAAAAAAGACGAAGAGAACACCCGTCGTTATTTCGCAGGAGGAAGTTTGATTTAACTTGATTTTATTCCAAAATTAGTGTATCTTTAAATCTGTACGACAAGAACCTTTACTTGGCTGTTGCGAGTCACCGGCGCATAGCTCAGTAAGTGGGGATTAGAAAATTTAGGAGGTGGAGTTAAATGGCTTTAACTCAAGAACGTAAAAACGAAATCATTGCTGAATACCGTGTTCATGATACGGATACAGGTTCGCCGGAAGTACAAATTGCTGTACTAACTGCAGAAATCAACAGCTTAAATGAGCATGTTCGTGTACACAAAAAAGATCATCATTCTTACAGAGGTTTAATGAAAATGGTAGGTCACCGTCGTAACCTACTTACTTACCTACGTAAAAAAGATGTTCAACGTTACCGCGAACTTATTAAACGTTTAGGTTTACGTAGATAATAACGAAACCAAGAAAAGCGGGGAACGATTTTTGTCTCCCGCTTTTTTATTAAGAAAAAAGAGGACGATTTTTTATTTATCGCATGAATCCAAAAACGTGCTAAAAACAGTTTGCCTGAGTAGTAGGTTTTTGGATTCATGCGTGCCCCGCACTCGGGGTGTGCATGAAGCATTCTTATGCATGGTAAAGGAAAACGTTCTCTAAAAAAGGAGAATGATTTATGTCAGAAAAACAAGTATTTCAGACAGAGCTTGCAGGAAAGAAATTACAAATCGAAGTAGGACAATTAGCAAAACAAGCTAGTGGAGCAGCACTCGTACGTTACGGCGATACAGTTGTCCTGACCGCAACAGTTGGATCAAAAAAACCAAGACCAGGAGATTTTTTCCCGCTAACGGTAAACTATGAAGAAAAAATGTACTCTGTTGGTAAAGTGCCCGGCGGATTTTTAAAACGTGAAGGACGCCCAAGTGACCGTGCAACACTAACTGCACGCCTTATTGACCGTCCCATTCGTCCGTTATTCGCCGAAGGATTCCGTAACGAAGTGCAAATTACATCGACTGTTTTTAGTGTTGACCAAGATTGCTCACCAGAAATGGCAGCCATGTTAGGTTCTTCCATCTCACTTTGCATTTCAGATATTCCATTTGATGGCCCAATTGCAGGTGTTGATGTAGGACGTGTTGATGGTAAATTTATTATCAACCCAACTATTGAAGAAGCTGAAAAAAGCGATATTTCATTAACTGTTGCCGGAACACATGAAGCAATTAATATGGTTGAAGCTGGGGCTAAAGAAGTATCTGAAGAAGCCATGCTTGAAGCGATTATGTTTGGACACGAAGAAATCAAGCGTCTATGCGAATTTCAACAAGAAATCATTAAAGCTGTCGGAAAAGAAAAACGCGAAATTGAGCTTTTTGTAACAGATCCAGAACTTGAAGAGGAAGTAAAAAGCTTAAGTGAAGCAAAAATGAAAGCAGCCATTCAAACTGAAGAGAAAAAAGCACGTGAAGCTGCAATTGAAGATGTAAAAGAAGAAATTTTAGAGGGCTATAAAGCAAAAGAGCTTGAAGATGAAGATGATGTTTTAGCAGAAGTCGCTCATATTTTGGAAATGATTGAAAAAGATGAAATGCGTCGTCTCATCTCACAAGAAAAAATCCGCCCAGATGGTCGTAAGGTTAACGAAATTCGTCCGTTATCCTCTGAAACTGGTCTACTCCCGCGTGTACACGGTTCTGGTTTGTTTACACGTGGTCAAACACAAGCATTAAGCATTTGTACGCTAGCGCCTCTTCGTGAGCATCAAATCATTGATGGACTAGGTGCTGAGGAGTACAAACGTTTTATGCACCACTATAATTTCCCGCAATTCAGTGTAGGGGAAACTGGTCCGCGCCGTGCGCCTGGTCGCCGTGAAATTGGACACGGAGCGTTGGGTGAGCGTGCACTTCAATATATTATCCCGTCTGAAGAAGACTTCCCGTATACAATTCGTCTTGTGTCTGAAGTTCTAGAATCCAATGGATCAAGTTCTCAAGCAAGTATTTGTGGTTCGACACTCGCTTTAATGGATGCTGGTGTACCGATTAAAGCGCCAGTAGCGGGAATTGCAATGGGGCTTGTGAAATTAGGCGATGACTACACAATTCTTTCCGACATTCAAGGTATGGAAGACCATTTTGGTGATATGGACTTTAAAGTGGCTGGAACAAGTGAAGGAATCACAGCACTTCAAATGGATATTAAAATCGATGGTTTGAGCCGTCAAATTTTAGAAGAAGCTCTTGCACAAGCAAAAGAAGGTCGTTTGCACATTTTAGAACACTTAATGAGTACAATTAGTGCACCGCGCACAGAGCTCTCTCTGTATGCACCAAAAATTGTTACAATGACGATTAAGCCAGATAAAATCAAAGATGTTATTGGACCTGGTGGAAAACAAATCAACCAAATCATTGAAGAAACTGGCGTAAAAATTGATATTGAACAAGACGGGACAGTTTATGTTGCTTCTCAAGATGAAGCAATGAATAAAAAAGCAATAAGCATTATTGAAGATATCGTTCGTGAAGTTCAAGTTGGTGAGATTTATACAGGAAAAGTTCGTCGTATCGAAAAATTTGGAGCCTTTGTTGAGTTGTTCAAAGGAACAGATGGTCTCGTGCATATTTCCGAGCTTGCTTATGAGCGTGTTGGTAAAGTAGAAGACGTTCTAAAACTAGGCGATGAAGTTACTGTCAAAGTTATTGAAGTCGATCATCAAGGTCGTGTCAATCTTTCACGTAAAGTACTTCTTGAAAAACCAGAAGGCTATGACGAGAAAAAAGCACAGGAGAAAAAAGACCGCCCAAGAAAACCTCGTTTTAAAAAAGATGAATCTAAATAAATAAAAAGCCAAAGTGCTCTCAGGCACTTTGGCTTTTTTAATCTTGATGCGTTAACTTTTTCGCGAGTTGTTCAAACGTCATTTTATTGGTGACATCATATTTACCATCACGAACATATTTTTCATAGTTATTTTGTTTCAAATAGTTATCGAAGTCTTGCGCATTTGCAATAATACCATTATTTTTCAAGTCTTGACTTACTTGAGAAGTAGGCTCGCCTTTAGAAACGACAACCGTATATTTTTTCTCTTCATTTTTCTTCTTTTCTTCGGCAGCTTTCTTTTCAGCTTCTTGACGTTCTTTTTCAGCAGCTTCATTTTTTTCAAGCTCTTGCTGAGCTAACAGTTTTTCATATTTTTGCTTCCAAGTATTACTATTTCCAGCTGCTTGTTTCGTTGCTGGTTCCTTTATTGCTGCATCAGTTTCTGAAGAGAAAAATTCTGAATAAACAAAAAGGACAACAGCTGAAATGAGTAGACCAAGAGCAATCATGCGTAAATTATTCTTCAATGATTTACCCCTTTCTTGCCAGTTGGAATCAATGTTCCAAGTATTCTTCTATGATTTGTTCAACTTCCTCTTTTGAAAGAGAAGATTGTTCGACGATCTCATCAGTTGCAATCCCCGAAGTGTAAAGGGTGATAACTTGTTTTTTTAATAGAGATTGCATTTTAGGACTCGGAGTAGAAGAGGGCTCTTTCGCAGCCATCTCAGTTGTTCCATCTTTTACTTCTGTAGTCACTTCGTCATTTTCAGTGTTTTGCATAGCTTTTTCAATCGCAGAAATACGCTGTTTAAGCTGATAATTTTCATGCAATAACTGTGACGCAACTTCTTCAAATTCGCTTTCTGTCTGTTCAGTATCTCCTTTTTTCAAGAACGACACAATAAAAAGAACAATAGCAGCAACAAGAAGAATTATTATGATTGCGGTCATTGTGTAGTAACACCTCTTTTCACTAATACTCTACTTTTATTTATAACATAAAGCGTGTTAAAAGACCATGCCTTTTGAGATTTGTAAAGAAAATAAAAAGAAAATCACAAGTAACCTTGCAGAATAAGCCTAAAAATGATATTATAATACAGGTCTATAAATAATTTTTCTGATAGAGTTGGAGGGAAAACAATGCGCGTAAATATTACTTTAGAATGCACAGAGTGTGGCGATCGTAACTACATTACGACTAAAAATAAACGTGAAAATCCTGAACGTATTGAACTAAAAAAATATTGTCCAAGATTGCGTCGTGTAACTTTACACCGCGAAACAAAGTAAGCAGCAGGATTTCCCCTGTTGCTTTTTTTATTTTAAAAGGGAGGTTTCCTCATGCTAATAAATAAAAGCGATTTACGTCAAAAAATTTTGCGCCAACTAAATGAAATGGATAAAGAAAAACATCGTGAGCAATCTGAAAAATTAGCAAATCAACTTTTTAACATGCCCGAATGGCAACAATCAATGATTATTGGTGTAACAATTTCAAGATTCCCCGAGTTAGATACAACATCTATCATCAAACGGGCTTTTCATGAACAAAAAACAATTGTTATCCCTGAAACCCTCTATCCCGGACATAACATGCAATTTCGAAAGTATCAAAGTGGGGATCAATTAGTCGAGAAAAAATTAGGACTTAAAGAACCAAGTGAAAAAGCGCCTGTTGTGCAAAAAGAAGCCATTGATTTACTGATTGTTCCAGGTGTAGTATATAACGATGCAGGATATCGTATAGGCTTTGGCGGTGGCTTTTATGACCGCTATCTTGAAAACTATCCCAATCACACTATATCGCTTTGTTTTAGTGAGCAAATAAGTGGCGATTTAAAGCCAGAAGCACATGATATTCCAGTTGAGAAAATTTTGGTTATTTAATCATAAAGAATTTTATTTAGGATTTGTTTACAACGCCTATTTTTTTGCGTATAGTAGTAAATGTAATCTGTATTTTTAGAGAGAAAGCAGGGAATTTTTTGAGCCTCCAAGAAAATTATGTTTTCTGGCTACTAACGAATTATTTTTTAGGGCAAGAAAACTATCGACTCATTCATTTACACGAAGAAAAACAAGAATTATGGTTAGATAACCCAAATAAAAAGGATCGCCCTGTTATCCGTATTCAAATGCGGGAATTAGGGTGGGCAAGTGTAGTGGAGCGTGATATTAGACATGTCTTCAATGTGGCCGAAAATCTTCGTAAACAAATGGGGAGATTGAAACTTTCACTCGTAAACATTTACATTAGTCCCTTTGAGCCTGTTGGGGATAAACCGGTATTTGAGAAAACAATAACAGAAAAAAATAATAAAATTTCACTCCAGAACTTTTTAATTTCAACAGAACATACAGAACAAAAATTGCGAGAGTTAGAAATAGAACTTGGAATTCAGCAAGGAACATTTTCTGTAGATGGTGACATAACAGAGTCACGCGTCGCACTAGAACGACAAACTGTCATCAACTACATTACAAAAAAGGTAACGGAAGAACAACAAACGGCAAGAAAAGAAAAACCACTTATTACTTATGCCTTCATCGCGATGCAGGTTGCTTATTTTCTTTGGGTCTTTTTCAAAGATATGTCACTTAATACATTCACATTAGTTGAATACGGTGCTAAGTTTAACCCGCTTATTTATCAAGGCGAATGGTGGCGCTTTATTACGCCTATTTTCTTGCACACGGGGCTTATGCATATTGCCTCTAATTGCTTGATGCTCTACATTGTTGGCCCATGGGCAGAAAAACTTTATGGAAGATGGCGTTATATTTCCATTTTGCTAATAGGTGGAATTGCTGGAAATATCGCAAGCTTTGCTTTGAATAGTAATGTAGCTGTTGGCTCCAGTACCGCAGTTTTCGCTCTTTTTGGTGCTTTGTTGTACTTAGTCGTGTTAAAACCGCATCTTTATGCTAAAACAATTGGTTCTAGTATTGCAGCGTTAGTTGCAGTAAATCTAATCATCGACATTTTTGCAACTGGAATCGATTTAGCTGGACATGTAGGTGGTCTTGTCGGAGGCTTCTTTTTAGCAGGAGCATTATCTTTACCACTACAATATTTTCACTGGCGTCGACTTTTTTACGGAATAGGATTTATTACGCTAACGACTTTATTTCTAATTATGGGCATTAACAAAGCAGGAGAAATTCAGAATCCTGCAATTAGTAATAGCATTGCACAATCTTATTTACAAGAAGAAAATCATAAAGAAGCCAATAAAATACTTTCTTATCTAGTGGAAACAAGAAGTGCTGATGAATATACCTATACACTTATGGCTACAGAAGCCTTACAAAATAAACATTATGCGAAAGCAGAAGCTGCTGCAAGAGAAGCAATTCTATTAAATCCAGATATTCCTCAAGCACATTATGTTTTAGCAGTAACCTATTTGCACAAAGGTGACCGAGAAAATGCTTTAAAAGAAGCAGAAAAAGCAAAGGACTTATCTGATGAAAAATACTTTTTAGATTTCTATAATCAATTAAAAAATCCTAACCAGTTAGAGGGAACGCTATGAATTCTGTTTATGATGTAGCACAGCTATTAAAAAAATATGGCATTATCATTTATCTTGGTAAACGCGAGTATGATATCGAAATGATGGAGCATGAACTAACTGAACTTTTTAAACATCAAATTTTAGAGAGAGAGTTATATGCAAAAGCACGAGGCATTCTAAAACAAGAATTAATAAAAGAACAGAAGAAAAATAGTAAATAAAAGGAGAATAAGGGACATGGACAAAAAGTTAATTGGTATTGATTTAGGTGGAACGACAGCTAAAATTGCGCTTTTAAACAAAGAGGGCGATATTACTGATAAATGGACAATTAAAACGAACATCGAGGATAACGGCAAAAATATTGTTCAAGATATTGGCAATAGCTTAAATCAAAAATTGGCAGAACTTCAAGTTAAAAGTGATGAATTCTACGGAATCGGTATGGGAACCCCAGGTGCTGTAAATTTTGAAAAAGGGACTGTAAAAGGCGCTTATAATTTAAACTGGGTGGAAGAACAAAATGTGTCAGAAGATCTTGAGCGTATAACAGGACTAAAAGTTCACTTAGATAATGATGCAAATGTTGCCGCACTTGGTGAACGCTGGAAAGGTGCCGGAGAAGGCGGTGCAAACGTAGTATTTGTCACACTAGGTACAGGTGTCGGCGGTGGAATTTTTGCTGAAGGCAAAATTCTTCACGGTGTGAGAGGGGCTGCTGGCGAAATTGGTCATGTTACTGTTGTACCTGAAAATGGTTATGATTGTACATGCGGAAAGAAAGGATGCCTAGAGACAATTGCATCTGCAACAGGTATTGTACGTGTTGCAAAAGACCTCGCAAAAGATTTCTCAGGTGATTCTAAACTGCGTGATGCCATTTTAAATGATGAAGAAGTGACAGCTAAACTTGTTTTTGATTTTGAAAAAGAAAATGATGAATTAGCTAAAAAAGTTGTTGATAAAATTTCCTTCTATTTAGCATTAGCACTTAGCCATATTGGAAATATGTTAAATCCTGAAAAAATCATTATTGGCGGGGGAGTTTCAGCTGCCGGTGACGCTTTATTAAAACCAGTTATTGCATACTTTGAAACAATGGTATTCCCAGCAGTTAGGGAATCGACTAAAATTTCAATCGCTACTAAAGGTAATGATGCAGGTGTTATTGGCGCTGCATGGTTAGCGCTCCCAAATGAGGAAGCTTAATAATTAAAAAAGTGCCATCTAATCTAGTTTTAGCTTATTCTAAAAAGGGTATTTTTAAGGATAGATAAACAGATTGGAGGCTTCAAATGAAGAAAAAACAAGTACTTATCCTAGTTTTGTTCTTAGCAGTCATCACTTCTACATCATTTGGATGCTCTCCTCCTGAGAAGAAAGATGCTAGGGAAAATGAGAGCATGACCGTCAAACCATTTCAAACAAGTAAGCAGAAATTTGTTCGCATCATTGGCTGGTTAAATAATGAAAGTGTTTTAGTTCAAGCGCAACAAGGAAATAGTACAAACTTTATTAACTACAATATTTATACGGGAAAAGAAGGAAGAATACTATCTGTAAATAGCTTAATTTCTGATGTGCAATTAAGTCCAGATGGAACTAGGTTTCTCATCTATGCCATTCAAAAAAATAATAAAGTGAATTTATCTGTTCATTCGACATCTACTGGTGATACGATTATGACCAAAGAGATGGAACCTTTGTCTGCCAATTTTTATTGGAATCAAGATTCGGTGAATAAAATAATGATGGTGCTCTTTGATCAGAATTTTGCCTACACCGTAAATGTTATTGATACAGAAACAAGTGAAATTTCAAAAGTAACGACTACATCACAATTTGTTAGCTGGTATAGTGATAATTTATATGTAGTAAATCGAAAAGAACCTGATAGTGAACTCGGCAATTTATATTTGGAAGATACTAGAGAACAAGAACCAGAAAGTCTTATCGTAGCTAATATTTTACAATTTGCTGTAAGTCATAATATGCTTTTAACAACTGAGCGAGCTGATGATTCATCAAAAGTTACGTATGATTTTCGGACGATTGGCTTTCAAACTATTTATAAATATGATATGCCTAGAGAATACGATGAATTAGGGACGTTTATTCCTTATTTCGATAAAAATTTTACGAGCAAGACTTTTTTAACTTTTGAACCGTATGAAAGTAAAAAAGTAAGTCCACAAGGAAATGATTATCGGCTTGTATTGGTGAATCCAGAAAAGAAAGCGCACCGTGTCATTATGGAACTCATGGATAATAAACCTATAGTTAGCTCTCCAGACGGTAAAAAAATCTTATATGGATATCAGTTTGAACAACTTATTTCTATCAATGATGGGAAAATTTTAAACCTAGTCTCATCATCTGAGCGAATTTATTAATAACGCACTGTCTAATAAAAGTAGGCAGTGCGTTATTTTGCGTACAAGAAGTTAGTTATCGACCAAATTGCTTTATTCTCTCCATATAATAATTTTGCCATCTATGCTCGAATTCGATTTGGCGATTAAAAAGAGTTATCACACTGGTTAAGATAAGAAAGCTAATAAAAAGAATAAATATAGTAATTGGGAGAGAAAAGCCATTTTTCATAATAAATTCACTCCCTTTCTAGCGCAAGTCGAGTCGTAAAATTTTTATTGGCAGTTGTTCTGATTTTTAAACTGAGTTCAGCATCATTTAAAGAAAGCGAAAATTGAGTGACATTTGTAAGTAATGTTTCATGTCCTTTTCCATCAACTTGTTTGCGAATTATATCTTTATAGAATTCATAACAAACTTCTTTACTCGAAATAGAACAAAATTTATTATCTGATAGAATTTGAACTTCCCTGTCTAAAACTTCTTCCCGTAGTTGTTTCATAAAAATATGCCATTCCGCACTATGAGAAATATTCGTTGCATTTAAAATCTTTTTTTCGGTTTGCAGTAAAAAAGGAATCATTGTAAAAATGATGATGGTGACTAAAAGTGCCACAATAGATTCCAGAAGGCTAAAAGCATTTTTATTTGGAGAGAGGGAGACATTTTTTGTTTTTATTTGACCAGCCACAAATCTCCTCCTTTTTTAATTGCTCAATATAAAAACCATCAATTTCTTTTTTGAAAGGGAGGGGGTGTTGAATTTCAATTTGATTATATAGATGCTGATAAAGTATTGTTAAGTCTTGCTCAGCTTCAAGTTGACTAAGCATAAATAAAATCAACGGCATAATGAAAGAAGTAATCAAAATTAAAATACTAAGCGAAAAAATACTTTCAAGGAGCGTAAAACCATTAGGCTTCTTCAATTCTAAAACGCCCCTTCCCAATTTGAAAAATCCATTTGTAGTTACGTGTAAGTCCTTCAAAATGAACGGTTGTAAACCGATTTATATGGCCCGAGTTTGGTAAAAATTGAAATTTTTCTAGTTGAAGAACTTTTAGCGACTTGGGAAATTTTTCTGCGAATCGTACTTGGTCGTCAATTACTACATAAAACTGCTCTTGACTAAAAATAATTTCTGTACGCTTATTACTTGTAATTGCAATGGTTTGCGCTAGATAAATATCTGCCTTAATTTGCTCGAGCATTTCTTTTTCTGAAATTTGATTAATAAGACTATGAACTGGCGTAATTGATAATTGAATGGTTAGACTACAAATCAATAAGACAAATAACATTTCAATAAGTGTAAAACCATCATTTTTCACTAGTTTTCCTTAACATTTCCGGAAGCATCAATTTGAACGGTTTTTCCATTAGGGCAACTTTTTTGATCTTCAGACAAATACCCCTTTGCTAGGAGGTCGGAAAAACTTGGGATTTGATTGAATTCTAATTGATAGGCTTGTACTTGGCTTTCTACGACGGAAATAAAAGCCGTACAACCTTTATCATTAATAGATTTACTTTGCTTCACGATGTTTGGAATCGTTAATAGCAGCAGAACACTTACGACAAGTAAAACAATTAACATTTCTACTAAAGTAAAGGCTTCGTTATCTTTCCAATTGATTTTAAACATAAAAACACTCCTTTTAGATTTGATTAACCACCGAAAACATTGGATAGAGAATTGATAAATAAATTGAAATAATTAAAATGCCGATAATAAGAAATACGGCTGGTTGAATATAACCAAAAAGCTTCTCTGTTTTTTCGAGCGTTTTACTATGACAAAAATCATAATAAAATAAAAGCTCATCCGGTAAAGTACCATTTTTTTCACCATGTTTAATAATGTAGACCAGTTCTTTTTCAAAAATACCAATCGATTTTGTAGCATCGGTGAAAGAAGTACCTTTTTCTAAGGAGGCTGTAAATTTTTCACCTATATTCATGAAAAAGGAGGTTGATTCCTTTTCCGAGAAAAGCTGAAAAGTTTGTTGGATAGAAAGCCCACTTTTTAATAAATAACCGCACTCTCTTGCAAAAAGTTGTGAATAATGGATGCGTGTAAAGCTAGAAACAATAGGGATTTTATTGAAAAAAAAGGCTCGTCTTAAAGCATCTTTTCGCTTACTCCTTCTTAAAATGAATAAGAATAGGCAAAAACAACCTAGCATAACGCCAAACAATATAATCGGCAATTGCTGCAACAAGAAATAAGAGAACTGGCTGGAGGTATTTTTACCATTAGCAATTTGCCTAAAAAGTAAATCAAATTTAGGTAGCAAGAAAATCCGTAACAAGAAAAATACAATGATGACGGTTGAAAAGAGAACAGCCGGATATTGAAATGTCTTTTTTAAAGATTTTTGTTGTTCAGCTTTTCTTTTTAAAAGTTTGCCGCACTCTAGTAGAGTTTCGTTAAAATAACCGTGTTCATTTGCGTAAAGGACAGGTGCCGATATGAAGGAGGGAAAATCAGCTTTTTGTAGTGCTGTTGAAAAATTCGCACCAGTATTTAATGTTTCAAGCATGATATGGTAGCGTCTTTTTTCTTTTTTTGAAGTGATTGCTAGATAGGCAATAGCAGTATCAATTGGAAAACCTTTGCCTAAAAGTTCGGAAAGGCGAATTAGGAAATCGCCATCTTTATTCCAGTCGGTTTGGTTTAAAAAAGCCATAGCAATGTCCTTTCTGAAATTGTTTGTTAAGTGAAAGTAAGGGGGTAGCTCTCTGCCCTTCTATCATTTGCAAAAGATGCATTTGTCGTGTTTCGATTTCGTATAAAACAGTGCGTTTTCTTGAAAGATGTGTGCAAAAAAGATGGCAAGAATTTAAACATAGTGGACAATATAGGGCATGAATTTTTTGAAAGCTTATACCAAGCAAACAATGTGCTAAATTTTCTTTTGACACACCTAATTCAGCTAGTCTAGCAATAATGCCATCTAAACTATTTGCATGGACAGTACTCATCACAAGATGTCCTGTTAGAGCAGCTCGTATGGCCATTTGCGCAGTCTCGCTATCACGGATTTCACCAATAATTAGAATATCTGGATCATGCCTTAAAAGTGAGCGTATAATTGTTCCATAAGTAAGCCCAGCACGTTCATTAACTTCGATTTGTAAGAACTCTTGATGAAAATGTTCGACAGGATCTTCAATAGTGACAACATGTTGATGTGTGTGCCGAGTTAATTCAGTAGCAAGACTATACATAGATGTGGATTTGCCACTTCCTGTGCTACCTGAAAATAGAAATAAACCTGATTTAGAAGCACAACAACCTAAAATAGATTTTGCTGTCTCATAAAAAAGAGTTGTTTCTAAAAACGGAAGCGACTCCGCGCAATTGTATAGCCGCAAAACCATGCTTTCCTTTCCCGTTTTGTTTGGCAACGTAGAAACTCTAAGAGAAATTGTGCGATTATTAACTACACGCTCATATTGCCCAGATTGCGGCTTTCGTTTTTCGCCAATATCCATTTGCGCATTGAACTTCAAAAAAGAAATCAGCTTGTCACCATGATTAAATGGCAAAGTTGCTAAAGGATAGAGTTTTCCAGAAACGCGAACTCTTACAAGATAACAAGTCAGAGAAGGATGCACATGCAAATCGCTTGCATGCAGCTCAAAACACTGTTCTAAAATACGATCTAAAAAAATTTGGGGCATGATATTCACCTCTTGCTAATTATATTCGCCGCGCACATTCCAAACTCCTTTTTTGGATAAAAGGGTTTTCCTGCCGGACAATGATTTTTAGACAACAGGATAAAAATGCAAACGCTTAATTGATGTCAAAAAATACATCACCAACACATAAAAAAATTTTTTCTCCAAAAAGTTTGTGAATTCAATAACTATGCGTACGTTTTTTCGTACGAAAATAAATAAAGCCTTTTCATTACGAACAATGCAATAAAAAAATACTTTTATATACGTTAGAACGTATAATTTGCCGAACGTTGCGAGGCGTGATAAGCTATAGGAAAAGGCAGGTACATATGTAAAATGCGGTTGAAAATAAACAGAGAGACTGTTAAAACAGCGCCGACGGGGAAAGCATAAAGTATGTGAAACTCTCAGGCAAAAGGATGTTTATGGGACGCAACTCTGGAGTTCAGACGACAGGGCTTATGATTTAGTAAGCCTTTTTCCTATGCTTAAATTTAAAAGGAGGTTTTCATTTTGACAGAATTACTACGGACACCGCTTCACTCAGTTTATGAGAAGTACGGAGCCAAAACAATTGATTTCGGGGGATGGGATTTACCAGTACAATTTGCAGGGATAAAAGCCGAGCATGAAACAGTTCGCACGGATGTTGGAGTATTTGATGTTTCACATATGGGTGAAGTTCATGTGACAGGGAAAGAGAGCACTGCTTACTTAGAGAAAATGCTCACAAATAATATTTCAAACCTAAAAGATGGACGTGCGCAATATAATATTATGTGTTATGAAGACGGGGGAACCGTTGATGATTTAGTCGTTTATAAACGTAACAGTGAAGACTATTTACTCGTTGTGAACGCTGCAAATACAGAAAAAGACTTTAACTGGCTAAAAGAACACGTCACCGAAGATGTAGAGGTGAAAAATGTGTCAGCAGAATATGGTCAACTTGCAGTACAAGGACCTAACGCCGAGAAACTCGTGCAAACATTGACAGATGCAGATTTGGCGAGTATTCCGTTTTTTGGTTTTGTAGAAGAAAAGGTAGCTTCCGTTGACGCAATCATTTCGCGTAGCGGCTACACAGGTGAAGACGGATTTGAAATTTATATGGCAGCTGAAGATGCAATTACCGTGTTTAATGCAGTGACAAATGCTGGTGCAAAACCAATTGGACTCGGTGCACGTGATACCCTTCGATTTGAAGCGAATTTGGCGCTTTACGGTCAAGAGCTATCAAAAGATATTACGCCACTTGAAGCGGGCGTAAACTTCGCTGTGAAATTAAAAAAAGAGCCAGACTTTATTGGAAAGGCCGCACTCATTGCACAAAAAGAAGCAGGTGTGCCACGTAAACTCGTTGGGGTAGAACTCCTCGACCGTGGGATACCAAGACACGGCTATCCAGTTTATCTAGGCGAAAAAGAAATTGGGGAAATCACTTCAGGAACACAATCACCTACTTTAGGGAAAAACTTAGGACTTGCCTTAATCGACTCGTCATATGCTGAAATTGGAACGGAGCTTGAAGTTTCCGTGCGCAACAAAAAACTAAAAGCTGTCGTTGTTGAAACGCCGTTTTATAAACGAGGAAAATAAACCTTACGCAATTAAAAGGAGGAAAGAACATGTCAAAATTTCGCTACTTACCAATGACGGAGCAAGATGAAAAAGAAATGTTAGAAACAATTGGGGTCAGTTCCATACAAGATTTGTTCACGGATATCCCGGAGAAAATCAGATTTAATCGAGATTATAATTTGAAACCTGCGATTTCGGAACCTAATTTGTTGCGTGAACTGACAAAACTAGCTGCGCAAAATGTGAATACACAAGAAGCTGCCTCATTTCTAGGTGCAGGTGTATATTCACATTACATCCCAACAATTGTTGACCATGTCATTTCGCGTTCTGAGTTTTACACGGCCTATACGCCGTATCAACCTGAAATTTCTCAAGGAGAATTGCAGGCGATTTTTGAGTTTCAGACCATGATTGCAGAACTTACTGGAATGGATTTAGCGAACTCATCGATGTATGACGGGGGGACATCACTTGCTGAAGCCGCCATGCTTGCAGCTGGTCATACGAAACGAAAGAAAGTTTTGGTCTCTGAAGCGGTTCATCCTGAATCCAAACACGTATTAGAAACCTATGCAAGTGGACAAGGCGTGGACGTACAACTTATTCCTGAAAAAGATGGAAAAACTGATTTGGAGGCACTTAAAGTAGCAATGAACGATGAAGTTGCCGGTGTCGTTGTTGGCTATCCGAATTTTTATGGGCAAATAGAAGATTTAGCAGCAATTGAGGCGATTGTTCATGAACAAAAAGGACTGCTTATCGTTTCAAGTAATCCGCTCGCTTTAGGAATTTTAACCCCACCTGGGAAATTTGGGGCAGATATTGTTACAGGCGATACACAGGTATTTGGGATTCCTGAATCATTTGGTGGTCCGCACTGTGGGTATTTCGCTTGTACAACAAAATTAATGCGTAAAGTTCCAGGCCGTTTAGTCGGCGAAACAGTTGATGAAAATGGCAAACGTGGCTATGTGCTTACGCTTCAGGCACGCGAACAGCACATTCGTCGTGATAAAGCAACATCTAATATCTGTTCAAATCAAGCGTTAAACGCGCTTGCCTCCTCGGTTGCAATGGTTGCACTAGGACAGAACGGGCTTCCTGAAATGGCAAAGCAAAACATTGATAAGGCACATTATGCTAAAAATGCGTTTCAAGCGGCTGGTTTTACCGTTTTATTCTCGGACGCTTTCTTTAATGAATTTGTGGTGAAATTAGATGAGCCAGTGAAAAATATTAATGAAGCTTTACTAGGACGCGGTTTTATAGGTGGTTTTGATTTAGGGCTCTATGCACCGCGTTATGCAAACCATATGCTTGTCGCCGTAACAGAAATGCGTACGAAAGACGAAATCGATGCCTTTATTACAGCATTAGTAGAGAGTTTGGAGGGTGTAAAATGAGTGAAACGATGAAACTTGTATTCGAACGTTCTGTGCCAGGACGTATCGGTTTTAGCCTACCAGAGCAAGATGTTCCTGAAACAAATTTAGAAGATATTTTTGAGTCGCGCTATATTCGTTCGGAGAAAGCGGATTTACCAGAGCTTAGCGAACTTGAAATTATGCGTCACTATACGGAGCTTTCAAACCATAACTTTGGTGTAGATTCAGGGTTTTATCCACTAGGTTCATGTACGATGAAGTACAATCCGAAAATTAACGAAAAAGTTGCACGTTTTCCTGGTTTTGCAAATATTCATCCCTATCAGCCTGAAAGTTCTGTACAAGGGGCGATGGCACTTTTATATGATTTGCAGATGAGCTTAGTGGAAATTACAGGAATGGATGAGGTCACATTACAGCCAGCAGCAGGAGCACAAGGTGAGTGGACGGGGCTCATGCTAATCCGTGCTTATCACGAAGCAAATGGCGATTTGAAGCGAACCAAAGTTATTATTCCCGATTCTGCACACGGTACGAACCCAGCTTCTGCAACTGTAGCAGGTTTTGAAGTTGTAACCGTTAAGTCGAATGAACAAGGTCTTGTAGATGTAGAAGATTTGCGTGCTGTTGTTGGTGAAGATACAGCCGCACTCATGCTGACGAACCCGAACACACTCGGACTTTTTGAAAAAGATATTGTTGAAATTGCGGAAATTATTCACGCTGCAGGAGGAAAACTATACTATGACGGGGCAAATTTAAATGCGATTATGGCAAAAGTGCGTCCAGGGGACATGGGATTTGATGTGGTGCATTTAAACTTGCATAAAACATTTACCGGTCCGCACGGCGGTGGTGGACCTGGCTCCGGCCCAATTGGAATCAAAAAAGATTTAATTCCATTTTTACCTACGCCTGTTTTAACAAAAGAAGGGGAAAGCTACACATTTGATTATAACTACCCGCAATCAATAGGGCGCGTAAAACCTTATTATGGAAACTTCGGAATTAATGTCCGGGCGTATACGTATATCCGCACCATGGGCCCAGATGGACTCAAAAAAGTAACCGAGTATGCTGTCTTAAACGCCAATTATATGATGCGCCGTCTTGAAAAAGCATTTGATTTACCATTCGACCAAGTATGCAAACACGAATTTGTCCTTAGCGGCAATCGTCAAAAGAAACTTGGCGTTAGAACGACAGATATTGCCAAACGTCTTTTAGACCACAATTTCCATCCGCCAACGGTATATTTCCCGCTCATTGTAGAAGAAGCGATGATGATTGAACCAACGGAAACAGAATCGAAGGAAACACTTGACAAATTCATCGACACAATGTTACAAATTGCGAAAGAAGCGGAAGATGATCCTGAGATCGTCCAAGAGGCTCCGCATGATACCTATGTAAAACGTCTTGATGAAACACGTGCTGCAAGAAAACCAGTCCTTCGTTACCAAAAATAATAAAAATAGGGAAGTAGGCTTGTAGCTTACTTCCCTATTTTTTAAGCAATTTTATTATCTTTTTCAAAAATTGGGTAGTCTTTTAATTGACCAGAGAACACTTCATTTAGTGGTTCAAAAGCTGTGAAGTCACTAGGCTTTAATAATTCTGGAGGAATATTATCAATGTTAATATCTGCCTCAAGAAGTGTCCGTCCAACAAATTGACTACAGAACATATAGTTTTCACGTTTATACGGAATTTGGAAAAGTAAGGCGAACAAGCCTAAAAAATTATAGCGATAGTGTTTTTCTCTACGCTTCATTTTATGTACGGAACGTTTAATTTGGTCATATTTTTCTTTGGAAACTCGAAGCTCATAAATGATGCAAGTTGCATTTTGAAAGATTGGATCATGCATGTTTTCCCGAACAAAACCCGCTTGAAATGGATTTAAATCACTTTTTCTTCCAAAACTATATGTATTAAAAAGTGAAGCATCTAATGCAAGTGAGACGTGTGAGAACGGAAACCCTGTTGATTTTTGAATTGTTCTCGCAAGCAGTGTGTTGGTGCTAGTTAAAAGTATGTATATCTTCATTTTGAAATCCCCTTTTTATGTCGATACCATTATTTTAGCGGGAAAATAGAGGATTTATAACCTACGATAGACGGAAAATTAATCAGTATTTAGTCTGATTTTTATTCGATAACGATGCCAAGCAAGGTGGATAATTTTATGGCTTGTTCAGAAGTAACTTTTAATCCTTTAAGCGACTCTATTGAGGCAATTAGTTTATCAAAAGTGCAACTTGTAAAGTCGAGTCCATTTAGTGAAGTGTTAGCGAAAAGACAGTCTGTCAAAAGGCAATTTTGAAATGAAAATTGTTTGAACTCGGTACTTTCAAATTCAGCCCCAACTAACTGACAATCAACAAAGCTAGCATTTTTAAATTTTGAGAAACTAAAGCCAGCTAAATCTAGCAAGCAGTTTTGGAAGGTAACATTATGAAATAAACTGTCGGAGAAATCAACACCCGTTAATTTGCAATCGTGAAATCTTGCGCGGTGAACGGTACTTGAATAGAGTGAGAGATTTGATAAATTACATTTTTCAAAAAGGACATCGGTCAAGTCAAATTTTGGATAATGACGACCTTCAAAAAAGACATTTTCAAATTTCGATTGATCGAACGTAAGACTTTCAGCTTCTTGAAGAGGAAAAGTGCCAGTAAAAAGGATGTGCTGTAAAAAAGAATCAGCTAGGTCTGCTTCAAACGCATTTATTAAATGATGAGGAATTTTTGGTGCTACTATTTTAGACATATATACGCTCCTTTATAAAATTTGAGCCGCCTCATAAATTGAGACGGCGTTCATATTTACTTTGCTTTTGTTTTACCTTTCCACTTACGGAAACCGCCTTTTAGTTGATAAATATTTCGGTAGCCGCGTTTATAAAGCATGATACCTGCGCGGTTACTACGCTGCGCGGACTGACAGTACAAGTAAATCGGCTGATCTTTGCGGAACTCAGAAATACGTTGTTTAAGTTGTGTCACAGGAATATTTCTTGCTCCTAAAATATGACCACCATCAAACTCATTAGGTTCGCGCACATCAATAAGTTGCGCTTTGCGATACCCCTCTTTAAACTCTTCTTCTGATAAAACCTTGACTGCTTTTCTGCGCATAATTAGCTGATACACTTCATAACCTAGTAAAATCAGTAAAATGGCAATGGCTAAAATCCAACTAAAATCCAACTCATAAACTCCTTTCTAAGTACAACATCATTTCTATTATAACTCATTTTTTTCCACCATCAATGACTTTGAACGAAGATTTTTTCTTTTTTGAAATGCGATTTTCCTCATTTTGGCGAAGTTTCCTTGATTGCTTAACCGCTTTTTTATAACCAGACTCATTTTTAGCCGCCATAGAATAAAACAAAACAAAAAGCAAAGAAGCAGAAACTACCCCAATGATAATGAGTATGATAAGCGAAATCGCGAAACCCGTAAAGATGCCAATAAGACAAAGCACAAGAAGTAGAATAAAAATAATTTGGGATGTTTTTTTCAAACTCATCTACTCCAGTAACTCTAAATTTTGAGGTAAGTCGCTTAAAGGTGCGCCTTCTTGTTCAACACGTAAAAGCTCATTGAAAGATGCAATGGCAACTTCTACTTGTGAGTCGTCAGGCTCTTTCGTTGTAATTAATTGTAGCCAGAGCCCTGGATAGCCTAGGAAGCGCAAAACGGGAATGTTCCGGCATTTATTGGTGAGTTGCAAGACTTCAAACGCTACACCAAGGACGACAGGGATGAGTAAAATACGATCCACAACACGTAGCCATAAGGGGTCAGTTGGTACTAAGAAGTAAATGAACATCCCAACAATGACAGTGAACAAAATGAAACTACTCCCACAGCGATAATGAAGCCGCGACTGTTTTTGAACATTTTCAACAGTAAGAGGGAGGTTATTTTCATAGCAATTGATAACTTTATGTTCAGAACCGTGATACTGGAAAACTCTTTTAATAATCGGGGTTTGCGAAATGACAAAAATATAGGTGAGTAACAATAAAAGTTTAAAAAAGCTCTCTAAAATGACTTGTCCAACATCACCTGGAACAAGAAAACGGAAAAATTGTGCGAGAAATACTGGAATAAGTGTCATTACAAATTTCGCGAAAACAAATGACAGGACACCAATAACAGCTACACCAAGCCAAAGAGCGACTTTTGATTCTTTTTTCTCAATTTTTTCTTCCACTTCAGGTTGATTTGGATCCTCATCATAACGATCTGTTGCAAACGTTAAATGTTTAGAACCTATGGCACTAGACTCAATAAGAGCGACAATGCCTCTTAAAAAAGGAATGCGTTTTAAAGTCGTCACCCAATTAGGACTGTTTTTTTCTAAATAAAAGTACTCTATCGTACCGTCTAGTCTGCGAATGGCCGTAACGGTTTGCTTTTTGCCGCCAAACATGACGCCTTCAACGACTGCTTGACCGCCATAAGCAGGTTTTTGTCTATCTTTCAACAAGTTCACCAGCCTTTATGATTTCTAAAAACTAATTATACCACAGGAAGTATAGCTTGTTACTGACTTTTTCTCGAATGTTTTAATTTCATAAAAAAAGGTTATAAAAATAGTAGTCCAATGCGTTTTGGGCAGATTTACCTCACTTCACTAAAATGGTATACCGCAAAAAAACTCATCCAGCTCTCGGATGGGTTTTTGCGTGGCACTTATGGTAAAATAAAAAACGAAGCATACATAATAGGGAGGAAGTTAAAAATGAATCGATTGAAAAGCATACAACAAGCACTTGTAAATGAAAAAATGGAAGCAGTTCTTGTGACGAGCGAATATAATAGACGTTACGTTTCCGGATTTACTGGCACGAGTGGTGTGGCACTAATTTTGCCTCAAAAAGCTTATTTTGTGACGGACTTCCGTTATACAGAACAAGCTAGTAAACAAGCTGTAGATTATGAAATTGTAAAGCATCAAGGGCCAATTTTTGAAACGGTTGAAGAATTACTTCAAAAAAATGGTGTAAAAACATTAAATTTTGAAGAAGCTTACGTCACTGTTTCTGAATTCAAAATAATGGAGCAAACTTTTTCCGCAGCACTTTCGCCGGTTCAAGGTTTTTTTGAAATGATGCGACAAGTGAAAACAGAGGCAGAATTAAAAGAAATTCGAACTGCATGTGAAATTGCTGATGCTGCGTTTGATCATATCATTCGCTTCATGAAGGTGGGAATGACAGAGCTTGAAGTATCTAATGAGCTTGAATTCTTTATGCGCAGACAAGGTGCGACTTCATCATCCTTCGATACAATTGTAGCGAGTGGTCTTCGTTCGGCACTTCCGCACGGCGTGGCTTCTGATAAGAAAATTGAAACAGGCGATTTTGTGACAATGGATTACGGTTGCTATTACAATGGGTACTGTTCAGATATGACACGTACTGTTTCGGTGGGGGAACCAAGTGAAAAATTAAAAGAAATTTATCAAATTACATTAGATGCACAACTTAAAGTAATCGATGCATTAAAACCTGGTATGACGGGCATTGAGGCTGATAAAATCGCTCGTGACCATATTGCGTCTTTCGGATACGGTGATGATTTTGGACATTCTTTAGGGCACGGTATTGGGCTTGAAATTCACGAAGGTCCTAATTTATCCATGAAGAGTCCACAAAAATTAGTTGCCGGCAATGTAGTGACTGATGAACCAGGCATTTATTTACCAGGAATTGGCGGCGTGCGTATCGAGGACGATATTTTAATCACAGAAACAGGGAATGAGGTCTTAATTCATTCGCCAAAAGAACTTATTATTTTGTAAAATTTCTTTGTAACTTTTAGCTATTTGTGGTTAAATAAGTAAGAACTAAGAAAATGGGATTTACAGGAGGAAAAAGATGATTTCAGTTAACGATTTTCGTACGGGTCTTACAATTGAAGTAGATAATGGGATTTGGCGCGTTTTGGATTTTCAACACGTGAAACCAGGTAAGGGCGCAGCTTTTGTTCGCTCTAAACTACGCAATTTACGTACAGGTGCAATTCAAGAAAAAACATTCCGTGGCGGCGAAAAAGTGGCCAAAGCGCAAATCGATAATCGCAAAATGCAATATCTATATGCAGATGGCACAAACTATGTGTTTATGGATAACGAATCTTATGAGCAAATTGAATTACCGGAAACACAAATTGAATATGAGTTGAAATTCCTAAAAGAAAATATGGAAATCAACATCATCATGTATCAAGGTGAAACAATTGGTGTAGACTTGCCAAACACAGTGGAGTTAAAAGTAACTGCAACGGAACCAGGAATTAAAGGTGATACATCTTCTGGTGGCTCCAAACCAGCAACGCTTGAAACGGGTCTAGTTGTTCAAGTACCTTTCTTCGTCAATGAGGGTGACACACTTGTGATTAACACAACAGAGGCCAGCTACGTTTCACGTGCTTAAAAAGAGAGTAAGTCTGGGACATAATTAGATTTTGTTTTATAAAAAAGTAACTAGACAAGCAAAAATCCGGTAAACATGCCATTTTTAAAAATGGATTTTACTGGATTTTTGTCTATTATTTATGTCTCAGACTATTTTTTCATGTTTCAGACGGGATGTATGAAGCTTCACTTTTTAGAACAATCTAATAATTAATTTAAGAATGGAGTTATTTTATAAAGTTTGTTCTTATTTGGTAGAGTTTAGACGTAGGTTCCGAAGAGATGTTCCAAGATACTTTTCTTTTGTGCTTGATTCTTTACTTGGTTGAGTAGCCGATTCTGATTTATCAAAATTACCCCTCTTTTTTGCGAGAGAATTACTAAAAGAATAGTCAGTTGCTTTTTCGACATTTAAATCTAAAGTAAAAACAAAATAATCCATTTCATCTTAGTTGATATGTCCTTCCACATTTATTCGTCTTAAAGGGGAAATATCTACACTATCAAAATGAATATCTTTAACATAATTATTATAATCTTCAGCATGAATTCGTTCTTCCATTACTGGGTGCATTTTTTAGCAAATTTTTCAGCTTTTTCTTGTTTGCTTATGTCACCAGCTCCTTTACTACAAGATGTTAATATAAATCCAATTGAAACAAGTAATAAAATCCACATTAATGGTGTAGTTATTAGTGGGCTCTTCATGTTAAATGCTTTTTCTCATGCTTTTAAGAGAAGTTCCGGGATACTTTTCATTTGAAGTAGATTCGTTACTTGGCAATGGATCCATTTTATCCTTATCAAAGTTCCCCATTTTTTTAGCGAGTAAATCATCATAGCTATAAGATTGGATATTGTTTTTATTAGAATAAGTTAAAGTAAATGTAAAACCTAAAGAATCATTATTGTTTATTGTTCCATCAATGCTAATGTTCCCCAACGGAGTCACTTCCACAGAGTCTTCAATAAAATTGATTTGTTTTACGAAATTATTATAATCGTCAGTATGTATACGTTCTTCCATAATTGGCTTCATTTGTTCAGTAAATTTTTCAGCTTTTTCTTGGTCACTCATCTTTCTGTCCTCCTGACCGCATGCCACTAATAATACAGTGTTAAGTAAGAATAGTAGTAATATAATTTTATTCATGATTGCGCAGTCCTTCCCTTTTTAGTATGATTATAGCATATAATATACAGAAAAATCAGGGGTGAATAATTTTATGGGGCAAGAAAAAACAGCTTGGATGCTTGCTGATAAAGTTTACGACATTAAAGAATTTAATCGAAGTAAGATTATTGATGAAAATGGGAATACATATTATGCACTAGATCGAATTGATAGCGGTGTCAACGCAGTGACATACGGAACCAAAGAAGATTACAACAACTTAAAAAATGGTCATCCCGAACGAATCACGCATGCTTTTGTAGCGTATCGTGGATCCGAACCCATGGATATTAAAGGACGGATGAAAGACTATGGTGGTGGTAAAGAAGGCTTTGATAAAGAGGTGGGCGAAGTTTTATACGATTGGCTCGGAATTGACTATCAGTATCTTATTCAGAAGAAACCTTTTGAAAGTGAAGGGGCTAATTCTTTTAAATTATCTGCTGACTACGTTGGCCAACATCTTCAAAGTCGATTCCCAAATGCCACGTTCACTTTAACTGGACATTCATTAGGAGGAAGTGAAGTCAAGTATGCTGCCTATCAATATCCGCAGTTAGTAGATCAAGCATATAGCTTTGAAGGCCCGAATATTTACCCTTGTTTAACTAAAGAAGGGCAAGAATACGTGCGGACAGGAGCACTCAATGGCAAAATATTTGATTACATCAACCTAACGGATGGTTTAGCACGTTTAAATCGCGATGAGCCAGCCTTTGGTACGCAACGAATCATTTATGATCCCCAAGCTAAGTTTACAATGCAACATCAAGATATGGCAGCATACATAAAAAAATCGCCTTTTTTAGCCAATATTAATCAAACCTATGCAAAATTTGGTGGTCTTTTAGCTTTTGATAAAGCTTTAAAAGGTATAAATCCTAGCTTGTCTTATCTTATGTTGGCTACATTTGCCGATCACAGCTTAGATCGCTATCAATTTCAATCGGATGGTTCCATGCAATTATTTTCTGGACAGTCATGGAATGTAGATGACTTAGAACAAATGCGCAACTATTTGGCTTTTTCTGGAATGAGTGACTATGCGGCGCCTATGCTTTTAATCCGCGGCGAACTTCTAATGAGTATTGCGAATCGAACAGAAACAGAATGCTTACAAGTGCTAAAACAACTTGAGCAAATTATTCAGGACGTTCCTGAAACAGCACAAGTCGTTACGAATCAAGCTAGACAAATGTTCACTGGATTAGTGGGCTACGGGGAATACAGTGAGCTGAATGCAAGTGATGTAGCGGCTTTTCATGATGAACTAGAACTTGAGCCCGGTCGATTCTATAAAAAAAGTGATGTAGAACATGCCCTGGATACTCTTAGTTGGATGAAAAAGAAAACGAATGAATTTGTGGGTAATACGCATCAACTGGCAAGAGAATTTTTAAAACTGGATGAAGAATTAGCACGAAAGATTGACTTGAGGTGAGGACATGCAGCCATTAAACAAACAACCGAATTTAACTGGACTTACGCCATTTCAAGCTATACAGACTGCGCGGGCTAATCAAATAACGTTGCCACCTGATTTAAATAGACAACTGAAGGAAGCCATGCGAGAAGCACAAAATTATCAATTAAAGTGCAAAATGAAACCACATTACCAAGAAGTTCTAGAAGCCGAACGAACCCACATCATGGCCCGGGTGGAAAACTTGGCTGATGAATGGGCATACGCCTTACAAAAAAACGTAAAAGAAATGAAAGAGAATAATCAAGGTAAAGCAATCCAAGCTCTTGTTCAAGCAGGAGATAATATCCAAAAATCCGAGCAAAGAAGGACACTTGTAGATGCTCCGAGTAGTTTAGGCGCTAATCAAAATAGCGTTATTCGAGTACCTAGCCATCCTTTATTACCATTAATTTAGAATTAAACGGCGCTGTTATCATAATTCAATCGAAAAATTAATTGATGGCGAAGACTTTTTAAGCTTAAATATGGTCTGCTTTGATAAAAATACGCCTTATGTTTAGGCCATTTGCGGTATAACTAGAACATGTTATCATGAATATGAAATGAGAGCTATGCACGAACATGACTCCCTAAACAATAATACCGTTATAAAGACGGTGGACTATATATTAAAGATATTATAATCATCTAGCACTTCGTCCAAAAGTGGGTTAGATGGTTATTTTTTTGTTTATTGAAGTCGAGAATCATCACAATGAGCGTGGCGAAAATCACGACAAATGTCAGTTCTTATGGTAGTGAATTTGAGAAAATATGCCGCCAGAGGTCGACATTAATCAATAAAAAATGGGTAAAAAATCGAAAAAAGATTTTCTACCCATTTTTCATATTCAGCTAAGATTTATGTCCCAGACTCAATTTTTATGAAAAAATTGAAATATAAGCATGTGATTTGTCCATTTAAAAGGAAATTATGGTACAATAAAATTAGTTTGTGAACTAGATATGTTAAGGAGTGTAGAAAAAAATGCTATCATTTGATGATATTAAACAGCTAATTGAGCTGATTGACGATTCCAATTTAAATGAATTTGAATTAGACCAAGAGGGAACTAAGCTTTCTATAAAGAAAAACGGTGGAGTAGTTTCCCACGTACCTAGTGAAGTAGGACACACTATTCAACAAGAAGTTGCACCTAAAGTAAATGTTGTAGAAAATACACCAGTGCCTGTTCTTTCCGAAACATCAACGGAAACAAACGACTTAGAAGTGATTACATCTCCAATGGTAGGAACGTTTTATGCATCAGGTAGCCCAGGTGAACCGCCATTTGTTGAAATCGGCGCCCAAGTGTCAAATAATACAATTGTGTGTGTCGTCGAAGCAATGAAATTATTTAATGAAATTACAGCTGACTTAAACGGGGAGATTGCTGAAATTTTAGTTTCAAACGGGGAACTTGTTGAATTTGGTCAACCTCTCTTTAAAGTTAGAAAAAAATAAGGAGTAATGCGAAATGATTAAAAAAGTATTGATTGCCAATCGTGGCGAAATTGCCGTTCGTATTATTCGTGCTGCAAAAGAGATGGGAATTGAAACAGTTGCGATTTATTCCGAAGCTGACCGCGATGCTCTACATAGTCAATTAGCAGATGAAGCTTACTGCGTTGGTCCAGCTGCAACGAAAGATAGTTATTTGAACATGTCGAATATTATTAGTGTCGCTGTTTTAACAAACTGTGATGCAATTCATCCGGGATATGGCTTTTTAGCAGAAAATGCCGATTTTGCTGATTTATGTGCCGACTGCAATATTACTTTTATCGGACCAAGCGCAGAAGCTATTTCGCAAATGGGAACGAAGGATGTTGCGCGTGAAACGATGCGAAAAGCTGGGGTCCCAGTTGTTCCCGGTTCACAAGGAATTGTTCAAGATGCTGAAGAAGGTAAAAAAATTGCCAAAAAAATTGGTTACCCAGTCATTATTAAAGCAACAGCTGGCGGTGGTGGAAAGGGAATTCGTGTTGCCGAAAACGAAGAAAAATTAGTTTCTGGAATAAAAACAACTCAGGCCGAAGCCGAAGCTGCATTTGGTGATCCGGGTGTATATATTGAAAAATATATTGAAGATTTTCGACATGTGGAAATTCAGATTATGGCTGATAACCACGGCAACGTCATTCATCTCGGCGAACGTGACTGTACCATTCAACGTCGTTTGCAAAAATTGATTGAAGAAAGCCCATCACCAGCTCTTGATGAAAAAACACGACAAAAAATGGGTCGCGCTGCTGTTAAAGCGGCAAAAGCTGTTCATTATTCTGGTGCCGGTACAATTGAGTTCATTTACGAACCAAAAGAAAAAAGCTTTTACTTTATGGAAATGAATACGCGTATTCAAGTCGAACATCCTGTAACCGAACTTGTTACAGGTATTGACCTTGTGAAGCAACAATTTTTAGTAGCATCTGGTAAAGAATTAACTATTAAACAGCAAGATGTGAAATTAAATGGTTGGGCGATGGAATGCCGAATTAATGCTGAAAATCCTGAACGCAACTTCATGCCAGCACCAGGCGAAATTAAGTTTTACTTACCACCAGGTGGGAACGGTGTTCGAATCGATTCGGCAGCTTACCCCAACTACAAAATTCCGCCGTTTTACGATTCTATGATTGCAAAATTAATTTGCTATGCTGATACACGCGAAGAAGTTATCGAAAAAATGAAACGCGCACTTTCCGAATTTGCGATTGATGGAATTCCTTCCACCATCCCATTCCACATTAAAGTGCTTGAGACAGAGGCGTTTCGTTCAGGAGATTTCAATACGAAATTTTTAGAAAAAAATGATGTAATGAAAAACACTGAGGAGGAGTAATTTATGGCCTATACAAAAGATTTACGTAAAGGGCAAGATGAGCCGCTTGGAAAAATTGAAATTGCACCTGAAGTTATCGGTGTCATTGCTGGACTTGCTGCGAATGAAGTTGAGCAAGTAGCAGCCATGCAGGGCGGTTTCGCAAACGAAATGCGTGAACGCTTTGGTGGGGCAGTGAACTATCGTAAAGGTGTCAAAGTGGATTTGCTGGAAGAAGGCATTACAGTTGAAATCTACTGCACCGTCTTGTTTGGTGCAAGCATTCCGCTGGTCGCTGAAAGCATCCAAAATACAGTTCGCGATACAATTTTCAGCATGACAGGACTTCATGTTTTAGAAGTCAATGTCCATATTGTAGGCGTTCAATTTGAAAAAACCGAATCGCTTTCTTTTGATGACCTAACATTTTAAGAGACGTTTTTAAAGGAGTATTAAAATGAAAAGAAGAGAAGCACGCGAAAGAGCGCTTCAAGCTTTATTCCAACTGGAATTAAATGAAATGCCAGTCGAGCAGGCGATTCAAAATGTGATGGATGAGGAGCAAGACGACTATGTTGAAACACTTGTAAACGGTGTGACAGAACATAAAAGTGAACTTGATCAAAAAATCGAAATACATCTCGACAATTGGCAACTAAGTCGCTTAAACAAAGTTGACCTTTCCATTTTGCGCGTTAGCACATTTGAAATGCTCTTTTTAGAAGATGTGCCAGATCGTGTAAGTTTAAATGAATCAATTGAAATCGCGAAAATTTATAGTGATGAAAAAGCAAGCAAATTTATCAATGGTGTACTCGCAAATATTGCACAAAACGATTAGTGGTTTTACTGTAGATTTGGTGGAAAAATATTTTTTCATCAAGTCTATTTAATCATAAGTTTTCAAGGGGGCAATGAAGATGGCACAAGTTATTGATGGTAAAAAATTAGCAAAAGAGATTCAGGAAAATGTAACGAAAGAAGTGAGCGCACTAAAAAGCGAAGGGAAGCAACCTGGACTGGCAGTTGTACTTGTTGGGAATAACCAAGCGTCACGTACATATGTAAGAAATAAACAAAAGCGCACAGAAGAAAGCGGCATGAAGTCCGTACTTATCGAACTTCCAGAAGATGTTTCAGAAGATAAACTGCTCCAAACCGTCAAAGATTTAAACGAAGATGACACCATTCACGGGATTTTAGTACAACTACCACTTCCAAAGCATATTTCGGAGGAAAAGGTCATTGATACGATTTCCGTACTGAAGGATGTGGACGGGTTCCATCCTCTTAACGTCGGCAACTTATTTGTTGGTAAAGATTCATTAGTTCCTTGCACACCAGCTGGAATTATTGAGCTAATTAAATCAACAGGTGAAACTATTGAAGGCAAACGTGCAGTTGTAATTGGTCGAAGTAATATCGTCGGAAAACCAGTTGCACAGCTCTTATTACAAGAAAATGCAACGGTCACAATTGCGCATAGCCGAACCAAAAATTTAGCAAAAGTCGCAAGTGAAGCAGATATTTTAGTTGTTGCAACTGGTCTAGCTAAATTTGTGAAAAAAGACTACGTCAAAAAAGGTGCGGTTGTCATAGATGTTGGCATGGACCGCGATGAAAATAACAAATTGTGCGGCGATGTGGATTATGATGATGTCTTTGAAAAAGCTGGCTTTATTACGCCTGTTCCAGGTGGTGTTGGTCCCATGACAATTACCATGCTACTAACCAACACACTAAAAGCAGCAAAGCAAATCTATAATAAGCAATAAAAATTGGACGTGATGATTTTGCAAGAAAAATATTTAACGGTTGAAGCACTTACAAAATATATTGAACGTAAATTTGAGGCAGACCCTTATTTAAAACAAGTTTTTGTTAAAGGGGAAATTTCGAATTTAAAAACACCTGCGAGCGGCCATATTTATTTTACGTTAAAAGATGAGGCGGCCATGCTTCGTTCTGTCATGTTTGCAAAATCCGTTGCCAAATTACCATTTCAACCAGAAGATGGTATGAACGTGTTTGTGACCGGCCGAGTGTCCGTTTTCAACAAGGCGGGACGCTATCAATTTTATGTGGATAACATGGAACCAGACGGTATCGGCGCATTGTACGTTCAATTTGAACAATTAAAAGCTAAATTAGACAAGGAAGGACTTTTTGATGCAACGCATAAAAAAGTGCTTCCTTCTTTCCCTTCTAAAATTGCTGTCGTGACAAGTGCGACAGGGGCGGCAATACGTGATATTTTAACGACGATTCGTCGTCGAATGCCCAGCACAGAAGTACTTGTTTATCCAACACTTGTGCAAGGAGAAACTGCTGCGCGCAAAATTGCTGAAAATATAGCTCGAATTAATGCGCGAAATGATATTGATTTGATAATTATTGGTCGGGGTGGTGGCTCACTTGAGGAACTTTGGGCATTTAATGAGGAAGTGGTCGTGCGCTCAGTTTTTGATTCCGATGTGCCAGTTATTTCGGCTGTCGGGCATGAAACGGATTTTTCGCTTGCGGATTTTGCGGCGGATGTTCGGGCTGCGACTCCTACTGCAGCTGCTGAGCTTGCCGTGCCGCATTACCAAGATTTAAACGAACGTCTTCTTGAACGGAAGTATCGGTTGACGAGTTTAATGCGGCAAAATTTAGAGCGTTCTGAAGTCAATTTGCGAGCGAAGCGGGAGCGGCTCATGCTTCGCGGGCCAAAGAAATTGCTTGATGAGCAAACTGAACGTTTGGATTATTTTTCAGGGCGGCTTGAAAACGCTTATGCGCGGGGAATTTGGCAGCAAAAAACTTATTTCACGCAATTTTCCAATCGACTGCAACTGGTCTCACCAGAACGACTAGTGGCGGATGCAAAACGCGACACAAAAGAACTTTCAAGGCGGTTACAGCTGGCTACGAATGAAACTGTCAAATTGAAGCGACATGAGTTTGAGAAGCATATTTCGGCGTTGGAACTTTTAAGTCCGCTTTCCCTCCTAAAAAGGGGTTACGGGGTGACATATAAAGCTGGAAAAGTTGTAAAGGAAGTCCGTGAACTCGCAAGTGGAGATGAAGTGAAAGTTGTTTTAAGTGATGGCGCCTTTCTGGCAAATGTGACAAGCAAAGAGGAGGAGAAATAGATGGCAACAAAAAAACAACAAAGTTTTGAAGAAGCGATGAAAGAGTTAGAAGCAATTGTAGAAGCTTTAGAAAGTGGTGACGCTTCTCTAGAGGAGTCGCTTGATATGTATCAAAAAGGAATCGAACTAACCAAACTTTGCCAAACGAAGCTACAGGCTGCTGAAGAGAAGATGGCGAAAGTTGTAACGGAAACGGACGAGGTGAAACCGTTTGAAGTGGAGGGCGAATAATAGTGTCAGGAATCGATGCTTTTATAGATACGTACAAAGCAAAACTTGAAGAGCGTCTCTTTTCTGCTGTTGAAAACGAAGCAATTGAGCCGCTTTTAAAAGAAGCGATGCATTATTCACTTCAAGCTGGTGGAAAGCGAGTTCGTCCGCTTTTACTTTTTGCGACAATCGAGGCTTTACTAGGTGATGGAAACTTGGGTATCCACGCAGCGAGTGCCATTGAAATGATTCATACATATAGTTTAATTCATGATGATTTACCAGCAATGGACGACGATGACTTTCGTCGCGGAAAATTAACTAGTCATAAAAAATTTAATGAAGGAACTGCTATTCTGGCTGGAGATGCTCTCCTCACGATGGCTTTTTCCGAAGTTGCGAACGATGAAACAATTGATAATGCTAAACGGGTAAAAATTATACAATGTTACGCTAAAAATGCTGGCGCTCTCGGAATGGTAGGCGGACAACAAGCAGATTTAACGGGCGAGGGCAAACAGTTAACACTTGCTGCGCTTAAATCCATTCATATGCGGAAAACTGGAGCACTGCTCCGTGCAGCTGTCTATGCAGGAAGTGTGCTTGGAAACGCAACGACTAGTCAACAGGAGCGTTTGAACGCTTACGCGGAAAATATTGGAATCGCTTTTCAAATTTGCGATGATATTTTAGATGTGACAGGGGATAAAGTGAAATTAGGCAAGGAAACTGGTTCTGATGAGCGAAATCAAAAGAGCACCTATCCAAAATTATTAACACTAGATGGGGCGAAACAAGCACTAGACGAGCATTATCATTTAGCGATTTCAGCAATTTGTGATAGTGATTTAAAAACGGATTTTCTAATAGGTCTAGCTGATTTAATTGTAAAACGGGATAATTGAATAGTTGTAAAAATTGTTTCGCTATTTAAAGACAAACATTTGCATTTTTGAGTTTTACATGATATGCTTAAATAGCATTATTTTTGTGGGTAAGGATACGATTGTGAACAGCATTCCATCTCGTGCCATAAGCAAGAATAGTACAATATAATGTGCTCGGGAGCACGAGGAGGAATATTTAAAATGGAACAAGGTACAGTAAAATGGTTTAACGCAGAAAAAGGTTTTGGATTTATCGAACGTGAAGGTGGAGACGATGTATTCGTACATTTCAGCGCTATCCAATCTGATGGTTTTAAAAGCTTAGACGAAGGTCAAGCAGTTACTTTTGACGTAGAAGAAGGCGCTCGTGGACCACAAGCGGCTAACGTTAACAAAGCGTAATTGACATTTTAAAATCAAAAGCAAATCTCAATTTTGAGATTTGCTTTTTTTATTGTCTAAATGTATTTTCATTTGAATTCACTTGGTGAAACAGAGCGAAAATGATATAATGATTTCAAGTAAGCTCAAATAAAATGGGTTTTTTATTAAACTATGAAGAAAGAGAGCTGTTTCTATTGGATCTTTTTAAAATTAAGGATCCTGCCTTTTTAAAAGACATGGCAATACCTGAAATGGAAGACTTAGCTGCAGAGATTAGAAAGTTTTTGATTGAATCTACTTCGGTGACAGGTGGCCACATTGGACCTAATTTAGGCGTAGTTGAACTAACAATTGCACTTCACTATACTTTCCAAAGCCCGAATGATAAATTTATTTGGGATGTTGGTCATCAGTCATATGTGCATAAAATTTTAACGGGTAGGGCAAATAAATTTGATACACTTAGGCAACAGGGCGGATTGGATGGTTTTCCAAAGCGAAAAGAGTCCCCTCATGATGTATTTGAAACTGGACATAGTTCTACCTCGCTTTCCGCAGCAGCAGGGATGGCAATTGCTCGTGATATAAAAAACGAACATTTTCATGTTGTTCCAATTATTGGTGACGGTGCTTTAACAGGTGGAATGGCGCTTGAAGCACTTAATCATATTGGGGATATGGGAAAAGAAGTAATTGTAATTTTAAATGATAACAATATGTCGATTGCACCAAATGTTGGGGCAATGCACAATATGCTCGGAAAATTACGAACTTCGGGCAGGTTTAAACGTGCCAAAAAAGATTTAGAAGCAGCGATGAAAAAAATCCCTAATGCGGGAGATAAGATCGCAGGTTTTGCTGAAAGAGTAAAAGATAGTGTAAAATATTTGCTTGTTCAAGGCACTTTCTTTGAAGAAATGGGTTTTACTTACTTAGGACCTGTCAATGGTCACGATTATCAAGACTTAATTACTAATCTGGAATTTGCTAAAAAAGTAAAGGGACCAACGCTCATTCATGTTGTAACAACGAAAGGGAAAGGGTATGCACCGGCTGAAACTGACAAACGTGGCACGTGGCATGGTACGGGGCCTTATAAAGTAGAGACGGGTACTTTTATTAAACCTGTAACAGAGGCGCCAGCATGGAGCGAAGTGATTAGTGAAGGCATTTTGGAACTTGCTAGAGAGGACGAGCGGATTGTTGCGATTACGCCAGCCATGCCAGTTGGATCGAAGCTAGAAAAATTTGCGCTCGAGTTTCCAGAACGCTTTTTTGATGTTGGTATTGCAGAACAGCATGCTGTCACACTAGCGGCTGGAATTGCTGCAGAAGGCTTAAAACCATTTTTAGCGATTTATTCCACTTTCTTACAACGTGGCTATGACCAAGTTGTCCATGATGTTTGCAGGCAAAACTTAAATGTAATAATAGGAATTGACCGCGCTGGTCTTGTTGGTGGTGACGGTGAAACCCATCAAGGTATTTTTGATATTAGTTTTTTACGAGGTATCCCGAACATCGTGATTGCTATGCCAAAAGATGAATTTGAAGCGCGTCAGTTGATTCAAACCGCTTATGAGTTTGAAGGACCATTCGCACTTCGTTACCCGCGTGGCAATGGATTAGGGGTCGATTTAAACGGAGCGATAGAAGCACTACCAATTGGTAAGTTTGAAACTTTGATTGAGCCAGTAGATGTTGCAATTTTAACATTCGGTACAACCATTTCCATCGCCTGTGAAGCGGCTCTTCGTTTACGCAAGCAAGGAATACGCGTCGGTGTTATTAATGCACGCTTTATTAAACCGCTTGATGAAGATCTTTTACACCAACTCTTTTTGAAAAAAATGCCGATTTTAACGGTTGAGGAAGCCCTTTTAGCGGGTGGGTTCGGCAGTGCGGTCTTGGAGTTTGCTGAAGAGCACGGATATAGTGACAGTGTTATTAGTCGGTTAGGCTTACCAGATGAATTTATAAGTCATGGTTCTGTAGAAGCGATTTTAGAAGAATATGGCTTATCAATTTCTGGAATTGAAATGAAAATAAAAGAAATGCTTACGCGTTTCGGGAAGCAAAAGGCGAATTTATTATGAGTGTAAAAAAAGAACGCGCGGATGTTTTGCTCGTAGAACAGGGCCTTTTTGAAACGAGAGAAAAAGCAAAACGTGCGATTATGGCGGGAATAGTTTTTCGAACGGATACGCGAATTGATAAACCTGGCGAAAAAATTCCTGCGGATAGTGTACTGCGCGTAAAAGGGAAAACTTTACCATATGTAAGTCGCGGCGGATTAAAGCTTGAAAAAGCGCTACAAGTTTTTGAATTTGACGTGAAGGATAAATTGATGCTTGATATTGGTTCATCAACTGGAGGCTTTACAGATTGCGCACTTCAAAACGGGGCGAAGCATTCGTATGCGCTTGATGTTGGCTATAACCAATTAGCTTGGAAATTACGCAACGACCCGCGAGTTACTGTTATGGAGCGTACGAATTTCCGCCATGTAACACCGGTAGATTTCACGCAAGGCTTAGCAGAATTTGCGACCATCGATGTCTCATTTATATCTTTAAAGCTCATATTGCCAGTTTTACGGACGGTACTCGTTTTGGGCGGTGACGTGATGACACTTATTAAACCGCAATTTGAAGCAGGGAAAGAAAATGTTGGTAAAAAAGGAATTGTGCGTGATCCTAAAATTCATTTAGCAGTTTTAGAAGACATTTTGACGGAAGCTAGAAAACTTGGTTTTGATGTGTTAGGTATTGATTTTTCTCCAATAACAGGCGGTGAAGGAAATATTGAATTTATTGCGCACCTCAAATGGACAGGAAATGAATCAGGCGAGATTTTATTAGAAAATGAGGCACTAGAAAAAATAGTAGAACAAGCACATATACAATTAGATTCAAAAAATGCACAAAATTAGATGAAAGTTAAGCTAAAACCAGTTTTTAAAGGCTGGTTTCAGCTTGTAGGAAAAACTCAAAATATATGCAAGACAAAACGTCCCACGCAAAATCAGACTGCTGACAAATGGTGAGATTCTAGGCAAAGCCAAGTACCGAAGTGGAGCGTACTCGAGTACGTGAACCTCGGAACGGAGGGTTTAACGACGAAGATTGCCGTTTGTCTGCAGTCTGAAACCAGTTTTTAAAGACTGGTTTTTTATTTTATACGTATTTTACAAAAAATATAAATCATCATGAATAAATAAAAATGGAGGGAGTTAAAAAATATTTGCGTTAAATCCGTGACTTTATGCGATTTTTTCGTTAATATGGAGATATAAAAAATAACGCGAGGTGAAAAATAGTGAATAAAGGTCATCGACACATTATTATCCGTGAACTTGTAACTTCAAATGAGATTGATACGCAAGAAGAATTAGTGGAACTTTTGCAAAAGCGTGACGTGAAAGTGACACAGGCAACCATTTCTCGTGACATTAAAGAACTTCATTTAGTAAAAGTCCCAACGCAAAACGGGACATATAAGTATAGCTTGCCTGCCGATAATAAATTTAACCCCCAACAAAAATTAAAACGAGCACTTGTTGATTGCTTTATCAGCATTGATACAGTTCAGTTTATTTTGCTTTTAAAAGTAATGCCGGGAAATGGAAACGCAATTGGCGCTTTACTTGATAATTTAAATTGGCCTGAAAAAGCCGGAACACTTTGTGGCGATGATACTTGTCTTATTATTTGTCGCTCGGCAGAAGAAGCCCAAAAAGTTTCAGAACGTTTAGTGGAGATGCTATAAAAAGGAGGATTCAAACAGGTGTTACAAGAATTAACGATTAAAAACTTGGCTATCATTGAATCTCTTTCTCTTTCTTTTGAAGAAGGAATGACCGTTTTAACTGGTGAAACAGGTGCCGGTAAATCGATTATTATCGATGCTCTTGGTTTACTTGTAGGTGGTCGGGGCTCTAGTCACTTTATTCGCCACGGCGAGGATAAACTTTCATTAGAAGGTTTATTTATCCTTGCCGAGGATAATCTCACAGCACAAAAAACGCTTGCAGAAAATGGTATTGATGCAACTGATAATATGGTTGTGTTAGAACGAACCGTGTTTAGAAGCGGGAAAAATGTTTGTCGCATAAACGGGAAGCTTGTGACAACAGTGCTTCTTAGAGATATAGGTTCCAAATTAATTGATATTCATAGTCAGCATGAGCACCAAGAACTTATGCATGACGAGTTTCACCTTACACTTCTCGACCGGTTTAGCGGCGAAACAAAACCCTTTGAAGAATATGAAGAGACATTTTCTTTATATAAAAAAGCGCAAAAAGAATTTCGTGATTTCACAAAAAACGAACAGGAACTCGCCCAGCGTCTAGATATGCTTCAATTTCAAAATCAGGAAATTGAAGCCGCCCACTTGCAAGAAGGTGAAGAAGAAACACTCCTTCAGGAAAAAAATATTCTGGCCAATTTCGAGAAATTAAACGAAAATTTAAATGGTGCGTATAGTGCGCTTCAAAATGATTCTGGCGGGCTTTCTGCGGTTAGTGAGGCGATGCACCAGCTTGAAACAGCGAAAGATGTATCATCTGATTTTGATGGAATATACGAAACGGTTGCATCAAGCTACTATCAATTGGAAGACGCGGCAACACAAATTAGGCAGGCGCTCGATCAAATGGAATTTCAGCCAGAGCAATTACATGAAATTGAAAACCGCCTCGCGGAAATGAACCAATTGAAACGGAAGTACGGGAAAAAAGTGGAAGATATTATTGCCTATCACCTTGAAATCCAAGATGAAATTCAAAAATTAGCGAATAGCGAGGTACATGTTGGCGAACTTTCAGAAAATGTCGAACGACTAGCAAAACAGGTTGCCGAAAAGGCTACGCATTTGACGACCCTAAGGAAAAAAGCAGCCACCCAATTGGAAGCACAAATTAAGCAAGAACTCAGCCAGCTGTATATGGAGAAAGCCATATTTGAAGTCCATTTTTCAGCTAAAGAAGCATGTTCAGAAACGGGTTTGGATGAGGTGGTCTTTTACATGTCCACTAATCCAGGTGAACCAGCGAAACCGATGACAAAAATCGCTTCTGGTGGTGAATTATCTCGTATGATGTTGGCGCTTAAAACCATTTTTTCGAAGCACCAAGGGATTACGTCTATAATATTTGATGAAGTTGATACGGGAGTAAGCGGACGTGTGGCACAAGCAATTGCTGAAAAAATTTACGCAGTTTCTGTAGGGTCACAAGTCCTATGTATTACGCATCTACCGCAAGTGGCGGCAATGGCCGATCATCATTACTATATTACGAAGAGTGTTGAAAATGAGCGAACATCTACGAATGTGGAAATTCTTAGTGGGGCTGAAAAAAGTTTGGAAATTAGTCGAATGATTGCCGGAACGGAAGTCACTGAGCTGGCGAAACAACATGCGGAAGAAATGCTTTCTCAAGCGAGGAAGGCGAAAGCCGCACGATAAAAAACAAAATTGCTTGCATGAAAAAAGGTTTTTGTTTAAAATATAAGAGTAAGTTTTATTACCTGCTTATAAAAACAACTACTAATTTTTCATGCAGCTTTTATTTTTTATGGAAAGTTTTAAATGACGCAATCATTTAGTTTGGAAGTGATCAAATGAGTGCAAGTCTTCCCTTATATTTGCACTGATTGCGAGATGTGAAAATGCACCTAATTTAGTAGAAAAATAGATGATGCCAAGCAATATACAAAATGATTTGAATTGGAATGAAGGTAGACTAAGAAGACGTCTGCACGATGTTTCTTAAGTGAAGGATTTGAAATTAAATGTAATATTGCCCTTTTTATTAACTGGCAGAATGGTCTGAATATCTTATAAAAATCGGAATAAAGCGTTTTCTTCATTTTTGATGCAAAGGGTTTTTGGATTGTGAAGCGCGCATGTTACAATAGTACTGAAATAACTGATAACGTAGAACAAATTTCACAAATTTAATTCAGTTGGCGAATGGCGCTAGAAGGGGGCAAAAATGAGCTTTATAGTACTTGCGATAAATCCAGGTTCGACTTCAACAAAACTCGCTATTTTTGATGGTGAAGCTTTGCGTTTTGAAGAAGAAATAAGACATGTGCATGAAGAATTAAAGCCGTTTCAAACAGTTCTTGATCAACTTCAATTTCGTAAGGAAATTATTGTCCGGACATTGCATAGTAAGGCATTTGAGCTTGATGAGCTTGATGCTATTGTGGGTCGCGGGGGACTTTTAAGACCGTTAAAAGGCGGTACGTATAAGGTAACGGAGAAAATGATTCATGATTTAAAAATTGGTGTTTCAGGGCAACATGCATCTAATTTAGGTGGTTTAATTGCGGCTGAACTAGGAGCGGACCTTCAAATTCCAATTTATATTGTAGATCCAGTCGTTGTCGATGAATTAGAACCTGCATCGCGAATTTCTGGGCATAAGGATTATGAGAAAGTTAGTATTTTTCATGCATTAAATCATAAGGCTACGGCGCGCAAAGTGGCTAGCCAGCTGGGGCAGACGTATGAGGCAAGTCGTTTCATTATTGCACACATGGGCGGTGGTATTTCGGTTGCAGCACACAAAAATGGTCTTGCCATTGATGTGAATAATGCGCTTGGCGGGGAGGGCCCGTTTAGTCCTGAACGCGCTGGAACTTTACCGCTTAACACCTTTTTAGACGCGTGTTTTAATCCAAAACATTCAAAAGAAGAACTTAAAAGGCAACTTATGGGTGAGGGCGGTATTTATTCATATTTAGGGACTACGGATATGCGTGAAGTTGAAAAGATGATAGCAGATGGAAACGACTATGCGACACTCATTTTTGATGCGATGGCGCTTCAAGTGAGTAAGGAAATTGCGGGTCTAGCTGTACATTTTGCTGGACAAGTCGACGCGATTATCTTAACTGGCGGCCTTGCGAGAAGTGAGGCTTTTACGAAAAAAATAACAGAGCAAACATCTTGGCTTGCGAAAGTGATCATCTCACCAGGTGAAGACGAAATGAAGGCTTTAAATGAAGGAGCGCAACGGATATTATTAGGGCAAGAGCTCGCGTTAGAATACTAGGAGGAGGATTTTTAGATGGCGAAAGAGTATGATGTAGTCGTTTTAGGCGGCGGAACTGGTGGTTATGTTGCGGCAATTGGTGCGGCAAAAAACGGCTTATCTGTAGCAGTTGTTGAAAAAGACAAATTGGGCGGAACATGTTTACATCGAGGTTGTATTCCAAGTAAAGCATTATTACGTTCTGCAGAAGTTTTCCAAACAGTTAAGAAGGCAGAAGAATTTGGGGTGACTGTTGAAGGCGGTGCATCACTTAACTTCTTAAAAGCGCAAGAACGCAAAGCAAAAATTGTTGAACAATTGACAAATGGTATCCATCAACTGTTTAAACAAGGGAAAATTGATTTATATGAAGGAAAAGGAACCATTTTAGGTCCTTCCATTTTTTCACCAACTGCGGGAACAATTTCTGTTGAGTTTAATGATGGCTCCGAAAATGAAATGCTTATTTCGAAAAATCTTATTATCGCAACGGGCTCAAGACCACGCTCCTTAAAAGGACTTGAACTTGATGAAAAAGATGTATTTTCCTCTGACGGGGCACTTCAAATGGAGGCTTTGCCGAAGTCGATTTTAATTGTCGGTGGCGGTGTAATTGGTATGGAGTGGGCTTCGATGTTGCATGATTTTGGCGTTGATGTAACGGTTCTTGAATATGCAGACCGAATTATCCCAACGGAAGATAAGGAAATTTCGAAAGAACTAATGAGGCTCTTTAAAAAGAAAAAGATTAAAATGATTACAAGTGCAGAAGTTCAGGCGGATTCTTTAATCAAAAAAGATGGTTCTGTTACAATTGATGCGCTTGTTAAGGGCGAAAAACAAACTTTTACAGCTGAAAAAATGCTAGTGTCTGTTGGTCGCGCGGCTAATGTTGAAAATATCGGTTTAGAAAATACAGATGTTATCGTTGAAAAAGGATTTATCCAAGTGAATGACGTCTATCAAACGAAGGAAAGTCATATGTTTGCGATTGGTGACTGTATTCCAACGCTTCAACTGGCGCACGTTGCGATGCACGAGGGGACGATAGCAGCCAACTTTATTGCTGGTAAAGAGGTAGAAAAACTAAATTATGACCTTGTTCCTCGGTGTATTTACACATCGCCAGAAATTGCAAGTGTTGGAATTAGTGAGGACGTGGCAAAAGAGCGTGGACACGTGATAAAAAAAGGAAAATTCTTTTTCCGTGGCATTGGAAAAGCGCTTGTTTTTGGAGAATCGGACGGTTTTGTTAAAGTGTGTTCGGATAAAGAAACGGATGATCTTCTTGGTGTGTCTATGATTGGGCCACATGTGACGGACATGATTAGTGAAGCAGCACTTTCTCAAGTACTTGATGCAACTGCTTTTGAGATTGGGGCAACGATTCATCCGCATCCAACTTTATCAGAAGCATTTGCGGAAGCGGCTCTTGCTGTTGATGGCAATCAAATTCACGGGTAATAAATACCTTGGTTTATAATTAGGAGGAAAGATAATGGCTTTAAAAGATACTGGATTATCTGATGAAAAATTACTGGAGATGTTCCGCACGACTTTACTAGCTCGCCGTTTAGACGAACGTATGTGGCTATTAAATCGTTCTGGGAAAATTCCATTTACAATTTCAGGACAAGGACAAGAAATCGCACAAATTGGTGCAGCTTATGCCTTTGATTTAGATGCAGATTACTGCTTACCTTATTACCGAGATTTAGCGGTAGTGCTCGCATTTGGAATGACTGCAAAAGAAATTATGCTCTCTGCTTTTGCAAAAGCAGAAGATCCAAATTCAGGTGGACGACAAATGCCTGCCCATTTTGGACATAAAGCACAGCGTATTGTGACGCAAAGTTCGCCTGTTACAACGCAGTTTCCTCATGCTGCGGGCATCACATTAGCTGCCCGTATGGCAGGTGAAAATATTGTTGCATATGCCTCAACGGGTGAAGGCTCTTCCAACCAAGGTGATTTCCATGAAGGTATCAACTTTGCAAGTGTGCATAAATTGCCAGTTGTCTATGTTATTCATAATAATAAATATGCAATCAGTGTTCCAGCAGAAAAACAATACGCGGCAAAACAACTTTCGGATCGTGCAATTGGTTATGGCATGCCTGGTGAACGAGTAGATGGGAATAATATTACAGAAGTATATACGGCATTTAAACGTGCTGTGGACCGTGCTCGTGCAGGTGAAGGTCCGTCGCTTATTGAAACGGTTTCGTACCGATTTACGCCACACTCTTCAGATGACGATGACCGTGCGTATCGCTCAAAAGAAGAAGTAGATAATGCGAAAGCTAAAGATCCGCTACTCATCTTCCAAAACGAGCTTTTAGAAGCAGGAGTTTTGACAGAAGAAAACTTGCAACTTCTTGAAAAAGAAATTGCAAAAGAAGTGAACGAGGCGACAGAATATGCGGAAAACGCACCATACGCAGAGCCAGAATCAGCACTTCTACATGTATACGAAGAGAATGCGGAGGAGGAGTAAAAATGCCAGTCATTTCATATATTGATGCCATTACAATGGCACTTCGCGAAGAAATGGAACGCGATGATAAAGTATTTATTTTAGGTGAGGATGTTGGTAAAAAAGGTGGCGTGTTTAAAGCAACAGCTGGTCTTTATGATAAATTTGGAGAAGAGCGTGTTATTGATACACCGCTTGCAGAATCGGCAATCGCAGGTGTTGGCATTGGAGCAGCTATGTACGGGTATCGTCCAGTTGCTGAAATGCAGTTTGCGGACTTCATTATGCCGGCAGTGAATCAGATTATTTCCGAAGCATCAAGAATTCGCTACCGTTCGAACAACGACTGGACTGTGCCGATGGTCATTCGTGCGCCTTTTGGTGGTGGCGTACACGGAGCACTTTACCACTCGCAGTCCGTCGAAAAAGTATTCTTCGGTCAGCCGGGGCTGAAAATCGTTGCACCATCAAACCCTTATGACGCAAAAGGATTGCTAAAAGCAGCGATTCGCGACAATGATCCTGTGCTTTTTTTCGAACATAAAAGAGCTTACCGCTTGCTTAAAGGGGAAGTTCCGGAAACGGACTACACGGTTCCAATTGGAAAAGCCAATGTTGTACGCACTGGGGATGATATTACAATCATTACCTACGGACTTGCCGTTGAATTCGCGCAGCAGGCGGCAGAACGACTTGCTAGTGACGGATATGAAGCGCATATTTTAGATTTAAGAACGCTTTACCCGCTTGATGAGGAAGCCATTATTGAAGCGGCTAGGAAGACGGGGAAAGTCCTTTTAGTTACCGAAGACAACAAACAAGGTAGCATCATCGGGGAAGTGGCGGCGATTATTTCGGAACATTGTTTATTCGACTTAGATGCGCCAATTGCGCGCTTAGCTGGTCCAGATACGCCCGCAATGCCATTTTCGCCGACGATGGAAAAGTATTTCATGATTAATCCGGATAAGATTTTAGATAAGATGCGGGAACTTGCGGAATTTTAAAGAAGGAGTGAAGAAGTGTGGCTGTTATGGAAATTACAATGCCGAAACTTGGTGAAAGTGTAACGGAGGGAACGATTAGTTCTTGGCTTGTGGAACCGGGACAAAAAGTTGAAAAATATGATGCTTTGGCTGAAGTATTGACAGACAAGGTGACGGCAGAAATTCCATCATCATATAGTGGTGTCATTAAAGAGATTATCGCGAAGGAAGATGAAACGCTTGAAGTTGGTGCTATCATTTGTACGATTGAAACAGATGTAGATGGTGCTGAACCTGTGGAAGCATCTGAAGAACCAACGATGCAAGACGAACCTAAAGTGGAACAAAACGGCGGTAGTCTAAAGGAAGCGAAAGCAAATGCTCCAACTGGCGCGCGCTTTTCTCCTGCTGTATTACGTTTAGCTTCAGAAAACCAAATTGACTTGGCTGACTTCACGGGAACGGGTCTAGGTGGTCGAATTACTCGGAAAGACGTCCTTCGCTTTGTTGAAAATGGCGGCGTGAAATCTGCTCCTGTAAAAGTAGCGGCTTCTGAAAAAACGGTGAAAGAAGCGCCGAAAGACTATCCGCGTGCGGCAAATGGTGACCGCGAAATTCCTGTAAATGGTGTGCGTAAAGCTATTGCGAAACACATGGTAGAAAGCAAACATGAAATTCCACACGCTTGGATGATGGTAGAAGCTGATGCAACAAGTCTTGTACGCTATCGTGATAGTATTAAAGAATCCTTTAAAAAAGAAGAAGGATTCGGCATTACGTATTTTGCGTTCTTTATTAAAGCTGTAGCACGTGCGCTTAAAGAGTTCCCAGAGCTAAATAGTACATGGGCTTCCGATAAAATTATTGAGCATAAAGATGTCAATATTTCAATTGCTATCGCAGCGAATGATTTACTATACGTGCCAGTCATTAAAAATGCTGATGAAAAATCAATCAAAGGTATTGCACGTGAAATTAGCGAACTGGCTGCAAAAGCACGTGCAAATAAGCTGACAAATGATGATATGTCAGGTGGAACATTTACAGTGAATAGCACAGGTTCATTTGGATCCGTTCAGTCTATGGGTATCATTAATCATCCGCAAGCAGCCATTTTACAAGTGGAGGCGATTGTGAAACGGCCGGTTATCGTGGACGATATGATTGCGGTGCGTGATATGGTAAATCTATGTCTATCGATCGATCATCGTATTTTAGATGGCTTGCTCGCAGGGCGTTTCTTGCAGTCCATTAAGAAGTCTGTGGAAGAGATGACACAAGATAATACGCCGCTTTATTAACGTTTATTTTGTGAATATAGGGGTATGGTACTTGTACATCTAGATCCATACCCCTAAACTCCCTAGATGTTTTCCCTCTAGCATTATGTGAAGATACATAGCGTTAGAGGGCTTTTTTTATGCGGTTTTCGACTTCAATATACACATACATACGTTCGTAAAAACTACCTAACGTTAGACCTCTCAGCCCCATTTCAGCCCCAGAAAAAAGACTAAAATAAACCCTCGAAATGCGAGGCGGCGGACTGGTCAGCTTCTCGGAAAACGTGACTATATATATCCATCGTAGTCCCGATGTTAGAATGTCCTAGGCGCTCCTGAATCACTTTCGCATGAACTCCCTTCGCAATGAGTAGCGAAGCGGACGTGTGGCGAATGTCATGAAACCGGATTGGCGGTAGGTCTGCCCGTTTTAAGAACTGAGTCCACCTCTCGTAAATGGAGTCGGGGCGTTTTGGTTTTCCGTTCACATTTGAGAAAAGAAAGAAGCGGTCTGACCAGTTCCACTCTGCACCTAAAATTTCTTTTTCCTCCTCCCGAATTTGTTTATATTCCGCTAAAAGTGTAACAAGAGAATCTGGGATGGAGACTAGTCTGTCCGCTTTCGTTTTTAGCCCCGGGCGGATCGTTACACCTTTTCCCGTTTCCACAACAATTGTATTTTCGAAAAGTATAGTTTTATGAACTAGGTCCACATTCTTAAATTCGATAGCCGCGATTTCCGCCTCTCGTGCGCCTGTCACAACGGCAATTTGAACGAGCACTTGCCAGTCGAGCGGCTCTTTTTTTAGCTTTTCGTATAAACGTTTAAGTTCGTTCTCGTCGAATACCTTTTGTGTCCTTTTCGTGAGTTTCGGAGGCTTAATAGCCTCGCAAGGATTGTGTTTTAAAAGACGCCATTCTACCGCTTTTGTAAAGATAGAACGCAAAACGTTGAGGGCGTTACGGCGCACATGCGGCCCTTTTCCTTGATCTTCGAGGTACTCCAAAAAGTTCATGATGTGCATCGCATTTATTTTCTCTATTTTTTTAGCGCCGAAGTAGGGGACGATGTACAAGTCAAGACTCGTTTTATAAGACTGACGTGTCGTGACTTGCAAATTTTTCATGACGTGCTTTTTCCGATAATCTTCTACGAAGTCGCGGAATAAAATATTTTTAGTCTCTAAATACTCGTTCGACTCAAGTTCAGCGATGAATGCGGCTAATTCTTTTTCTCTATCCTCCGCGCGTTTGGCTCGCGTTGTGCGACTTCTCTTAATCTGTTTCCCCGCCGCATCGTACCCGACTGTAACCCGCAAGCGCCACGTTTCTTTACCTCTTTTCTCGACTGTCCCGATTAATCTTGTCACTGTTAACACCTTCTTTCGAATATATGTTCTATTTTTTAATTAAACAGAAAGCCCGAATGAACGGGCTTAATTAATTGAGCTTACAAAACTTAAATTGTGGCCATCGTGCGAGTAGTCGATTGCTATTTTTGATGTTTTGGACGTTAACTCATACCATAATGTATATTTAGTATTTTTGCCATTAGAAATCCCATTCCCGTTTCCTGCACCCGTGTAATCGACCAGTTCGAGAGTACTTCCAGCGTCATCGTAAACTGTGAAATCTGTAAACAGTGAATCGAAATTTTCACCTGCTGAATAGTTCTTTAATGTATAAACAACTTCAATTAGATTATTTGAGTTGACATCAGGGTAAGCGTCGGCACGTTCATACCAATCCTTTGATAAGTCATAAGAGGTTTTATTTATAGTAATTGAAAATAAGTTTTCGCCCCCTTGTTTTACAATAGCTTCTTCATTTAATCCGTATATTTTTTCTTTCGGTTTGTGAAGAGTTACGATTTGAAGATTTTCTTTTTCACCTTTCTTTTTAGCTTCAATCGAAAGGGTTTTATCTCCATCGCCTGTGTACGTGTTATTAACTCCGAACCAACCATTCTCGTCAACGTCTATTTCCGAACCTTCGATATAAACTTTTGCCCCTTTCTCGGTCGTTCCTTGGACCTCGAAATATCCATTTTCGTCAGGCGTTATCTCATTTTTATCTAGCGTTAACGAAACTTCTTTTTTCTCTTTAGCTGCTGTTTTTTCTTCCGCTTTTGGTTCATCTCCGCATGCTGTTAGCCCCACACTTAATAGAGCCGCCATCAGCACAAATAAAATATTTTTCATTCCCATTCCTCCATTTTTAGTATGCGTTTCCAACTTTTTATTTTATCAGAAAATAGAACGCTTGTAATTCACGCATTAGACAAAAATAGAGAATATTTTGTCTATTTTACACATTATAAAAAGTTGTAACTATCAAGATGGGCCTCGAGAACGGCGGTTGAATATTGAAGTAGCCGCTTTTTTGCCACCGTCCGGTTAACGGGGAACAGTTTCATCATATAGAAAATATTTTGCTCCGATTGAATCGTGGGAAAATTCATCTTCTCTAGTATAAAAGTCGGTACTAAAAAATGTTCAGCAAAATGATTTGCTTGTCGCTCTTGATAGTCAATGAAAAGAGCAGGTAGTCGATGTTGATTCCCGCTATGCTTAATGATATGCCCTAGCTCATGCGCAAAGTCAAACCACTGTTCGCAAATGCCGAGATTTTTATTGATGCAGATATAAGGCTGATTACGGATAGTACCCGACTCACTACCAAAGCTCCATATTTTGAATTTAACATTTAACTCGTTGCAAATGTATTGCATGTCAAGGTTCTGTGGTGACTGAATATCTAACTCCCTATAAAGCTCTTTCACTTTTTCCTCTAGCAAAGTTAATCTCATTAAAAATCCCCCTATTAAATAGAACGTGTGTTCTTATTATAAAGAGGGGTAAATTAAAAATCAATAGATAACTATTTTTCTTTAAATAATTTCCAAATCTCGTAAAGCCGTTCCATACTCTCTTCATCCTCAGGCATGCTACGGTACCAACGCTCCATCTCCGGATTTTTTGCGAACGCCTCAAACTCTTCTTTCTCAGATAAAGGACGTTTTACATCTGTCCTACCTAAAAGATAGTCTAGGGAAACATCGAAGAGAGAACAGTATCCTCTAAGAACAGAAATTCTCGGTTCAACTTCATCTTTTTCCCATCTGCTAATCAACCCTTTATTTATTTTTCTATCGGTGCTTTCGGATGTTAATAATTCAGCGAGTTGCTCCAACGTGTAATTTCTGCTTTGACGAAGTTTTTTCAAGCGTTCACCTAGTGTAGTCATTTTTATTCTCTCCTATATATGTGATAGATAGATTATACCATGCTTAGTTGCATAAATTCAACCACACGGCAAAAAAGTTTCATAAATTATAATTTTTGTGTTGACACCTTAAAAATTATAGTGTATAGTTTGGTTTGTAAGTTGCAAATATGAAACTAGAGAGGGGGGATATGGATGAGTACTGTAACGAGAAAATACAAACCGTACAACCGCTTAAAAGCGTATATGGTTGAGAATAACATTAGACAACGGGAACTAGCTGAAATTTTGAATTTATCAGTATCGAACCTGAACCAAAAGCTAAACGGCACAGGGGGGGACTTCTCGGCAAGTGAAATAAAGGCTATATGTCAACATTTTAAAATTTCAGCTGATAGATATTTTTTTTACCAATAAGTTGCAAAAATGAAACTTTTGAAGGAGGAATTATAAATGGAAAGAGAAGATAAATTATTAGAAGAAGCGAAAGAGTTAATAGAAGGTTTTGAGGAAGGGGCAACGATTCATATTAAAGCTAAAGACCAAAGCAAGTTTAACGAATTTTTTGAAGGTGAAACGCTTCTTAGTAAAGGTCATATGTCTGAGGGCGAAGATGGGGCCATCTACTTCTATCAATATTTCACCAACGATAAAATACTAGCCCATACGATTAAAGACTCAAGGGCAGTAGATTCTTACTACGGCTTCTCCAAAAGTTCTGAAAAGATACTAGAAGACATTATAGACAGACTCCAAACACTCATTCAGTTCACGAAAAAGAATGATCTCAATGCGCAAAATGAACGATGAGGTACTTTCAAGGTACCCCATCAAAGACAGTATAAGATAACATATTTTGAAAGCATGCCACATCCTCCAAAATGGACGATACGGACAAGAGAGCTCGTTAAAACCATTCCCTTAATTCAGGGGACAGGTTGAGGAGATGACCACCTTTCAAAGGGTGCCACAAAATGGAGCACCCTTGGAGCCGAACGCAAAGTTCCCCCGGGGGCAAATTTAAAACAGGAAAGGAAGTAAAAAAATGAACGAATTACAACGAACAATTAATAGTAGAGAAATCGCTAAACAGGTAGGGAAAGCGCACAAGGATTTAATGCGAGATATCCGTCAATACATCGGTTATTTAGCCGAGTCCAAAGATGGATTGGGCGATTTTGGAGGAGAGCGCAAAGTTGCGCCGTCCGAATTTTTCATTGAATCTACCTACACATCAGAACAAGGGAAAAAACTACCTTGCTACGAATGCACGAAACAGGGCTGTGAAATGATAGGTAATAAGATGATTGGTAAAAAGGGCGTTCAATTCACCGCGTACTATGTTCAGCAGTTCAACCAAATGGAGCAACATATTAAAGAAGAAGTCGATTATTCCCAGCTCAGTCCAAAGCTCCAAATGATGTTGCAATTAGGGCAGGCATTAGCGAAACAAGAAATGGCGACAAAACGAATTGAAGATAAAGTAGATAACATTAGCGAGATTGTCGCGTTAAATTCCACGGATTGGCGGAAAGATGCGCGGACGCTGATTAATAAAATCGCACAGCTAAAAGGAGGATTTGGGGCTTATCAAGAGGTACAAACTGCTATCTACGAAGAGTTAGAGCGACGGGCAAGTTGCCGCTTATCGATTCGACTAACCAATATGCGAGGAAATGCCGCTCTAAACGGTGCGAGTAAATCCAAAATCGACAAAATGAACAAATTAGATGTCATCGCTGAGGACAAAAAATTACTTGAAATTTACCTAGCAGTCGTAAAAGAGTTTGCGATTCAGCATGGAGTGGGTGACTATGACCGTCCTTAATGCCAAAGAGGCTCGCCATTTGTTAAAGATAGGCGAAACGTCTCTTTACCGCTACGCGAATAATGGGACAATCCCGGGGCAGAAAATCGGGTCAGAATGGCGCTTTAGTGAAGAGGCGCTTGAGGAATGGCTCGGTACGAGAAACCCGGATACCGAATTAAACGTATTAAAACTTCGCGTCTATGAATCCGAAGAGGAGAATAAGCGACTTAAATTGCAACTAGAACAAGTAAACGGAAAATTGGCAAAATTCGAAGAGATAGGAGCGCTGTTTCGTGATAATTGAACTGTTTTTTCTACTATTAGGTTCTACAATTCTTATCTTAATCACTTTAGGAGGTGAGGCAAAAGAAAAAGCTCTTTCCAAAGAGGCGGCCACCTCGCGAAAGAGCATACAAAAAATTATTTCTGATTATAATTTAGCACGTTTGGGGGTGAAAGGCAATGCAGACGATTGATTCAGCCGTGGAGCAAATGAAACAGTTATGTGATTTTTGGGAAAGTTGCTCTGAATCTGAACTAAATCGAAACATTTCTCAACTAGAGTCAATAGTACCGAAAGGAGAAGTGGAACAGATAAAACGCGACATGTTTCTTGAGCAGGCCTATTTTTACCGAAAAGCGAAGTTTAATTATTGAGAGGAGGGAAAGGCAAATGACGCAACAAGCTGTTATCCATTTTATGAGCGATCCGAGTAAAACGTACACGTACTTAACGCAACTGGAGGGGCTCACGGGGGACGACTTAGTCCTTGTGGAAACGCGATTCGGATATTCCGTTGCCGTGTTCGACCATTACAACGGAGAAGTGACGCGGAGAAAAGGTAAGTTTATTCTATTAAAAATCGACAAAGAAGCCTTTTGGGCGGAAAAAGAAAGGGCGGAACTTGAATGATTCAAGTAGGCGACCGCGTACAGCTAACAGTGATAACGGGCGTAGAGCCGTACGCCTCACCAGGTGGAGTTTATCAGGTAATGGACATTCACGAATCAGGGATGGCCTATGTCGGGAATGAAGGTACCTCGTTTTGGGTGCCACGAGGCCAACTTAAGAAGAAGGAGGAGGAGGAAACGAAATGAAAATTAATCGAATCAAAGTTCGATTCGTCGAGAACCTTACAAGCTTTAACGAATCGAAACATTATAGTTTTTTAACCTACATGGAGGACTTACAAGAGGGAGATTTACTTGTTGTACAAACCCGGTATGGTCTTGCTCTGGCTCGGTTTGTGGAGTATACAGAAGGGTCTGATTGTGTAAAAGCTGAAAAATTCGCTATGGCTAGTGTGGACCTTTCTGGGTTCGAGGCACTCAACGAAAAACATCAGAAAATAAAGAGTTTAAAAGCGGAAATTGACGAGGAGGCAAAACGTACAGTAGAGCAGTTTAAACTGAAAGAGCTTGCGAAAAACTCTCCAAAGCTACAAGCGATGCTTGATACACTCGATGCGCTAGAGGAGGAATTGAAATGAAAATTTATTTTGAAGGAACGTTGGATGAAATTAAGCAAGAGATGACCGACTTTTTAGGGGAAGAGATGAAATTTTATAATCCGGAAGATTGGAAAGAGGCACGCGACTCTGTAGCCCAGCCGCCGCAAGAAACGAAGAAAGCGAATAAAGAGGAGCCTAAGGCGAGCATTCGTCCGGAAGTAGAAGCACTCCGCGATAAGCTTGAAAAGGACGGCAAGTCAAGAGACGTGGCGGATACACTTAAGAACCACTTCAAGAAACGCCTCGTCGATATGGAAGAAAAAGAGCTTCCGGCTGTGTTAGAGCGTTTCAAACTGATAGATGCCATCGAGCCGCGCGATGAGGATACGCCGACCATCACACTCGGTGATGTACAGCGTAAAGTGGCCCCTATCATTAGCAAGGCTAACACTGACCCGGACGCAAAGAAAAAAGCGTCGAAGATTTCCAAAATGCTTAAAGAAGACTACGGCGTTCCAAACATAAAATCCCTAGACGCGGAGCATTATGCGTCCTTCATGGCTAAACTGGAGGCGTTATAGATGCCTGACACACACGCTAAGCTATCTGCGTCAGGGGCGGCAAGATGGTTATCATGTCCCGGCAGTGTACGAATGGAAGAAGAGTTAGCTGAGTATGCGGAGCGAGGAGAAACTTCGGTGTACGCCGAGGAGGGCACAGCGGCACATACGTTGTCTGAGCTTAAGTTGATGCTTCACACAGAAAAAATTAATAGGCGAACGTTCACACGTCGTTTAAATAAATTTAAAGCCGACAATGAGTACTATTCGAAAGAGATGGACGACTACACGGGTGACTACGTGAATGAGGTCATCGAGCTATTCAACAGTTACCCCGATGCCTTTATTGACTTAGAACAGCGCGTCGACTTTAGCCGATGGGTGCCTGAAGGCTTCGGGACGTCAGATGTGGTGATTATCGCAGATGGAACGCTTCATATTGTCGACCTTAAATACGGCAAAGGGGTGCCTGTTTTCGCTACCAGCAATCCGCAAATGCGTTTGTATGCGCTAGGTGCTTACGAGCTGTATAGCCTCATGTATGATTTTGAAACAGTCAAAATGACCATCATTCAACCACGGCTGAACGAATCGTCCACCGATGAAATGCCTTTAGCGGAACTTCTCGAATGGGCGGACAATTTTGTCCGACCTCGTGCTGAACTAGCATTAAGTGGAGAAGGTCCACTCGTTCCAAGTGAGGCGGCGTGCCGCTGGTGTGTGGCCAAAGCCGTCTGTCGAGCTCGAGCTGATGCCAATCTAGAAGCGGCACGGCTAGATTTTGAGGAACCGGCCGAGAAACTAAGCAAGGAAGAAATGGCGGAGATTTTACTTCAAGCCCCGGAAATTAAAAAATGGATTGAGCAGGTCGAGTCTTATGCCCTTACGCAAGCCCGTGACCACGACGAAACGTTCCCCGGCTTAAAACTCGTAGAAGGGAGAAGTAATCGCATGATTACCGATAAAGAAAGAGCCGCCTCACTTCTTCAAGAAGCTGGCTTCGAGGGTATTTTTAAGCCGCAAGAACTACTTAACTTAACTGCGTTAGAAAAAGCAATAGGAAAAGAAGCGTTTAGCGAAGTCTTAGCGGATTTAATCGCTAAGCCGCCGGGCAAACCCGCGCTCGTGAAAGAGTCAGATAAACGCCCCGCGATGAATAAAGCGCAGAGTGCGCAAGAAGATTTTAAAGAACTTTAATTAAAAAGGAGACGATGTCAAAATGGCAAAATCAAACGAAACGAAAGCAATTTTAAAAAAGGTAAGACTGAGTTATGTGAGTTTATTAGAACCGAAAGCGTTTGAAGGCCAAGAGCCGAAATATTCGACCATGATTTTAATCCCGAAAGAGGATAAGGCATCCCTAAAAGCGATTAAAGCCGCGCAAGAGGCCGCCCTAAATCAAGGCCTCGCTTCCAAATTCGGCGGTAAAAAGCCGACAAACTTGAGAAAGACCCTACGTGATGCGGATGAGGAGCTTGATACGGACGAAAACCCAGACTTTAAAGACCACTATTTCATGAACGTATCGAGCAAACAGAAACCCGGCATCTTGAATAAAGCGAAAGAGAAAACAACAGATCCAGACGAAGTATACAGCGGCGTGTTTGCGAATGTCTCACTTAATTTCTACGCCTACAACACAGCAGGTAATAAAGGCATTACCGCAGGACTGAATAACGTCATGGTACTCGGCTATGGGGATTATCTCGGCGGACGTGCAAGCGCTGAATCCGACTTTGAGGAATTCGAGGCAGAGGAAGAAGACTTCACCGATTTGATGTAAAAACGGAGGGCTTCGGCCCTCTTCTCTAAAAGGAGTGAACTTTTATGAAAGTAGATGTATACGCCAGTCTAGGTGGTGCCTTTGTGCTCGTAAATAAATGTGAGAGTGAAACAAGAGCACGGATGTTTAGCAAACATTTGATTTATTCCAATCAAGCGAAGACGTGTTTACTCATTTTTCCGAGAGCTAGGCGACATGAATATGTACACCGGGGATGTGTGCGATGAAGACTTTGAACATCGACATTGAGACCTTTTCCGACTTCAATATTAAAGACGGGGTCTATAAATATGCGTCCTCGCCGAATTTTGACATTTTACTTTTTGCATATTCAATTGATGGCGGAGCTGTCCAAATTGTAGATTTAACGAAAGAAGCGTTACCGACTGATATTGAACAAGCCTTAACCGACCCGGACGTGTTAAAAATCGCTTATAATGCGCAGTTTGAACGTGTTTGTTTAAGTTATTATCTGAAAAACTTTTGGCTAGACCCCGCGCAATGGCGTTGTACGATGGTGAAGGCTTCCATATTAGGACTGCCGGCTTCACTCGGACAGTGCGCGAAGTTTTTAAACATACGGGAGCAGAAGGACACCTCGGGGACCGCGTTAATCAATTACTTTTCCAAACCTTGTAGACCGACCAAAGCTAACGGTAGCCGGACTCGAAATTTGCCCGAACATGATGAAGAGAAGTGGGCGAAGTTCAAAGCTTACTGTGTGCAGGACGTAGTTACCGAGATGGCCATCGCTGATGTCGTAGACCGTTATCCGTACAGGGAATGGGCCCTATATGCACTTGATCAGCGAATTAATGACAGAGGCGTTCAGATTGATAGCGTACTAGTCCAAGCGGCAACGGAAATGATAGAGAGTGCGAGCGAGGCTGCAACAGCTAAGCTTAGACTTTTGACGGGTTTAGATAACCCAAACAGCTTAAAGCAAATGCAAGAATGGCTACAAGCTCGAGGCGTCTTCTCTAAAAGTTTAAATAAAGAATCCGTTGACGCCTTACTTGCTGACGATTCTGTTTCTAGCGAAGCCAAAGAAGTATTAACGATTCGCAAGAGCTTAAGCAACAGTAGCACTAAAAAATATTACGCGATGAAAAAAGCAGTTTGCCCGGACGGAAGAATCCGGGGCGTGTCACAATTCTACGGCGCGAACCGGACGGGGAGGTGGGCTGGGCGTTTAATTCAGACGCAGAATCTCCCGCAGAATCATTTAGAGACGCTCGACATTGCGCGCGAACTCGCTAAAGCGAAAGATGTGGAGAGTATCGAACTGCTGTACGAGAGTTTAGAAGACATCTTGAAACAGTTGATTCGCACGGCGCTCGTTGCGAAACCTGGCTTTACTTTTTTGGTGAGTGACTTTAGCGCGATTGAGGCGCGGGTCCTTGCTTGGCTCGCTGATGAAACGTGGCGGTTGGACGTGTTTCAAACACACGGAAAAATTTATGAGGCGTCTGCTTCAAGCATGTTTCACGTCCCGATTGAAAAAATTGATAAATCCACCGCAGAAGGCGCGGAGCTACGGCAACGCGGCAAAGTGGCAGAACTCGCGGCTGGTTTTCAGGGCTCCGTTGGGGCGATGAAAGCGATGGATCGTGCGGGGAAAATCCGCCCGGATTTATCAGGCGTGACAGATGAAGCGGAACGAGAAAGGCGCATTGACGCGAACTATAAAAGCATCGTAGACGCTTGGCGGAAAGCGAGTCCGAACATTGTAAGATTTTGGTACGACGTGGAAAGTGCAGCCATCGAAGCTTTAGAAAACCAATGTACGGTAAAAGTCAAACACGGCATCCGGATGGTTGGTAAATCGAATTTCCTTTTCATTATGTTGCCTTCTGGGCGATATCTCTCTTACGCGAAGCCATCTTTAGAAGAAAATAAATTCGGACGGACGGCGATTCACTACTACGGAAAAGATGAAGGGCGCGTTATGCCCGGCAAACTATCCACGTACGGCGGGAAACTCGTCGAGAACATCACGCAAGCCGTCGCTAGGGATTTGTTAGCTGAGAAGATGAAGCGGCTAGACGAAGAAGGATATGACATCGTGTTTCATGTACATGATGAGGTCGTGCTGGAAGTAGAAGAAGGCGGGCGTGACATTGAGGAAGTGAACGCGATTATGGCGGAGCCCGTTGCGTGGGCAGAAGGCTTGCCGCTTAGCGCGGACGGCTACGAAACGAACTATTATAAAAAGGACTGATATAAATGAATGATATTACTTTATATCTACGATCAAACGGGCCGACGAAAAAAGCCCAAATCGAAGAGGAGCTAGAACGAGATTGTACGTCTGAACTTCAAAAACTACTTGATAATTGCAAAATCGAACGACCGCGACGCGGTGTATATGCGTATAAAAAACTTGGAGGCGGTGAGTGAATGAAAACTAAGTTACATTTTAGTAGTAAAAATCACATTTGGGAAACGCCTCAAGCGCTGTTTGACGTTTTAAATAGTGAGTTTCAATTTACGTTAGATGCCGCTGCTGATGCGAACAATCATAAGTGCGATGTGTGGTTTTCAGAAGAAAATAATGCTTTAAATCAAAAATGGCGCGGTTCGGTATTCTGTAACCCGCCATACGGAAAACAGCTCTCAAAATTCATTGAAAAAGCTTATTTTGAGAGCAGACAGGACTATAACAATCAAGTTGTGATGCTTATTCCCGCTCGAACGGATACAAAAGCATGGCACAAATACGTGTTTCCTTATGCGGAAATTCGATTTTTAAAAGGTCGTGTGAAATTTGAGTTAAAAGGAGAAGTGTTAAATTCTGCACTTTTCCCGAGCGCGGTCGTTATTTTTAAAAAAGGAGGAAACCGAATGAAAATACTAGACGCATGTTGCGGCTCTAAGATGTTCTGGTTTGATAAACAAAATCCAGATGTGACGTTTATGGATATTCGAGAATTAGAAACAAATTTATGTGACGGAAGAAAACTAGAAATTAAACCCGATGTGCTTGGGGACTTTCGAGATATGCCGTTTGGAAATGAAACGTTTGATTTAGTCGTGTTTGACCCGCCACATGTTGTATACGATAGCGGTAATTTTGGGATTAATGACGCTCCGTTTTTCTACCACCCTAACAGTTGTGAACTTGTCGAGTCACTTGAAAAACCGACAGTGCCGCAGTGTTTTGATGATTGGTACAAGAAGACCAAAGGGGATACAACGGATAAGATATTCATACTAGTACTTGATTATTTTAACTATGTTGTTGCTCCAGATTTCAGAAATTGGATTGAGGAGAATAAAAAAGTAGCAATTGATGCTATCTTAAACGGCTACGAGGTCGAGGTAGAACAACTTTATTATGTGAAATTACCCGCTGTGATAAGTTCTATTTTGCATCAGCAGACTGATAACGGTAAATTGTTACTTCTAAGCGAATACAAGTTTGACGCAGGCTATAAATACAAATTCACCAAATCAGAAATAAAAGCGATTGATGAATGGTACTGGAAATTTGCGGTGCCAGTAGAGGAGGACGAGTGAATGGAAAAATTTGAAACGATGAAAGAAATTTCTAAAACTTTACAAACAGGTTTAGACCAGTATGAGAACATAGAAGGCGTAAATATAAAAGAAGACAATCTTGTTATTGTCCAACCATATTCCGATGATCAAATGATCACTATTATAGTGAAAGACGATGAAAACGGCGAAAGAGGAACAAATGTTGAGGTTCTTTCAGCAGGTATTATCTTGCCCAAAAAAGATGGTGTTCTAGATATTTACGAGGAGGACGCGGAATGAAAATAGGTGATCGAGTGCGTGTTTTAGAAGATGATTGGGAAGGTGTCGTTATTGGGAAGTCTCCAAACAAATTAGACGGCTCAATTACTGTTAAATGTGATTGCGGAGCGGAATATATCATGATTGATACTCGCGTGGAGGTTATAGACAATGAAAATAATAGGCGGTAAGCGAGCATGCGGAAAAACAACATGGTTAATTGAACAGTCCGCGAAAGAGTGGCTCTATATTGTATGTGCAAGCGAAGAACGAGCACACAATATTTTTCAAATGGCAAAGGATGATGAGTTAGATATCCCTTTTCCCAACACTGTTCGCGAATTACCTCTAAAGAATATGCGCATTGAAAAAGTATTAGTGGACGATATTGAGGACGTACTCAAAGAGCTGATAGGCAAGGAAATAGGTACGATGACCACGAGTTACGTAATGGAGGAATTGCATGGAGTAAATGTGATGAAAATAGGCGATAGAGTGCGTATGATTCAAACTGGAATTCTTGGCACTATAACAGATACGAGCGTTCATGGAGTTTTTGTTGATTGGGACGGTTGCAATTCAACATGTATTGCGCATCGATTAATAGAAGTAATTGAGGGCTGTGAAATGGAGGATTTAGAAAATGAGAGAGATTGAGTTTAGGGTTTGGGATTACACTTGGGAAGTATTAGGACAAGTGACAGATGTAGAATTTATAGACGGAAAACCATTTTGGCATTTTGATTTCGAAATTAAGGGTACGTCGTGTAAAGCGCGTTCGTCAAGTTTATGTGTAGAAATCAGCCAATACACAGGATTGCGCGACAAAAATGGAAAGAAAATTTTTGAAGGGGATATTGGCTGGGACGAATTCCGTGGCGAATATAATGAAATTATATTTCACGAAGGGAAGTTCATTGCTGAATGTGAAAATATTGCATATGACTTATGGGAAGTGACAGACGATATTGAAGTCATCGGCAACAAATGGGAAAATCCTGACTTGTTGGAGGCGGGATAAATGGTGGCACTTATTGCGGCAATCATCTTTCTAATAGCAATGGTCATCGTTTGGAAGTTGTTTGACGATGCTAATAAAGTCGATGTAAAAAAGATAGAAGTGCGAGAAAAGTACATTCAAGTTCTTAAAGAAGCAAACAAAGAAAACTGGGAAGCGCATAAACTGCTCATAGAACAAAATACGTTGCTGTATAAAATTTTAAAAGGTGAAAAGGAGGAGGAAAACGAATGAAACACGGCAAAAAGCCCACAGTGGCACAACGAAACCGGATTAAAAAGGCAAAACTAGACCCGGAAAATTGGCTAGTGAGTAAAGATAAAACGAACGTGATGGTTCTACGACATCGCTATTTCAATCAAACAAGAACCGTATTTAAATAAGGAGAGGACGTCATGAGTTTAATAGATCAAGAACAAAAGGAGGTGATGTTGATGCAAGAGGAAAAGGAGGCTATTCAAGTAGCGCACAACAGTTCTTTAAACATCGCAACAGGGGCCAATAAACTAACAAAGAAGTGGAAAAATAAAAGTACGGACTGGGGCGCGTTTTTGAGTCGTCTGGCGCGCCCTACGCGCACACAAGAAACTGTTGCAGAATACACAAAACTGTCAAAGTCAGAACGTGATCAAATTAAAGATGTAGGTGGCTTTGTCGGTGGGTATCTCAAACAGGGACGGCGAAAAGCAGACGCGGTGGCGAACCGGAGTCTCATTACCTTAGACGCGGATAGCGTCGAATCTGACATCTGGTTGAACGTTCAACTTGTATTCGGTTTTGCGGCGACCATGTACAGCACGCACAGCCATACGCCCGAAAAACCTCGTCTTCGTTTAATCATTCCTCTTAGTCGAGCTGTAACCGCAGAAGAGTACCAGCCTGTAGCGCGGAAAGTCGCGGAGAAGTTTGGCATGGATAACTTCGATGATACAACCTATCAGCCCGAAAGGCTCATGTTTTGGCCGTCTGTCTCCAGTGACGGCGGGTATGTATTCGAATACCAAGACGGGGACTTCTTAAATCCTGATGAGATTTTAAACGAATATCTCGATTGGACGGACTCGACTTCGTGGCCAGAGAGCTCAAGAAGCCGCGGCGTTCGCGAGCGACAAGCGAAAAAACAAGGTGACCCGCTTACAAAAAAGGGAGTTATAGGAGCCTTTTGCCGGACGTATGACATTCGAAGTGCGATAGAAACCTTTTTAGACGGTATATACAGCGCTACGGATAAAGACGACCGTTTTACGTATATCGACGGGAGTACAAGTGGCGGCTTAGTGCTCTATGATGATAAATTCGCCTACAGCCATCACGGGACAGACCCGGTAGGCGATAAATTGAGTAATGCCTTCGACCTCGTCCGGATTCACAAATTCGGAGACCTAGACGAGGACGCGAAAGACGGCACGCCAGTAAATCGACTCCCTAGTTTTAAGGCAATGCGTGAGTTAGTGCTTCACGATGAAAAAGCGAAAGGCTTACTTGTCAAAGAGCGCATGCAAGAAGCCGTGGAAGATTTTGAGGGCATCGACGTGAAAGTCAGCAATGAAGATTGGCTTAATACTCTCACACTAGATGACAACGGGCAGATTGAAAGTAGCGCGATGAATCTTGAAACAATCTTTAAAAATGACGTGAACTTATCTAAAAAAGTAGCATTTGACACGTTCGCCCAGCGCCTCGTTTTGCGTGAGAACCTTCCGTGGCGCGCCATCGGCGAACAGAAATTCTGGAAGGATAGCGATGAGGCGGGACTTCGGGTCTACATCGAAAAGGTCTACGGCATTAGTCACCGCGGAAAAATTGAAGACGCGTTTATGCAAGAGGTAGAGCGGCATCAGTTCCACCCAGTGCGAGCGTATCTAGACGAACTAGAATGGGACGGTGTCGAGCGACTAGAGACGCTTCTTATTGATTATTTAGGCGCAGAAGATACGGCTTATACACGCATGGTGACACGTAAGACCTTAAGTGCGGCAGTGGCACGTGTGTATGTGCCGGGTATTAAGTTCGATAACATGCTGACGTTAACAGGCGCACAAGGCATCGGGAAAAGCTCTCTCGCAGACATTTTGGCCGGGCAGTGGTTCAGTGACACGCTAGACAACATCGGCGGAAAAGATGCTTATGAAGCCTTACAGGGCGTATGGATACTAGAACTAGGCGAGTTAAAAGCAACGAAAAAAGCGGATATTGAGGCTACTAAGCATTTCATATCAAAACGCGAAGATGCGTTTAGAGTCGCATATGGACGCCATAAAAGCTATTTCCCTAGACAGTGTATTTTTTGGGGCACGAGCAATGACTATGAATTTCTACATGATCGTACGGGAAACCGCCGATTTTGGCCCGTGGCCGTGGGTAAGCAAAAACGTCAATACCGAGTGTGGGACATCAACGAAGCCGTGCGCGGGCAGATTTGGGTGGAGGCAAAAGTCTTTTTTGAAAAAGGCGAGAAACTCTATTTAACTGATGCCGAAGAAGCTTCCGCTAAAGAACAACAAGCCCTTCACACTGTAGAAAATGCATTAGAGGGCATGATAGAAAGGTATCTTGACATCCTAATACCCGATGACTGGTATAAACGGAGTATTTCAGAAAGGCGAATGTTCATCAAAGGGCAGGACGATGACATAAGCGAAGAAGGGACTCAAGAAAGGTCAAAAGTGTGCACAATGGAAATTTGGTGCGAGCTTTTGGACGGCGACCCTAAAAATTTACTGCCCATAAAAGCAAAGGAAATTAGGTCGATTTTAGAGAATTTAGAGGGTTGGGAAAAGCATTCAGACAAACTAAGATTTGGGACTGGATACGGAGCTCAACGTGCGTATTTTAGAGTAGATTAGTGTACCCAGTACCGTACCCAGAACCCTTTTTTCTGGGTACACCCCTAAATTTCTGGGTACGGCTAGGTGTACCCGTGGGTACGGCACTGGGTACGCCTCTGGGTACGGGTAAACGTCTAGGGCCCCAACCTTTCAAACCTTGCCGTACCCAGTGTACCCAGCAAAATAGCCTACTTTATGAGAATAGCATATAGGTAGTATTAGGCAGGTACATACCCGCCTATGCCCGCCTATACGTGTGTATATAGTTTGAGCGGTTTTTTCTGGGTACACTGGGTACACCTAAAAAATGAGGTGAAAAAAAATGCAGGAAAAAGAGATAGAACTTTATCTAAAAAAACAAGTCGAAAATCAAGGCGGGCTTTGCTGGAAATTGACATCACCCGGAACAAAAGGCGTGCCTGACAGATTAGTGATAACACCGAGACGTGTTTTCTTCATCGAATTGAAGGCGCCGGGAGGCCGAACAAGGCCACTTCAAAACGTCCGGATAAAACAACTTCAACAATTGAATCAAAAAGCCTTCGTGCTAGATTCGAAAGAAGCTATTGACGCGTTTATGAAAGGTGATTTTAGAAAATGAAAGCGGCGCTACATGATTATCAAACATATAGCAAGAATTGGATTATTGAAAAGCCTTTTTGCGGTTTACTGTTAGATATGGGACTCGGTAAGACTTTAACCACCTTAACCGCTTTGACCGAGCTGAAATACGATTACATCGAGCTAAATAAAGTGCTAATCATTGCCCCTTTACGCGTAGCTGAAAAAACGTGGTCCGATGAGATTCAGAAATGGGACCACTTACAGCATTTAACTTTTGAAAAAGTATTAGGTTCGACTAAAAGGCGCATCGAGGCTTTAGAAAAACAGGCGGACATTTATCTGATTAACCGAGAGAATGTGGTCTGGCTTGTGGAATATTACGGCAAGCAATGGCCATTTCAGACCGTTGTAATTGATGAGCTTTCGAGTTTTAAAGACCCGGCTTCTAAACGATTTAAAGCCTTACGAAAGGTCCGACCTCTAATGAAACGGGTGATAGGCTTAACTGGCACCCCGGCGCCAAACAATTTAATTAACTTGTGGAGCCAACTCTATTTACTAGACCGCGGCGAACGATTAGAGCCTCGCGTTACGCACTACCGCGCGAAGTATTTTCAACCGGGCCAGCGAGATGGGCACGTGGTATATAACTGGAGCTTGTTACCGGGAGCCGAGGAAAAAATTTATGGCTTGATTAGTGACATTTGCATCAGCATGAAATCGAAGGATTATTTACAGCTACCAGAACGCTTGGATAATACCATCGAGGTAGAGCTAACCGCAAAGGAGCGTACGGACTACACTAGATTAGAACGAGAGTATATTTTATCGCTTGAAACGGACGTCATCGCATCGAATGCCGCCGTACTCGCCAATAAACTTTTACAATTCGCCTCTGGCGCAATTTACGACGAGAATAAAAATATTCTTGCGATCCATTCGCAGAAAATAGAAGCCTTAAAAGAGATTGTGGAAGAGGCGCAAGGCGAGCCAATTTTACTATTTTACAATTTTAAGCACGACTTAGAACGGATTAAAAAAACTTTCCCGTTTGCCCGAGAACTTCAAAACGCTAAGGACATGGACGATTGGAACGACGGTCACATTCCACTGCTGTTAGCGCACCCGCAAAGCGCGGGGCACGGCTTAAACTTACAGAACGGCGGGCACACAATTGTGTGGTTCTCCCTCACGTGGAGCTTAGAGTACTATCAGCAGGCGAACGCAAGACTGATGCGACAAGGGCAGCAGCATAATGTGATCGTGCATCATCTAATCACGAAGGGCACTATCGACGAACGTGTTTTAAAAGTTTTACAAGGCAAAGAGAAAGGGCAAGACGCTTTGCTGGAAGCCGTCAAAGCGAGATTGGAGGAGGTACAAAATGGGACTATTTAGCAAAACATACGTAGCGCCGCCTTTAAAAGCGGAGATAAAATGGAACGAAATGCGAATTGATATGGGTAAATGTAGCGTAGTAATCGCACAAGATTCTAACTCGAGGGCACTTGCTATTTGGGTAGACGGCGAGCTAATAGAAAATGTTGAGTCCGTGGAATATAAATGGGTGACGGCAGATGATAGTACTGAAAGTAAGATGCATTTAATTATTGTTTATTTTGACTCTCCAAAAATATGGGCGAGCAATCAACCTCTCAAGACAAAGCCAGAGAGAATGGAAAGAGTAGTAAAAACAAAAGGTAGCGCTAAAGAATACGAATCACAAATAGACAAAGTGATGCGATATAATGACGAGGCGAGAGGTGAATGAATTGGGATTAAGTAACCAGGATATTAATCGTATAGCGGATGCTGTTGCGAATCGAGGTAAACGCACGGAGAAAGAGGAGCGTGATTGGCGTTTACGAAACACTAAGCTGCTACTTGAGAAGTATAGATTTTTAAAAGCACATTGCGAGGGAATTCCCGCCGAAGTCGAAGACTTAGAAGAAACTACAACTATATTTGATGTAAAAGCTTTAACATTAGAAAGCCTCATCGAGCATAAAGCGAAAAGCTTAAAACTACTAAGATATTTTGAGGGTGTCATAGAAGCATATAGAAAAATTAGTTCGGCGGGACAAGAGTCAAGTAAACGACGCTTCCGTGCAATAGATAAACTGTATTTATCAGAATTTCCTCTAACAAAAAATAAATTATCGAAAGAGGAGCACGTGGACATTCGGACGGTCGAAAGAGATGCAAAACGAGCTATAGCAGAGCTTTCCGTGCTTTTGTTTGGAATCAAGGCGGCGCTTGATGATTGGTAAAGTTGTCGCAAAGCTGTCGCAAAAGTCCAATATTTCCATGTTAATATGATAGTGTAAGATAAATGTAATAACAGCCAGCCACTCCAAAATACTACTCATGGCTGGCTGTATACAAATAGAACCTCCAACACCTCTCGAAGAAGTGTCCCACGGAAGGGCAATATAAATTAAGAAAGTCCTGTGCTAGCGCGGGGCTTTTTATCATGAGTTAGGAGATGAGACAGTTGCTTTCTAAAAAGTACAGAGACGATGAGTATTATACAACACAAGAGGCAGCAGAAAAGTTTTTTCCAAAAAGTAGTCGCGCCGAGCGGCATTTTAAAACATAAAACAATTATTATGCCATTTACCAAAGCGGGCACACCACTGCATGAAGCGCCCGAACAGTATCACGGCAATGTTATCGCTTTTAACGGCGACACTGAAATGTGGCAACAGGTAAACAGCTATGATGATGCGGCTGTAATTGATAATCCTCCTTTTAGCCTGTCAACTAAAATAGAACAGTTCTACATCAACGAGAAAACCCCTTTTATTCTGTTTAGAAGCGCGGTATCCTATCCGCTTTTTATTTATCGTGAGGAGCAAGCTGGGGTTATTTATGAGAATAGTAGAAGAGGAGTTCAATTCGATTGGGGTTTCGCGGAACATATAGCGAATGATAAATACATCCATTCTCACTATCCAAACCTTATAGATAACCTAAAAGGAAAGGGAGTACTTAGCAAGTCGGTGCCGGTGGGCTTTTCGTTTTATTTAGTTGATTATCAATTTAAAGTAAAAACAGTTACATTCGATGAATTGATCTACCCGAGGAAAAAAGAGATGTCCGTATTTTTAAACAACGGAGTTTTTGACGAAAATACAAAGGTATTCATTGGTGCGCAAGACAAACGAGTCCACGCCATATCGGATTAAGGAGGGGCACCATGGAGGCTAAAGAACTAATAGAAGTACTCAGGAAACTAACTGAAACCATATGCGATTTAACGCCAACCTTCAACGCGTGCGTTGGTGCGCAAGACGATGACAAGTCATGACTAAACTATCTCAAGAAGAACGATTGTCTTTTTATAAATCGAAAGAATGGCGGCGGACGAGAGAAGTTATTTTAAAACGAGATAACTTCGAGTGTCAAGAGTGTAAAAGGAACGGGAAGGTTACAACTGGTGAACGATTAGACGTTGACCATCTGCTGGAACTAGAAGACTACCCAGAGCTAGCATTAGAGCCGTCTAACTTAGAAACAAAATGCGTAACGTGTCATAACAAAAAACATAATCGATTCGTAAAAAAAGAAAATAAATGGAACGATGAAAAATGGTAGTACGCCCCCGGGCCAAAAGTTCAGCAAAATAATTTGGCTCTGGGAACGGTGTGGGGTCTTTTGCGCAGAAATATTTAAAATTCTCATGAAGGGGGGAGGAGCAAGAATGAGGTACAACTTGAAAAAATTGGAAAAAGAACTGTTGTCGAAAATCGACACAACAAGTCAACAAGAATTAGAAAAAGTAAAACGGTACGTCAATTTGATTCGTATTTATTATGAGCTAGACAAAAGCATAGAAGAATTAGGGGCCGTTATTATCACAAAGAACGGGCCACAGGAATTCGCTAAAACCAACCCAGCTATTCAAGAAAAGAACAGGATTAACACCTCCCTTCTTTCGATTGAGAAATCGTTTGACTTTAAAAATGTGGATTCGCCTAACGACGGTAGTGACCTCCTATGATTTCAAATTCATATGTGGAAAACTATATTAGGCTGTACGAAGAAGGCAGGATCTTATTAAATAAAGAACGTATTGAGCTAATCAATTATATAAAAACCTACGTTCTGACTCGGGACGATATTTATTTCGATGAACAGAAGATAAACAATTACATTAGCTTTAGCGAAAAGTGGTATTTCCCTCTGGACAGTTGGGAAAAATTCATCGCACCTTTTATCTTCTTATACTACAAAAAAGATGGTGAACTTTTTTACGAAGAATTTCACATTACGCTAGGCCGAGGCGGGGGAAAGAACGGTTTCATAAGTACGTTGTCAAATTTCTTTATAAGCCCCTTACACGGGATAAAGAATTATGACGTCTCTATTGTAGCGAACTCGGAAGAGCAAGCGAAAGTTAGCTTTAATGAGGTTTTTAACGTTATAGACGGAAACGTAAAACTCGAAGGCAATTTTGAAGCTTGGAAAGCAAAAATTGTTGGAAAAGTTACTAATAGTGTATTTAAATTCCAGACCTCAAATGCTAAAACCAAAGACGGGGGGCGCGAGGGCTGTGTCATTTATGATGAAATACATGAGTACGAAGACAGACAAGTAATTGACGTTTTCTCAGGGGGGCTGGGGAAAGTGCCTAACCCCCGAGAATTTTTCATAGGAACAAACGGTTTTGTACGGGGTGGGTTTTACGACAAATTAGAAGAACGATGCAAGGCAGTACTAAGCGGAGAAAATCTAGACGATCACATCTTCCCTTTCATCTGTAAGTTGGATAGCGCCGAAGAAGTGAATGACGTAAAAAATTGGGAGAAGGCTAACCCAGCTTTTGAAAAACCGCTAAGCCCTCGTTCTAAACGTTTATTTAATAAGGTCAAAAAGCAATTTGACGCTTTAAAGAATAATCCATCCGGACGCTCGGCGTTTATGACGAAGCGAATGAATTTACCAGAGGTAGATTTGGAAAAAGTCGTAGCGCCGTGGGAAGAAATACTAGCGACGAATAGAAAAATGCCATATCTAAAACACAAGTCGTGCGTCGGAGGATTCGACTATGCATCCATTAAAGATTTCGCGGCGGTAGGGTTGCTTTTTCGGGTAGGCGAAGATTATATTTGGAAAACGCACTCTTTTGCAAGAAAAGCATATTTGGACATCGCAAACCTTAAACCCCCAATAAAAGAGTGGGAGAAACAAGGATTATTAACGGTCGTAGACGAACCCAGCATTGACCCAAGGCATGTCGTCAAATGGTTTGTCGAAATGAGAAAAGAGTACGGCATTCAAAAAGTGATTGGGGATAACTTCCGCATGGATTTAATGCGCCCGTTATTTGAGGAGGAAGGTTTCGAACTTGAGATTATAAAGAACCCCCGAGCTGCTCATAGCCTGCTAGCACCTCGCATCGAAAGTGCTTTCGCGAATCACCACGTCGTTTTTGACGATAACCCTTTGATGAGATGGTACACCAATAACGTAGCGGTCAAAATAAAACCGGACGGCAACAAAGAGTATTTAAAAAAAGACGAGCATAGACGTAAAACGGACGGATTCCAAGCTTTTGTACACGCTCTATGGAGAGCAGATGAAATTGAAAACGTGGATTACGGGGAAGCGCTTGAGTTCTTAAACGGACTTAAATTTTAGGAGGTGAAAATATTTGGGAATATTTGATAGCATTTTTAAGCGAAACCAAGAGCTGGAATGGATGTATGACTATGAATACTTAGTTGACACTTCCCAAAAGGCATATTTAAAAAGAATTGCCTTGGACACCTGCATCCAGTTTTTAGCCCGTTCTATCGCGCAATCTGATTTTCAGATTCGGGACGGAACCAAAATTTTAAAGAACGACTGGCATTATAAATTAAACGTAAGACCAAACTCAGATGAATCAGCAAGCACATTTTGGGAAAAAGCAATTTATAAATTAGTTCACGACGGGGAATGTTTGATCGTCTTATCGGATACGGACAATTTGCTCATCGCGGATTCTTTCGAGCGTAAAGAGTACGCCTTGTTTGAAGACATATTCACACACGTCACCGTAAAAGACTACGAATTTAAAAGGTCCTTTCTGATGAGTAAAGTTTTTTACTTGGAGTATGCGAATTCGAAAATATCAACGTTTATCGAAGGCCTTTTTGACGACTACGGCGAAATTTTTGGGCGCATGATTAGCGCACAACTTCGGAACTATCAACTACGCGGGATTGTCAAAATTGGGAAAAACGGAGGGGCTTTTGATCCAAAAAAACAAGCAGCTTTACAAGCCTATCTTGACAAGATGTACGCGTCTTTTCAAAATAACTCGGTGGCCCTCGTCCCTGAAACCCAAGACTTTGAATATATCGAACTAGGCGCCACGCGAGCCACGAACGCACAGTCGATAGACGAGCTAACGAAACTCAAAAAATCCATGATTGATGATGTTGCTAAAATGCTAGGGATTCCGCCTTCTTTAATCCATGGGGAAATGGCGGATTTAGACAACAGTATGAAAGCGTTCGACCAATACTGCAAGCGGCATTTTATGCGTAAAATTCAGGACGAGTTAAACGCGAAACTCTTTACCCCTTCTGAGTATTTAGCAGGGCATCATGTGAAAATTATCAATCAAAAATCACCACTCGAAAGTGCGGAAGCGGCAGACAAGCTTATTGCGTCAGGGGCATTTAATAGAAACGAGGTGCGAGATATGTACGGCTGGGAAAGAGCAGATGACCCAGAACTTGACCGCTATATCTTAACTAAAAATTACCAATCCGATGAAGGAGGTGAGAACGAATGACGAAAATTGAAGTGCTAGGTCCAATCGTAGCAAACGGAGATAAATGGATATACGACTGGCTCGAAATGCCAGCAACATGCGGCAGAGACGTCACCGAAGCGCTTAAAAACGCAAATGAAGGCGTGGAGGTCCATATCAATTCAAATGGCGGTGACCTTTTTGCGGGGAGTGAAATCTACACAGCCCTAAAGGACTACAACGGACCTGTAACTGTGAAGGTTGTCGGTATGGCAGCAAGCGCCGCTTCTATTATCGCTATGGCGGGCGATAAAATTTTAATTTCGCCTACCGCGCAAATGATGATTCATAATGTACAACTGTATGCGGGAGGCGACCATCGCGATTTGCAAGACGCCTCAAACGTCGCTAAAAACGCAAATATATCCGTGGCAAACGCTTATCAATTAAAAACGGGTAAGAGCTTAGACGAGCTTCTGGCGTTGATGGGCGAAGAAACATACGTAAACGCCCAGCAAGCTGTAGAAATGGGGCTGGCTGATGAAATCATGTTCCAAGAAAACTCAGAGGCTCCACGCTTAGTGGCTGACCTAGGCGGCATGTTACCTCAATCTGCCCTTGAAAAAATGCGAAATTTACGCGTATCTAACAACGAAACATTAACACAAACCGTAACAATTCAAGCCGAAGACGTGAAAAAAATAGTCGCCGAGGCAGTCGATGAGCTCAAAGCGAGTCTCATACTTGACAACTCGGAATCTGACGAAGAGGAGCCAAACAATCCGCAAAACTCAGGGTTTGAGAGGTTTCTTTTTTAATATACAAAAATAGGAGGAATACTAATGACTGTAAAATTAAACAAGGAAAAACAAGAACAATTTAACCAATCAAAACAAGATTTTATCAACTCCATTCAAAACGGAGAAAGTCAAGAAGCACAGGGAGAAGCTTACTCTAAAATGCTAGACAGCTTACAGGAAGGGCTTATGGCGGACGCTCGCGAGGCGGCACGCCAAGAGGCAGAGCTCTATTCCGCGTCTACAAGCGCGGACGCGATGCTGACAGCGGAGCAACGAAAATTTTATAACGAAATTAACACAAATGTGGGAACGAAAGACGAGACCCTTTTACCACAGGAGACAGTAGACCGGATTTTCGAAGATATGACAACAGAGCACCCGCTATTATCTAAAATAGGGTTGAAAAATGCAGGTTTACGTCTAAAATTTCTAGCGTCCGAAACAACAGGCGTAGCGGTGTGGGGTAAAATTTTTGACGACATAAAAGGGCAGTTAGACGCAACCTTTAACGAAGAAGAAAGTATCTCAAGCAAGCTAACGGCTTTCGTAGTTATCCCTAAAGATTTGAAAGACTTTGGACCTGCTTGGATTGAACGCTTTGTCCGTCTTCAAATTGAAGAGGCATTTGCGGTAGCGCTAGAGTTAGCTTTCTTGACAGGGGACGGGCAAGATAAGCCAATCGGGCTAGACCGTGATATTAACAATGGGACAGTTGCAGGAGGCGTGACGACTTACCCTAAAAAAACGGCGCAAGGGACTCTAACTTTCGCCGACTCAACGACAACCGTAAAAGAATTGACTAGGGTATTTAAATATCACTCTAAAACAGAAGAAAAGAAAGACGCAGAAGGAAACGTAATTAAAGAGTCACGAGCACTTGCGGTAGCGGGTAAAGTCGTTCTTGTCGTAAACCCTTACGACGCTTGGGACGTGAAAACGCAATATACGTTCTTGAATGCTAACGGAACGTATGTAACAGCGTTGCCTTACAATCTGGACATTGTCGAGTCGGAGGCGCAAGAGCAAGGAGAAGTTCTGACGTTCGTAACAGGGCGATATAATGCGTATTTAGGCGGAGGAATTAACGTGAAACAGTTTGACCAAACTTTAGCGCTCGAGGACTTAGATTTATACACAGCAAAACAATTTGCATATGGACGCGCTAGAGATATTAAAGCATCAGCCGTTTGGACACTAAATATCACGGATACGGTACCCGCGGCATAATTAAAAACTAAGGAGGAATAGAAATATGGCTAAATTTAAAGTACTAAAAAGATTCAGAGATAAAGAAGAAAACTGTTTACGCGAACCGGGTTCAGAAATTGACTTAACAGAAGTTCGCGCTAAAGAAATCATAGGAGCGCTAGGCGCTGGGTTCTTGAAGCCTGTGAAAGAAGAGCCTGTGAAAGAGCCAACAAAACCAAAAACAAGCGCTAAAAAGTAGGTGAATGCGTTGAACACTGAAATAACGGAAGAGCTGCTAAGCGAATTTAAGGCGAGAAACCGAATATCGCACAGCTCGGAAGATGACGCTATTCGAAAAGCTTTAGGTAAATCTTACCTTGCTATCTGCTCCAAATGTGGAGAGTTCGACCTCTCCGCAAAAGAACGTGGCGCCGAGCTTGTTTTCGAAAGGACTCGATATGTACTGAATGACGCGCTGGAGTACTTCGACCGTAATTTCAGCCACGAGATGTTAGATTTTTCGCTAGAGCTCGAAGTGGAGCGCATAGAGAGCGAGGAGGAAGCCACAGATGAAACCATTTAAGTACAACCCTCCGCGCGTTAGTGCGTCAAACCTAACCGTACCTGTGACTTTCTATGAATACGGGAGCACAGGGCCCGAACCGAACGAAACACCAAAATCTATATTATATCAGTGCTTTGCAGATGTATATGAGTCTTCCGAAAAAGATTCTAAACAGCTAGAAAGCATTGAGGTTCAAGGGGCTATCACGCTTTTAATCCGTGACCCAAGCGCTGATTACATCGTCAAAACAAAACACCGCATCGAACTTGACGACTTCCGCTACAAGAATAAACACTATGAAATTAAATCGGTTTCCGTGGATTTAGAAAAACATAATTTCATAAAAATTATAGCGGTGGTGGTGTCATGAGCGTAGAAATCAAAGGGCTTAACGCCGTACTAGCGCAAATGACGGAGGAGTTAGGACCGGCAAAAATGAATCAACTTTCCAACCGGGCTTTAAAAGTCGGGGCACAAGTTGTGCAAGAGCGAATGGCAAAAGCTTTCGAGAGTTTCGCAGACACAGGCGCATCTAAAAATGAAATTGTGATTACAGCACCGCGGAACAGCTACGGTGTGAAGCAAATTAAATTAGGCTGGAACGGACCAAGAGGGCGCTGGCGTATTATTCATTTAAACGAAAACGGCTATACCAAAAATGGCGAGAGAATCACGCCGCGCGGGTTCGGGGCTATTAAAAAAACCATTGAGAGCTCTACGTCAGAATTTAACAGCGCCGTGGAGCAAGAATTGAGGCGAGGCCTGTGGTAGATATTTTGGACGTTTTATACCAACGTTTTGTTCAAAATTCGACTATTCAATCTCACTGTGAAGATCGAATTTATTACTATACGTATCCAGAAACGGCAGATAAATCCAAACCTTTTCTTATTATTTCACCGCTTGAACCTCCGCTTGAGGATATATTTGGGAGCGACTCGGCTACGGTTGAAAGAGTTAGTATTCAAATAGACGCCGAGTCACAGAGTCGACTCACGGTAAAAGAAATTCAGCTGGCAGTAAAAAAAGAATTAAAACGATTAAATATTACACAAGAGACTGGCGGGCTAGATGAGTATTTCCCTGAAACAACGAGGTTTGTTGATTCTCGGAGATATTCGGGTCTGCCTTTTTCTTTATACGAGGAGGAATTTAAATGATTACAGTAGGATTTAAAAGAGCCACCGTGGCTACGTTCGGTCCGGACTGGGCTGTTGTAAACACGCATGTTGTTGAAGGAAGGGCAACTAAAGGGGCAACGACGGAAGCCCAAATTACAGGGCTGTCGCCAGAATCCGCTACCGCATGGGGGTCTGACGTTGGTTATTACATCTCGCAAAAAGGCGTTGGAGAACTCAAGCTTGAACTTTCTGTTTTAGATTTAACTTTAGAAATGCAAAACGATGTTCTAGGCTGGGTGCAAGATACCACGCTAGGATTCACCGCAGTGGGTGACCAGACGGAACCACCATATGCCGCGACAGTGCTAGAAAGCGTTAATGCTCAAGGCGAGCCTGTCGCGTTCGCTTTCTTCCGTGGGCGGTACATGAAAGATGAATTCGGGCTAAAAACCAGAACAAAAGAAGCGTCCGAACCGGAAGCAGAAAAACTTGTTATGAACTGTGTAGCAAACGACAGTGGGCTTTCCTACGGAATGGCAGTCGGAACGGAAAATGTCGCTAAGCTAAAAGCTTACGCAATCCCGCCAGCAGCATAACTTGAGGCCTCGTGAAAACGGGGCTTTTTATTTTTTAAATCGAAGGAGAGAAAAACATGATTAAAATTCAATTGACAAACCCGAAAACAGGTAAGAAAGAAACTTTCACGCAGGATTACATTAAAGCACGATACGTTAGAGACGGGCTGAAATTAAATGCAGAAATGACAAAAGAAAAGGCAAATGACCTTCTTATTTTAGAAAAAGGAATCGGTTTTATTGTCACTGTTATGGATAACCCGAAGGTGACAGAAGATACTGTCTTAGACGGACTAAGCCACGAAGAAATATGGCCTCTAATCGGTACAGTGCTCCGCGAGGTCGTATATGGTCAAGATGAAGAAGATAGCCAAGAAGAGGGAAAGCAGTAGGATTTGACGAGGCTATAGAAAATATAGACAGTCTTTACCGAGCCTTAATCGAGAACGGGTGGAGTTATCGTGATATAGACGAAGCAGATTTTTATCACTTATCTTCTTTATTCGCGAAGAAGCAAACCAAGCAGAAAGTGATTCCTTTGGAAGATTTAGTTCAGCAGATGCGGGGAGGAGGGAATTAGATGGCCGGAACAGGTAAACCGCTTGGCAAAATGATAATAGAAATGGATTTAAACTCGGCTAAATTGACGAGTTCCTTAACAGCAGTTAAGCGAAGTTTAAAAGCAAGTGAGTCGCAAATGAAAGCACAGATGGCTATTTTCGACCGCGCAGACAACCGCCTAGGCAAATTAGGTGCGCAATACGCGGGCTTAGACAGGTCTTTACAGCTGAATAAGAAACATACGGAGAATTTAACACGCGCTTATAAAGACGAAATTGCGGTGCACGGTGAAACATCCGTAAAAGCGCAGAATCTAGCACGTGATATTAATAACTCTGTCGCGAAACAAGCTGTTCTTGAGAAACAGCTGAAAGCAACGGGACGCGCGATGGACATTGAAAAGCTAAATATTAATGAGCTAAACGGCAAGATGCAAGCGCAAGGACGGCTATCGGCGGCATTAGCAGAGTCTCAAGCGCTTGCAGGAAATAAGATAGGAGCAGCGAGAGCACAATACGCTGGGCTAAGCCAAAAAGTAGCCACGCTGACACAGCTCCGAGGCTTGGAGCAACAGAAACTTGAACTGTTAGCTGGCGCGCAAGGCAAAGCCTCGCAGGCCTATTTAAATCAAAAAGCGCGCATTCAAGAACTAGACAACGAAATGTTATCGAGTCAAAACAGCATGCGTGCATACGCGAAGCAAATCGGGAACATTCCACCGCAATTTGACAGGTTCCGGAACTCCATGGACCTCACCTCGCAAAAGCTAAAAACACTAGGCTCGCAAACGTTTGATATTGGGAAAAAGATGTCCTTCATCTCCGTTCCGCTTGGGATTGGACTTTACGCCGCAACGAAAAGCGCGGTAACATTTTCTTCTGAAATACAGAAGATGTCGGCTTTATTAGACGACGGAACAGTCTCGGGCAACGAGTTGAAACAACAATTATCAGGGCTCGGGGACGCTTCTAAAAAATGGTCGAAACAGTACGGCATTTCTACAACTGCCATAAATGATGGCATGGAAGAAATCATTAAAAAGGGTTATACGTATAATCAAACGCTAGGGGCAATGCCGTCCATCATGGATGCCTCTGTAGCCTCAGGCGAAGACTTTAACGTTGTGATGAATAACTCCACTTCGATTCTTGAGCAATTCGGATTAAAAGTAGCAGATACACAAGGCACGTTGAAGAACACGCAACGGGTTACAGACAGCTTAACCTTTGTCGCGAATAAAACAGCGGCAGGTTTTGCGGACATGGGTCTTGCGATGGAATACGTGGGACCAGTCGCGCATAGCGCAGAAATCTCACTAGAACAGACCTCTGCCGCGATCGGTTTAATGTCAAATAACGGCATCGAAGGCGAAAAAGCAGGTACCGCACTCCGCGGGGCTTTAACCCGTTTATTAAAACCTTCCAAACAAAACATAGAAGGCTTTCATAAGCTTGGTATTTCTTCAAAAGCATTCCGAGATGGCACGTTAGACTTGCCGACACTTCTCGACAAAATTAAGAACAATACAAAAGGCTGGACGGGTGCACAACGTGCTTCTGCTATTGCGCTAGCTTTCGGTACAGAAGCTCAAACAGGCATGAACGTGCTAGTTAACCAAGGAGGAGACGCGCTCCGTGGACTCACGGAGGATACCAAAAACGCTACAGGCTATACAAAAGAATTAGCGAAAAGCATGGGAGACACACCCGCACGAAAAATCGCAAAATTTAAGGAATCTTTACATGTTTTAGCGATTGAGTTTGGGGACAAAGTACTCCCCGCAATCACTCCGTTGGTCGAAGAAGGAACTGAACTTATACAGAAATTTTCCGAATTAGACGACCAAACGCAAAAAAACATCGTGAAATGGACACTGCTCGCAGCAGCGGCGGGGCCCGTAACTATGGGGCTAGGCGCAGTAACGAAAGGCGCGGGCGCATTGATTGGTGTAGGTTCCAAACTCACAACAGGTTTAGGAAATATCATGTTGCAGTCTAGAAACGCCAAAACAGGCATGACAGCAGTTTCATCTGGAGCAAAGCTGGCGACAGCCGGAATGGGCGCCGCGACGGAAGGCGCTTCGCTATTTGGTTTAGCTTTATCACCGCTTGGCGTTGGAATTCTCGGTGTAGGTGCTGTTTTAGCGGGAGGCTATGCCGCTTGGAAAATCTGGGGTGAGAAAGCTTATGAGTCCGCCGAACGCACGAAGCGTTGGGGAACTGACGTGGGTGCGGAAGCTGATAAATCCTTAACGAAATTCCAAAACTTCCAAACCGAAGCTACAACTTCGCTAGATTTGTTTGCAAAAGGCGCAACGGACGACTCTACAAAAGTTGTTACTGCTTTTAAAAATATGGCGAAGGAAATAAAGTCAAACACAGATGAGTCTTTTAACGATTTTTCAGAGTCATTTAATAATTATTCAGCATCAGTTCAAGGCATCCTAAAAGGCGAGTATGACAACCAGAAAAAAGAGGCTGGAAAACGAAAGGCTGACGTAGCTGCCCAAGTCAAAGAAGTTGAAAGTATTTATAAAAATGCGGCTTCTAACCACAGAAACTTGACCTCGGAAGAAAGCAAGACGGTGAATAGCATTTATAAGGCTATGCAAGAAGAGGAAATCGAAAGTCTGAACATTAGTGGTAAAAAGAAAAAACAACTGCTCAACGCTCTAAACGGAGACGTGAAGTCATTAAGCCAAAAAACATTAACCGAACAAAACGACTATTTTGCGAAGTCAACTTTAGAATTTCAAAAGAAATATGACAAACAAGAAAAAGACCTGAAAGCTTCTTACAAGGCCGGGAGATATACTAAGAGTAAATATAACGAAGCCTTACGCCAGATGGACCGCGAGCGTAATACGGAATCGTTCGCAAGCGCGTCCGCATGGGTTGAAACTCAAAGACAGATATACAAAAATCTAGGGACAAACACTAAAGACGCCGAAGCTAACATAAAAAAAGGTCTAGAGGACATGGGGCTGGACTACGAGGAGTTTACCCGTCAGGTTCAAGAGTCAGCAGGGAAAGTAAGCGATGCTAGTACGTTAATAGGTGACGGAGCGAGTAAAGCAGATATTGCGTGGTCTAACATTGTACTTGATGAAAAAACAGGAAGGGTAAGAACAAATCTACCGGAAGTCATCAACGAAGCGAGTCAATCCGAGGCAGGCTGGAAAAATCTTAAATTCATCATGAAAGAAGCGAAGTTGACTACAGACGCTAAAGCAACTATCGCAACCGCGCTTATCCAGAACGGAAAATGGGAAAGTATGACGTATTCCGAAAAGAAAATGGTCGTTAGTTATCCCGGCGCCCTAAGTGCCGAAACAGCCCTTAGAGACATGGGACAATGGGATAAGTTGACTCCACAACAGAAATCACTTATTGCAAACGCTAAAACAGGGATAGGTCTTAAAACCGCACTTATGGAGATGGGGCAATGGAATCAGCTCCCCGTAGCAATTAAAGATCTACTGGCTGACAACTCGGACATAACGAAGAAGCTGAATGAGGGAAAATCATTCATTGTTGACTATAACGGTAAAAAGGTAGAACTTAAAAAGTTACTATCTAACAATAGCGATTTAGTTAATAAAATAAAAAATGGTAAAGACGTCATACTGAATTACAACGGCGAACGCATAAATTTAAAATATCTATTTGGGAATAACTTAGATTTATTGAAAAAAATGTCTAGTGGTAAAAAGACAATTTCAGACTACAACCGTAATTTCACCCCGTACAAGAAGAGTCTACTACTTGAAACCTCATCACTAAATGGGGTGAAAGGGAAAATTAACGAAATCGATAACGCGTGGACTGGTTTTCGTCCACACGGCAAAAAGCTAACGATTAGTAGTGTCATGAACACGCCGGGTTTAGCGCCCTTCAAAGCGCGAGGTACCGACTTCCACCGAGGCGGTCCTGTGGTGGTCAATGATGCACCGGGCGCGCATTACCGCGAACTCATCACGATGCCGAACGGACGCAGTTTTATCCCGGAAGGGCGGAACGTGTACTTGCCGAATCTACCGCGCGGGTCGTCTGTACTCCGTGGCGATTTAACAAGTAAAATGCTAAAAGGCGTCCCGCGTTTCGCAGAAGGGACAAGGAAACAGCTCGTCTCTCCTATTTTCTCTAATTCGGCGGTGATGCGAACCATACAAACTGTTTTAGCCGCGCTTAGACAAGCGCCAAACACGCAAGGAGACACTCAAAGTAATCAAGAGTTGATAGAACAACTCATGCAATCTAATCAGCAACAAAGCGTTATGATCGAACTTCTACAAAAATTAGTTAGCAAAGAATTAAAAATCGATGAACGAGCGTTAGCAAATAGCGTAAGTCGTCAACAAGCACGAGAATATCGACTGAGAGGAGGAAGCCAAACGTGAGTAAAAAAAACTGGGTTCGAATCATTCAAGGTGACACCCAAACCGATTTAACCGAACGTTTTCCGATTCGAGTTTTAGGCGTACGATCAACCATGCCAGCCGCCTCAATTCCTCGCATAACGCATACGGGTTCCGATGGCGCAGTCACGTACACGCCGAGCTACGAGCCGTTTAATTTGGAAGTAGATTGTCTATTAGAAGCTTATGACAACTACGACTACCATTTACTAATAGCGGAGTTAAAATCCCTATTGTGCGGACAATCAACGTATTATGTGCAGCATGAAAAGTTACCTGCAAGGCGATATTGCGTAGACGAATGTAGAATTGAGGAGCCTGACAGATTTCGAAAAGATGCAGCGCGTTTCACTTTGAATTTTTATGTGTTTAAAGGCTTTTCTGAATCTCTAGCAACTTCAACCGTACCGTTCGAATACAACGAAGAGGCATGGGGCGTGGGACTAAATCTGCCAGAGGGCGAGGACTTGCAATACACCTTTGAAAACGAGCCAATTTTTAACATCTATAATCCGTCTGATATGCGAATTAATCCGCGATTTCACCCGCTTTCTATCGCTTTGACGTGCGACAGTGTACCAGGTCAATATGTCCGCATTTACAACAGAACCAACGGGACGTTATTCGAGCTTAAAAAGCCTGTTGCAAAATCAGATGTTTTATTAATCGATGGAGTCTATCCGTATTTGAATGATGCTAGATGCGGCATTGATACAAACCACGGGCTTATCACGCTAGAACGTGGTTGGAATCGGGTACAAGTCATTAATGCAACAAACACAAAAATTTCATTTGACTTCCCGTTTTATTACCGGGGGTGACGAGAGTGGAAAAAGGAGATATTTTATATAGAAATTATTCGGGTACGATTGAAGAACATCTTATCGATTTTGACCCTGACTCATTTCGATACGAATATGAAAAAAACGTCAAACGAAATATTCATCTTACGGTTTATTTAACGAATCGCAACAGCGGCGTTTACAAAGGGCTTTCAGAAGAAGCCTTTTTGATTTGGAAAGGGGAGACTTACACAATCAAAGAGTGTAATCCTCAGCAGCAGGGTGACGTTCAATTTAAAGAAATTGCTGCGCAGCATATCTCATTTGGCTGTGCAGACCACGTCAATTATGACAAAGTGGAGCCCGAACGAGTCTATACGATTTCACAATATTTGGCATTTGGCAATACAGGGCAAGAGCTGGGCTATACGATTGAGACGAGGGGGGATTTTCCAACTGTCTCTTTTTCGGGAGTCGGGCAACAATCATTATTAGAATTTGTGCAAACTGCCGCCGAAAAATTCGGAGGTATTTTTTTCGCAAATAACAAGCATCTAGTGATTTATTCAAAAGAGGAGTGGGACGAATATAAGGGTAAAGATTTGCGTTATCAGTTTAATACCGACAACGTGAAATTGTACTCAAATACGTACAATCTAAAGACGTATATTAAAGGTTTTGGCGCAACGAAAGAAAATGGAACGGTTGTAGAAGCGGTTTATTTATCGCCAAATGCAAATAAATATGGACGGCGTAAAGCCGAACCTGTAACGGACGACCGTTTTTATTATGCGCAGCCGCTTATGGAATATCTCAAGACTAAAATACTTGACGTACCCGAGACTTCTTTAGAAATAACGTATACAGGTGATGAGGAGATTAGCGAAAATGAACAGCTTTTTTTTATCCACGAAACGATGGGCTACGAAAGTATGCTGAGTTTAGAACGGTATACGGGGTACCACCCGTATACGAACAAGCCACCAGATGTCGGCTTTGACAATAAATTAGCGGATATGGTTGATATTCAGCGTCAAGCACATAAACGCTATAACAACATGAATACGCGTCTTGAAAGCACCCGTTACGAAGTTAAACAAGTGACAGGGATTGCAAATACCGCTTTAAGCGGCGATGTGGTAGGTGAAGTAACGTGACAAAAATTATTTTTTTGAAAAATAAAGCCGGAGAGCAATTTTATGCAAAAACACATAAACAGGCAATTGACGGACTGAACGAGGCGACAGCAGACGCTAACGGATTGATGAGTGCAGTAGATAAACAGAAATTGGACTCTTTAGCTGTAAATCCAGAACTGTCCTATATATTAACTTCGCCATCAGGCTTATTATTTAAACTCATCGTAGACGATGAAGGTTTGCTCTCAACTGAAAAAGTAGAGGAAGGAGGAACAGTATAATGGAAAAATTAAACAGACAAGATAATGCTATACAAGGCGCATCATGGCGCATGAAAATAAATGAAAACTGGGACAGACTAGAAAAGGCTATCGGCGTAGACGATATTTTAAGCCCTGCTGAGGTTGTGAGTAAAAATCTCCCGATAAGACCGGAAGACTTGGAAGGCGCCATCGTTTCCAACTATTTCAATCCTGCTACGATAACTCAAGATGTCTCAATCACTAATCTCACGGGGGAGGTCGTCACGGCCGTTGGGGCAAATATCAGTGAATATATACGTGTAAAAGGCGCTAGCGTATTAGGCTGTAACTATGCCTTTAATACAGCTGGTTGTTTCTACGATGCTAATTTTAAATATGTGGGTTATGCACGTTTTATCACCTCAGCATCGCCAAATTGGTATACCTGCCCTGTTCCAGAAAAAGCGGAATATTTCAGAGCGGTTGTTACCACAACCACACTCAATAAATACATGTTGACTTTGTCGGCAGATAAACAAATCTATACGGAGTATAAGGTTTCGATCCCGTGGCTTAAAAAACCAAGTTCGCTGAACGGACTAAAACTAATTACGTTTGGCGATAGCATAACTTGGCAGGACGGGCAGACGATTAACGGTGTATTGTTCCGAGGATACCAGACCTATCTTCGTGAAGCGGGCGCAGAGGTCGTTAATGAAGGTATTGGGAATATGACGCTCGCGAAAAACACGAAAGTAGGCGCAGAAGAGCTTTACTTGTATAAAAAAATCGTCATGGAAGAATATGATTTGACGGGCGTTGACGCCGTAATCATCGCTTGCGGCACAAACGATGTAGGCTTTAATGTTCAACTAGGAGACGCGGGAGGGATTTCTGATGAAACGTGGGATACGACAACGTCTCTGGGAGCTTTACGCGCTATATTGGAATATATTCGCTCAAACTTCCCAAGTGTGAATATTTACTTGATGACACCTCTTCAAAACAAAACAAGGGATATGGAAAAACACGAATTTATTTCCGATGGTATTATCACACTGGGAGGCTATTACGGCGCTCCCGCGTTAGATTTATTCCGTGAATCGGGATTAGGTAAGTATACCTTCGATTTGTACACGCGCGACGGGTTACACCCAAATAATGACGGTTATGCTAAATACAGCGCGCTCATTGTCCGCTTCTTGGAAACGGAAATGTCTGTCCGTGATGACGTAACACCTGTTAAATTGCAGCTCGATACGCATGTAGCGGATACTACGCGGCATATTTTAGCGAGCGAGCGGACAGCTTGGAATGCGAAGGAGACCCCTCAAGGGTCGCAAAATAAAGCGAATCTAGCGGAGTCCAATGCGAAAGGCTATACAGACTCTTTTTATCAAAGGAAAAATATTCTCACGTCAACAGGGATTTACTTATTTGATGGTCAGAGCTACTCGTGGGACCATTCCAAAATGATGGACGGGCTATGGATTGAAGTAGTTCGCTATACGCCCGGAACGGGTGCCCTGACGTACGGGCATCATGAATTTTTTGTTTCTAAATCGCTCATAGAGCGGAACTTAGGTGAAATTTGCTGGTCCCCAATGCCGTCTTCACCTGACGGCGAGAAAAAAGAAATTATTTTTTCGATAAGCGGCACAACAGGAACCTTAACGGGTACAGCCGCAAATTCGCAAGCGCCTAGCAGCGGTTGGGTGATAACCAAAATTGACTACGTATAAAAAGGAGGAGGATGAAATGGTACAAGCTTATGTAAAAGTCACGGACAGTGGCTATGTAACAGAATGGAGCCTTTCAGAACAAGAGGGCTTTCAACAAATTGAAACGGAGAAATCGCTAATTACTAATGTTGATTGCGTTCAGGTGGTCGATGGTGTTGCAGTTTTGGATGAAGAAAAGCAAGCAAAAATCATTCAGGATACTCAGAAGCCTACGGATTTTGACTTGATGAAGCAACAAAACGCGGCTCTCATGATGCAGTTAGCCGAACAAAATCATGTTACAGAGCAACTGAAACAGATGAACGCCCAGTCTGCTTTTTCACAAGCGGATCTAGACGAGCGTTTGAAAAAGTTGGAGGGAGTGGAGACGGAATGAATTATCCAAAAGCGCGAGATATTAAAATATTCTACGACTGGGGCATGTACACCAAGGAGGATGTCGCAAAATTTGTGGGATTTGGCACCATAACCGAAAGGGAATACCAGGAAATCACAGGAGAAGCTTACACGAAGTGAGCTTCTTTTTTATTTTGCAACTTAGACAAGTCTAAAAGTGAGGAGGAGGGTTTGAGTTGCAAGCGAGTTTCAAAGATGGTGATTTAGTAATTATAGTCACCGTAAAAGGCGTGAACGAGAAGAATAGCTCCAGTGCGCGGCGCTTAATTGCTACGGTGCACGAGACTTTGACGAAAAATATAAAATGATAGATGGAGGTGATGAGATGATTCAGCTGTTGCAAAAACGCAAAGCCCTTTTTCCGGTGATGCTGTCTATTCAGACTTTTCTTTACGGGATGTATATCCTTATTCACCCGCATTTTTTGAATGTAGAAGGTCCATTCGGGTTCGTTATCAATGTCTTAGACGATATGTGGATGGGTGGTATATTTGTAACATTAGGAGTTCTATACGCTTATTCTAGTGTTGAACAAAAATTCAAACTCAAACAAATTTCAGCCGTTGCTACCTTCACGCTATGGTCTTTCTACTTCTTTTCTTTTTTTACAAGAGAGCTTTTAGGGAGTCAAAACTCTGCATGGTTGCTCATTCTCACTATTCTAATGTTTATGTACTACGAATTACGAACGGGGGACTACAGATGAGCGGAGCAGCTATTCTAGGATTAATCGGAACTTTATTCTCGTCAGCGCTTGCAGCAGTTTTTGGCTATTTAGGCATTCGTAAAAAGTCTAAACTTGATGTTGAAGCGATATTTACAGCAGAAATGAAAACCATTTTAGCCGAGTACAAAGACCAAATCAACGAGTTGAAAGCGGAAGTGGGAAAGTTGAAAGATGAAATTAACCTTTTACGAGCCGAAAATAAAAATCTAAGGAGTGGTCAAAAATGAAAAAAATCAACTGGAAAGTACGTTTTAAAAACAAGACTTGGGTAGTTGCAATGATTGCAGCTATCCTTTTTGTTATTCAGTCTACATTATACGTATTTGGTATCATGTGGGACTATAACGAATTGCTACAACGTCTTATTACAGTCGTGACGGGATTATTTGCGCTTTGGGGGCTAGTCATCGACCCAACCACAAAAGGAAGCTCAGACAGCTCACAAGTGCTTGATTATGAAAAAACACGAGGTGAAGAGTAATGAGTTATAAAGTTGAAAAGAAATTTATAAATGGTCTACCAAAAACAAAATTAAAAGCCAAAAACTTTATCGTCGCACATGAGACATCAAACCCTAACTCAACAATTGATAACGAAGTGGCTTATATGTCCCGAAATTGGCAAAATGCATTTGTGACGCATTTTGTAGGAGGTGGCGGACGCGTGGTTCAGATTGCACCTACTGGCTATGCGAGCTGGGGATGTGGTTCGAAAGGAAACGCCTACGCCTATGCTCAAGTGGAACTCTGTCGTGCAAAAGATAAGGCGACTTTCCAAAAAGACTATACAGCTTATTGCCAATTACTGGTTAATTTGGCTAAAGAGGCGGGTATTCCCATCACGTTGGATAGCGGAAGTGGTGTAGGAAATCGCGGGATTAAATCGCATGACTGGATACGCGCAAAGCTCGGAGGAACTACGCATACAGATCCCTATGGCTATTTGAGACAGTGGGGGATTTCAAAAGATCAATTTGAAAAGGATTTGAAGAATGTGGCAAATGGAAAAGTCAAGAACCCAAACGCCATTGCCGCAAAAGTGCAGGACGTTGCGCCTCTCTTACCGAATGCGAAATTCAAGGGACAAACTCCAATTAGATTGTGGAAGTCGGGTACCAAAATTAAAGTCCGGAAACATTCAAAATATTGGTATAAAACGTATGTTAATGTCAACGGGAAAATGACGCTTGGCTATGTTTACCATAGTTTTCTAACTAAAGTAGGGAAGCCGAACAGAAAAGGGCAGATTAGTGCAACTGTGAAAGCCTTCGCGATTTTTTGGGATAACGAAGAATTGAATGGCGGTCAAGTTTTGACATATAAACCCGGAGCGAAATTGAAGCATTATCCTACGAGAAACGGCTTGAAATCAGCGTATTTTTTAAAACAGAAAAAAATATTTTACACAACGACTTATTGGCTTAAATAACCCTTCGCCTCATCCTTCAGGATGGGGCGTTTTTTTTATGTATTTCTATCGAAAATTCACAAATCATCCGCATACTATTTTTTTCTATGTTAAACTAGAAAGACAGGAGGTGAATTTTTTAATGAAAGATATACATTATCAGGAAGATGACTTTGAAAAAGCGAAAAAAAGCATCGGCAACCTCATCGGGAAGGGTGCTTGGGGAAAGGGTGCAATCGACTGTTTAAAGGATGCTTCCAAGAATTTAGAAGAAGTAGAAAAAGATATTCGTACATATGATTCAGACGGCGCCATCTCCTTCCAACATACGGACCAAAAAGCCCAGTACCAAGAGCTTTTTGAAGATTTCGATGTCCTCTACCGCTTTTCCGACCAAATCGGCGAAATCGTCAAAAATACGATCGACCGCCCCTTTTATGAAAAGCTAGATGATTTTGTGGAAGGCATGCGCAACCTAGATGCCACCACTTTCACAACGGAAAACCGCATCGGCGCAACAAGAACAAGCATGGAATTTGTCAACAGTTCCACACAAAAACAAGTCGAAGTCCCGAAAAGCAAAGTAAGCCTCGACGATTTATTCAGCGGGAGCGCATTTTATGCGAATCAAATGAAAGCGCAGTTTGATGCGTGGAAAAAGACCCATAAAGGGGAAGACGTCAGCCGCCAAGACTTTCAAGCCGCGATGCTAAATTCCCGCGCCTTCACCTATACGTCCATCAAAGACGAACAACAGAAGCAAGAATTTTGGGTGAACATCGCCGCCACAGTGGTCATTATCGGGGTTGCCGTCTTCTGCCCTCCAGCCGGTCTAGCCCTTGGTGCCACTTACGGCGTCCTCGAAATGGGCACCGCGCTTACAGGAAAAGACTGGGTAAGCGGCCGCGAGCTTGATACCTCCGAACGCGCGATGCGCGGAAGTTTTGCCTTACTCGACGTCTTGCCCGGCGTCAAAGCCCTATCTGGCGGCGTACAAACCATGCGCACAGGAAGCCGTTTAGCGAGCCTAAGCGATACATTCGTGCACGGAGTAAAAAGCGCCCCAACCCAACTCGGCGACATCACAAAAATCGGCCAAACCCAAATACGCACACGCATCAAGAGCCTAAAAAACGTCACCCAAGACGCCTTACAAAGCGCCACCCAAAAAGGCATCCAAGGTTTAGACAAAGTGGGGCAAACCGCGACAACCATGAAAGGCTCCCTCAATTTGCCTCCAAGGCAAAACCTAGCCTTAGCCGGAATGGGCGGCATCCCAACCCAAGCCCCATCCCAAATCACACAAGGGACGGAAAACCTCAAAGACATCCTCCAGAAATTTGACGTGAACTTGAGTGGTAAAGGAAAACAGGCGGATGGTATAATAAAAGGAGCTGGTGGGACTGCAAATGGTGTGCCGACTGCATTTAAGCAAATGGAATTTACTAGTTCATATGAAACGCGCATAGGTCAGACACCTGCAGTTGGTAATAAAAAAGTTCAATTTGAGGGCGCACGAGGAGAATCGCTATGTACCTTAAAACCACCCCCAGACTCAAAATTAGAAAGTTTGTTAAAAGATGCGGGTGTAGGTGGCGTTACCTATAAGAATGGCGTTCCCGATTTTACCCCGTTCTCTAAAGCAGAAGTTGAAATTGATCATATGCTTGGTGGAAAAGGAACAATGGGTAATAAAGCTAGAGATTTAAATTTTCAGCAAGCAAATTCAAAATTAGCGAAAGAACTGAATAATTCATCAGAACTGGCTAAATCATTTGGTATGGAGCCTGGTAATATAAAGCCATCTGATATTGAAAAATATAGGGTGAAAAACAACTTAACTTGGCATGAACTAAACGACTGCAAGACAATACAACTTGTACCATCGGAAATTAATAGTTCGTTTGGTCATCTTGGCGGAGTGGGGGAAATAAATACAGGCGCATTTATAAAATAGGATAAGGAGTTTTATGTATGAAAATTAATGATGAAATTTTTGGACAGTTAGAATTTGATTATTCTTGGTCAAAAGATAGCAAAATTGACTTTTATGGTAAAGAAGTTGAGATAGTTATTTTAATCGCAGGAGATGAAGATGCAGAATTTGAAAAAGAACAATATGACGCCTATAAGGTGTTTATGGATAATTGGACTGATGTCCAAAAGACGTTATTGAATCCTATTTTAGATTATTATAGAGAAGAAAGAAAAAACCGTGGATATGATGTTGAACTAAATGAAGACTATCCAAATATCTCTACAACAGGAGAACTATTAAATCATATTACATTAGTGGGAATAAAGGTTCCTTATGGAGAAATATATGGTGGAAGAAGTATAGGTATAAGTTTTGATTGTACATGGGATTCTGAGAATGGATTAGGCTTGCGATTAAGTGATGAAGAAGTGATAAAAGTAGGCTATCAGGATGTCGCAATCTAAGGATAACTCTTTAAGACGAATATAAAAAAATCTATTTCATAAACACTTCTATTTTGCCAGATTCTGAGGGCGATGAAGAAAATCTTTTACTAGTAATGTAGATAGGTTATATCCCTAAAGTGATAAAGCTTTAACTAGTAAATGTGTTAGTTTGTAGTGTGCTTAACTCTAAAAAACAAAGCAAAATTGCATGTAACTGAATGACTTTAAAAGAATCAACTTTATCTTACTTTATAGGAGGGAAATAAATGTACGATAATTTATATAAGATAATTAAAAAGAATGAGATAATAGGCGATTTTACATATGCTAAAGTAAATGAAGAAACGTTGACAGAGGCTGAAAGTGAACTTGGGATTATTATTTCGGATGCATATAAATGGTTTTTGAAAAAGTTTGGACATGGGAGCATTGGAGGAATAGAAATTTTAGGAGTAGGAAAGAATGGGAAAATGGCTTTTGTTAGTGAGACTCTAAAATATCGTTCGTATGGTTTACCGAAAGATTTAATCGTCATTGAAAATTGTGATGAATGGGTTTATTGTCTAGACTCAAAAACAAATAAAGTTGTTATGTGGTCTCAGGGGGAATTAGAAGGTAGCGTTGCCTATCAGAATTTTGAAATATATCTACTGGATAGAATTAATGATATGATTGAAAATATGTAATTTCACTGAAAAGATACCCACTCTTTTGTAAACAGTATTAGTGGTGAATAACTCAAACTAGATATTTTTAAGGAAGCAGGAGCCTATTCAATTATGAAATAATCCGTAACAGACATTATTTTGTCGTTATGGATTATTTATTTTATTCTAGGCGTGACTTCATCTGTAATTTACAAGCAAACTTGATGAAACTGTTAAAGTTTCTGGAAGAGCCAACTTCATAGTGCGAAATGGGAAACATATAGATTAAGGAGGTTATGAGAAATGGACACAGAAAAATTTTACGCTTTGAATAGTTATGAAAAAGTCGAGCATTTATTAAAAACAAGTGAAAATTTAATTCCTTATTTTTCAACAAAAGAATATCAAAGCTATGCAACTTTTTGTATTGAAGCATGTTGGAATTGGTTGAAAAACAAGGAAAAAGATGGAGAATATCTATATAACTTATTAGATGACGAAAGTGAAGGACTTGTTTCAATTCAATACTCAGCGAAATTAGATAAAGATAATAATATCTGGAGCTGCATAATTGATGCAGTTGCCTATACTAGTAGGAAAGCATATGAAGCCGAGGAGACTCGCTATTTTCCAGAGCCAATCGCTTTAGTAGAAGATTCCATAATAGAACATTTTAATGATTGCTTAAATCAAGTAGGAGGAAATATGTTATAAAAAGTGAAAAAGTGTGTACTCAACGAGGGTCTAAAATTTGTTTAATTATAGGTTTCTTGACAAGTACAGGAGGAAAGATTTATGAATATAGAAGAAGCAAAGCAGATTTTATTGAAAGAACAGTTACATGGATATAATTGGTTCAACGAAGGTCCTGTTAATCCAAATGATGTATTAATATATAAAAATGAAAATGGCTGGGTTGTGGCAGCGGCTGATGAAAGAGCTTCGATTGTAGACACTTCTATCGCTTACTTTGACAATGAATCTGACGCTCTAAAAAACTTCATTAAAAAAGTTAGGCTAGAAAAAATATTAAATGAGTGAAAAATATATAGAATATAAGGAAGAGTTAGGGGCACGGGAAAAGGAAAAGATGATGCAAATCATTTGACCTCGTCCTTTTTGGACGGGGTCTTTTTTATGTAACGTTATGTAATGCTACATAATGTTAAGAATTAAAATCCAAAGTCTCAGCCCCATTTCAGCCCCAAACAGAAAAAATAGTAGGCAGATGAAAAAATTAAAACTCTCAGAACATTGATGTTAAAGGGTTTTTCAGGTTAAAAATATTCCTTAAAATCCATACCCCTAAACTCCCTAGATGTTTTGGGTGGTACTCTTTGTAGTGCTGCTCTTTTTTTGTATAAAAAAAGCCGGAGAGCTTCCGGCTTTTGGGGATTGTGATAATTTTTAAAGAAACATTAATACTCCAGCCATAACACTTGAAAGAACGATGGCGATAAGCATCAGAATGACCACAAAACGTACAAATTTTTTGTTGGACATGTAGCGTAAGCTCCTCTCGAAACATTGTTACCTTATTTTACCAAGATAGTAGTAACTGTTCAAGCGGAATTATGTTATTCTATATAAAAACAAGGAAAGAAGGAGAAAATGATGACCGCATCCGATTTTTTTGAAAAGCTCGTACAAATTTATTCTCCGTCGTATCACGAAGCGGAAATACTGGATTATATTGCGTCAGAACTAAAAAAGCGGAATGTAGAGATACTTGTTAAATCGGATGGCGGAATTATTGCACGCTTAGAAAAAACAGCTGAACATTTTCCAGCGCTTTTCTTTAATGCCCACGTGGATACAGCTACAAACGGGAAGATTCCGGTGCTTCAAAAACAAAACGGGGTATACTTAAGCACAAATGGTTTTTTAGGCGCGGATGATAAAGCAGGTGTCGCTGTAATGCTCGAGCTAATCGACACGCTACAAATGAGTTCAGAAGCGAAGCACGGGACACTTGAATTCATTTTTTCAACCCAAGAAGAGGTAGGAATGCTAGGGGCGAAAATGCTCGATTTAAGTGTGCTAACGTCACGCTTCGGGTATTCGCTGGACGCACCAGGAAAAGTAGGAACCTTTCAAATTGTCGGCGAGTCACATGTTGTGCTCGATTTTACAATTATCCAAGACTTCAAAAAATCGCAAATTTCAGCGATTAATGTAGCGAGAGCCATTATCCATAAATTAAAGCAAGTCAATTTGCCACAAGCCATAAAGCATGAGGTAAAGCAATTTGAAGGTGCGATTAATGAAAATGCTGATGAAACTGTTTTCATGAAGTTGGTGCTTTCTGGCTATATGCCGCTTGAAGAATTGATGCCCTACATGGAAGAAGTGAAGCAACTATTTTTTGAGGCGGGTATCAAATACGATGTTGAAATGGAAGGGGAGTCACATGTCACACATCCCGGCTTTCGCTTGGAGGAGCGCCACCATAGTGTAGCATTGTTAAAACAGGCGCTAAACCATTTAAAATGGCAAAGCGAACAGATTTTTTATGCAGGCGGATCAGACGCGAGTATTTTTAACGAGCGCGGGCTTGTGACCGTACTTCTATCTGCAGGGTATCAAAATCCGCATTCAGAGGATGAACAAATTTCTGAAAACACGCTTGAAAGGTTAACGGAACTGGTTTTAGCCCTTGTTTTATCCGGAGAAAATTTTGGGGAAGCAATTTCTTTTTCAAAAAATTTATAAAATGTTATGAGTGGCTAGAAACATTCATTTGCTGTGGTTCCCAATATTTGGTATAGTAGAGTGGTTGAAAGAAAATGAAAGACAGAGACTTCTGCCTGAAAAATACGAGGAAGGGAAGAATTTTCATATGGCAAAACAAGAAATTGGCGTTATTGGAATGGGTGTAATGGGGCGTAACCTTGCACTAAATATTGAAAGTCGCGGGCATACTGTGTCGATTTTCAACCGTTCTACTGAAAAAACAAAAGCGGTTATGGAAGCGAATCCGGATAAAAAACTAGTTCCGACTTATAGTTTAGAGGAGTTTGTGGAGTCACTTGAAGTACCGCGCCGTATTTTGATTATGGTTCAAGCAGGTAATGCGACGGACATGATGATTGATGCGGTTAAACCTTTCCTAACAGAAGGCGATATTTTAATTGACGGCGGAAATGCATTCTTTGAAGATACCATTCGTCGCAACAAAGAATTGAGTGAAGAAGGTTTCAACTTCATCGGAACAGGCGTTTCTGGTGGTGAAGAGGGCGCACTAAAAGGCCCATCTATTATGCCAGGGGGACAAAGAAAAGCATACGATTTAGTTGCCCCAATTTTACGCGAAATCGCAGCGGTTGCTAACGGTGAACCATGTGTGACTTACATTGGTCCAGACGGCGCTGGTCACTACGTTAAAATGGTGCATAACGGCATCGAATATGGTGACATGCAACTTATTGCAGAAGCCTATACCATCTTAAAAGATATTGTTGGTTTAAATCACGATGAATTAGCAGACGTTTTCGCAGAATGGAACGAAGGCGAACTAGATAGCTACTTAATTGAAATTACAAAGAACATTTTAACTGTGCGTGATGATGAAACTGGAAAGCCAATTGTGGATGTTATTTTAGATAAAGCTGGTCAAAAAGGTACAGGTAAATGGACGAGCCAAAGTGCGCTTGATTTAGGTGTGCCGCTTTCGCTTATTACAGAATCTGTTTTCGCGCGCTATATTTCGGCGCTTAAAGATGAACGGACACATGCAAGTACCATTTTAAGCGGTCCAACTTATCATTTTGATGGAGATAAAAAAGCGTTTGTTGAATCTGTACGTCGTGCGCTATACTTCAGTAAAATCGCTTCTTATGCCCAAGGGTTTGCTCAAATGAAAGCAGCGAGTGATGAGTATGAGTGGGATCTTCAATACGGGGAAATTGCGAAAATTTTCCGTGCGGGTTGTATTATTCGCGCTCGTTTCTTGCAAAAAATAACAGATGCTTACAATAATGATAAACATTTAAGCAACCTTCTGTTAGATCCATATTTTAAAGATATTGCGCATAACTATCAAAATGCGCTTCGTGAAGTGGTTGCGGAGGCTGTGAAAGCTGGAATTCCAGTCCCAACCTTCACGGCAGCAATCAGCTACTATGATAGCTATCGCTCTTCAGTTCTACCAGCGAATTTAATCCAAGCACAACGCGATTATTTCGGCGCTCACACGTATGAGCGCGTTGATAAACCTGGTGTATTCCATACAGAGTGGCCAGAAGTTGACGAATAAAAAGAATTGCTAAACACATCTCTTTGAGGTGTGTTTTAGCTTGTAGAAAAACCAAAAGTATACGCAAAACAAAACGTCCCACGAAAACCAGACTACTGACAAATGGTGAGATTCTAGGCAAAGTCGAGTACCGAAGCGGAGCGTACTCGAGTACGAGAGCATCGGAACGGAGATTTTAACAACGAAGATTGTCGTTTGTCAGCAGTCTGAAACACATCTCTTTGAGGTGTGTTTTTGTTTGAAGCTAAAACATGCAATAAACTTCTGGTTTTTACAAGTTACTCTAACTGTATCATGTTTGGTTTATTAAAATTAGCTAAAAATTTATCAAAAAAGTTGTCATAAAGGGATTATTAGTTGTTTTATCTGCAAAGTTAGTTACAATAGTAATAGGTATGATGTTTTGAAACCGAAAGAGAGGTTTTTTCAGATGAGTAAAATTTTAATCGTTGAAGATGAAAAAAATTTAGCGCGTTTTATCGAACTTGAGCTTCAGCATGAAAACTATGAAACAAGAGTTGCTAATGACGGAAGAGCTGGACTAGAACTTGCACTTGAAGAAGAATGGGATGCCATTTTACTTGATTTAATGCTCCCTCATTTAAATGGTGTAGAGGTATGCCGGCGCGTTCGTCAAGTGAAGCAGACACCGATTATTATGATAACAGCTAGAGATTCCGTTATTGATCGAGTTTCTGGACTCGATCACGGAGCAGATGATTACATTGTTAAACCATTTGCTATAGAAGAACTTCTTGCGCGTTTACGCTCACTCCTTCGTCGTGTTGAAAATGCCGAGCAATCCTTAAAACAAACAACACTTGAGTATCGAGATTTAGTTGTAGAAAAGGAAAGTCGCATTGTTCGCCGCGGAGAGGAAGTTATTGATTTAACAAAAAGGGAGTACGAGTTACTTTTAACCTTAATGGAAAACATCAACATTGTTTTGACTAGAGAGGTGCTTTTAAATAAGGTTTGGGGTTACGAAACTGAAGTTGAAACGAACGTGGTGGACGTATATGTCCGTTATTTACGGAATAAAATCGACCACCCTGATGAGGAAAGTTATATTCAGACTGTTCGGGGCACAGGTTATGTGATGCGTACATGACGACAAGTAATTTTTCATTAAAGAGCCGTTCTTTAAAGTTTAAATGGACATTTGGTGCTAGTGCCGCCATTTTCCTGACCTTTTTCCTGTTCTCCTATGCAATTTATCAAGGCATCGGACAAATGCTTTTAAATGAAGAAGAGCAAAAAGTTGATTCGTTATTAGCTGAAACGACAGCGAATGAAGTCCTAAAAAGCGGCAACCTCGACAACACTGATTTGCTAGTTGAAGTTTTTGATAAAAATCCTAATATTAGTCGTAAAATTCAAGACCAAGTCATTGCGCTTTATGACGCAGATGGGCAATATATTCAAAAGTACTTTTTGACAGCCAGTAAAAAAACGGCAAACAATGATTTCACACAATATTTCAGGAAAACTAATGAACGGGTGACAAGTAAGCCCACGATTAATGGAGAAAAAATGCTGATCTCACAAGGCCCAATTACATCCATTACAGATAACTCAACTGTTATTGGCTATGTTCAAATTATTAATCCACTAACAAGCTACAATAAAATTATGGGCAAGCTACTTGTAACGATGTTCATTTTGGGCGGAGTTGCACTATTTATTAGTGGAATGCTAGGTTATTTACTCGCACAAAATTTCCTAAGCCCACTAACAAAACTTGCGAAAGGAATGAACGATGTTCGCAATAACGGTTTTCAAAAGCGGATTGAAACAACATCCAAGTCACGTGACGAGATTACTGAGCTTACTGTTATTTTTAACGACATGATGACGCGGATTGAAACAAGTTTCGAACAGCAGAAACAATTTGTAGAAGATGCCTCGCATGAGCTTAGGACGCCAGTACAAATTATGGAAGGTCACTTGAAACTGCTCAATCGCTGGGGAAAAAGTGATCCTGAAGTGTTAGATGAATCATTAAATGCTTCTTTAACCGAACTAACTCGCATGAAACGTTTAGTACAAGAAATGCTTGATTTATCACGTGCTGAACAAGTTTCTCAAACTAAGGAACTTCAAATTGTTAATGTGAATGATGTTGTGGAGCAAGTAAGACGTAATTTTGAAGTGATGTATGAAGACTTTACATTTACTTTAGAAGAGAAAGAAAAAAATCTGCATGCCATGATTCAGCATAATCATTTAGAACAGCTACTCATTATTATTATGGATAATGCAGTGAAATATTCGGACGGGGCGAAAGAAGTAAATATGAATGTTTTCAAAGTAAAAGACAAAATTCATATTTCGATTCGTGACCATGGTGTCGGAATTTCGAGCGATGAAATTGATAAAGTATTTAACCGTTTCTACCGTGTAGATAAAGCACGTAGCCGTGAAAAAGGAGGAAATGGCTTAGGTCTAGCCATTGCCAAACAACTCGTTGAAGGATATCTAGGCACAATTAGCGCGAAGAGCGAAGAAGATAACGGAACTGAAATTACAATAACATTGCCTGTCATCGTAAAAGAAGATGGTAAGGTAGCTAAATAGTAGAAAAAGCTGAGGCCGCGAGAGCCTCAGCTTTTTTATTTTTGTTTCTTTTGTTCTTCAACAATTTTTTCAAATTCACGTTCTTCTTTCGCCATTTCTTTAACTTCAGGATGTTTATTCATATAAAGTTTTTTCGTAAGTAGTGTTTGACCAGCTAAGAAAATCCCACCGACAGCCCAGTATAGTGCAAGCGCGGAAGGGGCAGAGAACGAAATAAATAAAATCATCGCGGGGGAAAGTAACCCCATAATACGCATTTGTTTCTTTTGTTCAGGCGTATACCCAATCATGGAAATAAAATATTGACCAAGATAGACGAGCCCGGCGATAATGGCTAGAATCGTGTCTGGTGAGCCTAAATTAAACCATAAGAAGGTGTGGCTTGCAATTTCTTCAGATCCACGAATTGCGTAGTAGAACGCCATTAAAATCGGCATTTGAATGAGTAGTGGTAAACAACCCATTTGCATTGGATTAATATCATATTTTTTGTAAACAGTCATCATTTCTTGTTGAATTTTCGATTGCTCTTCTTTTGTTGCAGCTCGTTTTAACCGCGCTTGAATATCATCAATTTCAGGTTTTGCAACGGCCATTTTTGACTGTATGGACATTTGTGCTTTCGCCGTACGAAGGTTAAGCGGCATGATGATGGCACGAATAATAAGGGTTGTAATAATGATAGAAATCCCGTAATTATCGTTAAAGAATGATGCCACAAACTGAATAAACCAAACAAGCGGCGCAATTAAATACGTATAGAAAAAGCCGTCCTGATTTTGCGATGGATCCATGCTACATCCAGAAAGTACGAGTAGCGCCACTGCAAGCATGCTAATAAGTATTATTTTTTTATTCTTCACTGTTCTTATTTCCTCCTAAAAGTTCATTCTGCTCATAAAACTAAGAACAATGACTCTCTTCATCATCAGACTGACTTTTTTTCAAAGTCGCAACAATCCAATTAACAACGAAACTAACATGCTCATTTACCATTTCTTTTTGCGTATCAATTGTTAAATGAGAAACATGGACTGCCTCAGCGCGCGATAACATTTTAGGTTTAAACAGTGTAATAACTGGCCAAAAACGAAATAGCGCAAGCATAAGTAGAAATGTGACAGTAAGTGACACATACTCAGGCTCTGAAAACATTTGAACAAGTATTGTCATGACGCGCATCAGCTCCTTTCTCGGTTCATTCCTTAACTATAATTCAAATAGTACTGGAATTCAAGCCCCATTTAATAGACAATATCAAAAGTTTTTGTTTCAGGAACAGGGGCACCTTTATAGATGAAAACTTCTTGGATGCGCGCACTAGGCGAAGGCCCTTTTTTTACAGCTTCAATAAATTTTTCAAGCTTATCACTTTCCGCGCGGGCAGAAATCTCAACAGAACCATCATCTAAATTTTTAACAGTACCACTAACATCATATTTGTAGGCTACATGTTTTGTCGTATAGCGAAAACCAACACCTTGTACAAAGCCAGTCACTCGAATAATTGCTGTTTCAACTGCCATTTTGACACACACCCTTCTCTTATCTTATATACTTTAGTTTAGCGCTTTTCCCCTCGAGTTTCAAAAATTTACTTTCCGCAGTCCAATTGCTATAATTTAACTATTCTGTAGTGTGGGAGATGTTTTCAATTGACTGAATGGAAGGTGCTTTTAACAACAGGTGAATACGAACCATGGTGGTTTTTTGAAGAATGGGAAGAAAATATTGTTTCAAGCTTTACTTTTGAAGAAAAAGAAGAGGCATTCTTAAAATACGGCGAACTGGCAAAAAAACTCATTTTAGGTTATCCGCACAAAGCGCTAAAGAAAAATGTTCTTTTCGCAGCATGGAACGAAGATGAGATAGCTTACTGTGAAGACTGTGAGGATGATATTCAAACATTTCACGGTTTGATTTTAATGAAAAATCATGCTGTTTATACCCCTACGAAAGTGGAGGTGGAAAAATGGTTTAGCGAGGTTAGCCCGTTTGAAATCAAGTTTTCAAATGAAGAAAGTGGGGAAGAAATTGGATAAAAAAGAAGCGCTGCTTAGAGAACGTAGAAAAGATGAACATGTGACGCTTGCTTTAAAAAACTATGAGCGGACGGAATATGTTTTTCGAGATCTACAAATTTTAGGAACATCACTTCCGCGCTTAGATGTAAAAGACGTTTCACTACAAACACAATTTGCTGGGCACACGTTTGATGTCCCTTTCTATATTAATGCCATGACTGGTGGGAGTGCCCACACAAAAAATATCAACCAAGATTTGGCGGAAATTGCGCGTGAAGTCGGCCTTGCTATGGCAGTCGGGTCACAATCTGCTGCTCTTTCAAACCCAGATTTAATTCCCACGTACGAAATTGTCCGAAAGACGCATCCAAACGGTATTTTATTTGCAAATGTAAGCCCTGAAATTTCTGTTGACCAAGCTAAGTTTGCGATTGATATGCTAGAGGCGAATATTTTACAAATCCATATTAATCCAGCGCAAGAACTTGTGATGCGTGAAGGGGACCGTAATTTTGCGCACTGGGCGGAGGCAATAAAAAAATATACGGAGCAAATAAACATTCCAATTATTGTTAAGGAAGTCGGCTTTGGTATGCGTTTTGAAACTGTTCAGCTTTTAAAAGATTTGGGTGTTCAAACTGTGGATCTTGGTGGACGTGGCGGAACTAATTTTGCAGAAATCGAAAATGACCGAAGACGGGATCAAGGCTATAATTTTATGCAAGAGTGGGGGTTAACGACGGCAGAATCTTTGCTCGATGCCAAACGCCAAGTGCTAAGCGGTACGGAGTTTATTGCTTCGGGGGGAATTAAAACGCCACTTGATATGATGAAATGCTTTATTTTAGGCGCAAAAGCAGCGGGTATTGCGGGGCTTGTCCTTCATTCTCTTAAAAAAGAAGGGAAGGAAGCAACTATTCAGAAATTGACCCTTTTTAAAGAAAATCTGCAAGCTTTATTTGTACTAGTTGATGCTAAAAATATGCAAGAAGTGTCTAACACACCACTTATTGTTAAAGGTGATTTACAAAATTTTTGTGTGGCTCGTGGAATTGATTTTCAAAAGTTGGCGAAATAAAAAGCAAAAATGCGAGGTGCATTTTTGCTTTTTCATTTAACGAATAGATTTTGATAATGTTTCACCAATTGCGTGAAGGCGAGTTTCTAGTTCTTCATGAGAAAGGTGATGATTTTTCACATATAGATTTTCTGGGTGGATGCGGCATTCATGAGAGCAACTGTGCAAATATTTCTCATCATTTTCTTCTGAAGCGAGAATTTGCTTGTTGCAATAAGGATTCGCACAATTAATATAGCGCTCACATGGTGTTCCGTCAAAATGATCGCGACCAACAATACGATGCTCAACCCGGTTAATTGGAACGGAAATACGTTCATCAAAAACGTACATCATGCCGTCCCACAAATCACCTTTTGTATTTTCATTTTTACCGTACGTAGCAATGCCGCCATGAAGTTGTGAAACGTCTTCAAATCCTGCCGTTTTTAACCAGCCAGAGAATTTTTCACAACGTATTCCACCTGTACAGTAAGTAACAATTTTTTTGCCGTTGAACTCTTCGCGATTTTTTTCTACCCATTCTGGTAAATCACGGAACGCTTTAATATCTGGACGGATGGCACCGCGAAAGTGTCCTAAATCAAATTCATAATCATTTCTTGCATCTAAAACAACAGTGTCTGGGTCAGTTAGAGCTTCACGAAATTCTTCAGGCTCCATATAGTTTCCTGTAATTTTCAGAGGATTGACATCATCTTCTAAGTGAAGCGATACAATTTCCGTTCGTGGTCGAACGTGCATTTTTTTAAAGGCATGCTTGTCTGTTTCATCGATTTTAAAAACCATGTCTTGGAAACGAGCGTCAGCATGCATATGCTCCATATATTGCTTGGCAGCTTCTTTTGTGCCCGAAACTGTTCCATTAATCCCTTCATTTGCTACTAAAATTCTTCCTTTTAATCCAATTTCTTTACAAAAAGCACTATGCTGTTTTGCGAATGTTTCTGGATCATCAATTGTCGTGTATTTGTAGTATAACAACACTTGATAGTCGCTCATTTTTATCACCCTTATTTAATAATTTGTTATGTGAAAAAGTACGCATTTCCGCACTATTCTCCACAAGTTGCGCATCTTTTATCTTACTATAAGTAAGGAGAATTCGGCAAGTGTAAATTTACTTCACTAAATGAAGTTTCTATACAATATAAAAGTGGCTATGCTATACTAAAAGAGAAAAAATGCGAAAAACAGGAAGTGATGACATTGCAGGTAAACTCGGATTTTTTGGAAGAACAGGCTTTACGAGAAGTTAAAATACGCAGACGAAAAAAAATGAAGTGGTTTTTATATAAGATATTTATTATTACTGTTGGCGCCATTTTAATGGGTGTCGGTCTGGAGCTTTTCCTCGTCAATAACCAAATTTTAGATGGTGGTGTAGTAGGGATTTCCATTATAATCTCACAACTTTCGCCGCTTCCGCTCGGTCTCCTAACCTTTGTTTTAAATATCCCTTTTTTTATTCTAGGTTACCGTCACATCGGTAAAGTTTTTGCTCTATTCACTTTGTATGGTATCGCAGTCATGTCAATAGTCACGCTTTTATTGCATGATTTTAAACCAGTGACAGATGATTTATTACTGGCAACTGTTTTTGGTGGGGTGACCCTTGGACTAGGTGTCGGGCTTGTAATCCGAAACGGGGGAGCGCTTGATGGGACAGAAATCGTGTCTATCATTATTAACGGTAAAACACCTTTTTCTACGGGGCAAATCATTATGGGCATCAATCTACTTATTTTTAGTGTAGCAGGATTTGCTTTTAACTGGGATAGAGCCATGTATTCCCTTATTACATATTTTTTAGCGTATAAAGTCATTGATATCGTCATTCAAGGAATGGATGAATCAAAAAGTGCCTTCATCATTAGTCAATACTATGAAGAAATTGGACTTGAAATTATGGATCAAATTGGTAAAAGTGTGACCTATTTGGATTCTACTGGAGGCTATTCAGGTGCTACTGGGAAAGTAATTTTTGTTATAATTTCTCGATTTGAGGAAGTGAAATTAAAAGCTATTTTAGATGAAATCGATCCAGATGCCTTTTTGGCCGTCGGTGGAAGCATGTCTGAAGTTCGTGGTGGAAGCATGAGATCAAAACGAACACCTCACTTATAAACAGACATATTTTTTGACCTTTTTTGACCAAAAGTGTAAAATAAAGTTACAGTTTTGTTTGAGAGGACGTGGAGAAGATGTCGGAAGAAAAGAAACAAGATGTAAATAGTTTATTGACACAAAAAATGATTGATAATCGCACAATTTTACTTTACGGAGAAATTAACCAAGATTTAGCTAAAGAAGTATCTAGTCAGTTGCTCCTTTTAGAATCTTTAAGTGATGAGCCAATTACCATTTTTATTAATAGTCAAGGTGGGCACGTAGAAGCAGGAGATACAATCCATGATATGATTCGTTTTGTAAAACCAGAAGTGCGCGTTGTTGGAACTGGCTGGGTAGCGAGCGCTGGAATTACCATTTATTTAGCTGCCGAAAAAGAAAATCGTTTTAGTTTGCCAAACACCCGCTACATGATACATCAACCGCTTGGCGGGGTACAAGGTCAAAGTAGTGAAATCGAAATTGAGGCTCGCGAGATTATAAAAATGCGCGAGCGAATCAATCGCTTAATTAGTGAGGCAACTGGTCAACCGTATGAAAAAATTGCAAAAGATACGGATCGTAATTTCTGGCTGTCAGCAGACAGTGCGATTGAATATGGAATCGTAAATAAAATAATCCAAACGGGTGCTGAACTGTAAAAAATAAAACCGCAACTCTCAATTTGATTGTTGCGGTTTTTTTACGTACGTTTGTTTGGGAAATAGGACTTTCGAATGAGTCAAGCTAAGGCGAAATATGTTATAATGAAGCAGGATTTTCATGTGAAACTGAGAATAAGGTGGGGAAAGTATTGGCAACTCAAAAGAAAAAAACGGCGACGCGCAAACGAACAAATTCGCGTTCGAAGAAAAAAAATAATCCTATTTTTCGTTTCGAAATTACAGGTCTTATTTTCATTGCATTAGGACTTATCGGTATTTTTAAATTAGGTTTTATCGGTCAACATATTTATGCGCTTGGCGAATTGTTAGTTGGCTCACTTAGCTACGGTTTACTCATTGGCTTAATAATTCTTGGCGGCTATTTGATGATTAAGCGCGTGTGGCCAAAAATGTTTTCAAAAAGACTCATCGGAATTTACTTGATATTTACCGGACTCGCAATACTTTTACATATGACGTTTATCGCGCAAAACCTTCCAGCAGATAGAGAATTCTTGGAATATTCATGGCAAGTTGCATTTACGAATCTCATTCACCCAAGTACCGTGCCGACAGTAGGGGGCGGAATGATTGGGGCAACAGTATCTTTCGTTACTTATTTTCTCGTGTCTAAAATAGGAACAAATATAATCGGGCTTATTCTTGTCTTTATAGGTTTGTGTTTTGCCTCTGGAGTTCCACTTGTTGTTGTAAAAGACAAAATCAAACAAGCGGTTTCATTTATCGTCCAAAAATTCAAAGCTTGGAATGAAAAAAGTAAAGAAAAAAGAGCTGAACGTGAAAAAAAACAGCTTGTAAATGAAAAAGAGTTACCTATCGAACAAAACGAGCAACCTAAAAAAGAAATCATCGAAGACAAATTGCCACCAATTATTTCTAATTTCAGCCAAAATCAAACGCCAGAACCCGTTACGGAACCCATCAAAAAGGAGCTGGAGGAAGAAGTTGGTCAAGCTGAATTGAAATTTGAGCAAGAGTCTTTTGAAAATGAAATCTATCAATTGCCTGCTCTTGATTTATTGGTAGAAGCTAAACCGACTGATCAATCTGCCGAATATGATCAAATTAAAGCCAACGCTAGAAAACTAGAAGAAACATTTGAAAGCTTTGGTGTGAAAGCAAAAATAACACAAGTACATCTCGGCCCTGCTGTTACAAAATACGAAGTACAGCCAGCTGTCGGTGTAAAAGTAAGCCGAATTGTTTCGCTAAATGATGATATCGCACTTGCACTTGCTGCAAAGGATATTCGGATTGAAGCACCTATCCCAGGAAAGTCTGCCATTGGTATTGAAGTCGCTAATCAACAAGTCGCTGTTGTGACACTGCGTGAGGTGCTTGAAAACAACAGTCATAATAAGCCAGAAGATAAACTCCAAATTGCGCTCGGGCGTGATATTTCTGGTGAAGCAACACTTGCCCATTTAAATAAAATGCCGCATCTACTTGTTGCAGGTTCAACTGGTAGCGGGAAATCTGTTTGCATTAACGGCATCATTACGAGTATTCTCCTTCGTGCCAAGCCACATGAAGTAAAAATGATGATGATTGATCCTAAAATGGTCGAGTTAAATGTTTATAACGGCATTCCACATTTATTAGCGCCAGTTGTCACCAATCCGAAAAAAGCCGCACAGGCATTACAAAAAGTAGTCGCGGAAATGGAAAGGCGCTACGACTTATTTTCTCATACTGGAACCCGAAATATGGAAGGATATAATGAACATGTCCGCCGTCATAACGAAGAAAATGAAGAAAAACAAGCGGAATTACCATTTATCGTTGTTATTGTTGATGAGCTTGCCGACTTAATGATGGTCGCCTCAAATGATGTTGAAGATGCGATTACTAGACTTGCTCAAATGGCACGTGCCGCGGGTATTCACCTTATAATTGCAACGCAACGCCCTTCTGTCGACGTGATAACAGGGGTAATTAAAGCAAATATTCCTTCACGCATTGCTTTTGCGGTTTCTAGCGCAACAGATTCTCGAACAATCTTAGATATGGGAGGCGCTGAGAAGCTACTAGGACGAGGAGATATGCTGTTCTTACCAGTAGGTTCAAGTAAACCAACACGCGTGCAAGGCGCGTTTTTATCCGATGAAGAAGTAGAAAAAGTTGTGAACTTTGTAATTGCCCAGCAAAAAGCACAATATAACGAAGAAATGATTCCAGATGATGTGCCAGATATATCAGAGGAAAGCGAAGATGAGCTTTACAATGAAGCGGTTCAGCTTGTTGTAGAGATGCAAACTGCTTCTGTTTCAATGTTACAACGGAAATTTAGAATTGGCTACAACCGAGCTGCTAGACTTGTAGATGAGATGGAACAACGCGGAGTCGTGGGGCCACATGAGGGTAGTAAGCCGCGTCGTGTGAACATTGAACGAATTGAAGGGGAAGAATAAAAAAGAAGCCAGTTCAATTTTTGAACTGGTTTTCCTTTCGAATTAAATGTAAACGCTTACTAAATGAATGGATTTGAAATAAAATCAAATTTTCGGAATTTACTTGTATTTTAAAAATGTCATCTTACTTGTTTATTTCTACAGCGGAACATGGTATATTAAAAGCAGTTGGAGTATACGATTACAAAGAATTTTCGTCTTTTAGCAAAAAGGGAACTTACATAACCTAATAAGGCACGAATGTTCGTAGTAAACCGTTAAATCTAGCTGACATTTTATCTCTTGGGAGGGGTTTGCAGGTGAAAAAGCGTACATTTGCTTTAGCACTAACAACAGTTTTAGCTTCTGCTTTAATTTTGGGAGCTTGTGGTTCGAATGATTCGGATAGTAAAAGTGGGGGTAGCAAAGATAGTGATAAAGACTTCACTGTTGCTATGGTTACTGATACTGGCGGTGTAGATGACCGTTCATTTAACCAATCAGCTTGGGAAGGACTTCAAGCATTCGGTAAAGATAACGGCATGGAAAAAGGTACAGATGGTTACAACTACTTGCAATCTGCATCTGAAGCTGACTACAAAACAAACTTAAATACAGCTGTTCGTTCTGATTATGATTTGATTTTCGGTATTGGCTACAAATTAAAAGAAGCCATTGAAACAGTGTCGAAGCAAAATCCAGATAATCACTTTGCTATCGTTGATGATACAATCGATGATCGCGATAATGTTGTAAGTATCGGATTTAAAGACAACGATGGTTCATTCTTAGTTGGTGTGGTAGCTGGTCTTACTACTAAAACTGATAAAGTTGGATTTGTCGGTGGCGTAAAAGGTACAGTTATCGACCGTTTTGAAGCTGGGTTCACTGAAGGTGTAAAAGCTGTAAATCCTGATGCGAAAATTGACGTTCAATATGCAAATGACTTTGCAAAAGCAGATAAAGGGCAACAAATTGCTTCAACAATGTATTCTAGCGGTGTAGATGTTATCTTCCATGCTGCAGGCGGCACTGGTAATGGTGTGTTTGCAGAAGCGAAAAACTTGAAGAAAAAAGATCCTAGTCGTGCTGTTTGGGTAATCGGTGTTGACCGTGACCAATGGGACGAAGGAAAAGTTAAGGCTAACGATGGTAAAGAATACAATGTTACCTTAACTTCTGAAATTAAACGTGTTGATATCGCTGTTAAAGACTTATCTACTCGTGCAAAAGCTGGAGATTTCCCTGGCGGCGAGAAGATCGAATACGGTCTAGATAAGGATGCTGTTGGACTATCACCTCATCAAGAAAATATTTCTGCAGATATTCTGAAAAAAGTTGATGAATACAAAAAGAAAATTGTTGATGGTGAAATTAAAGTTCCAGAAAAACCGTGATGAAATAAAGAATGACAGGGTCGCTTCTTACTAAAAGCGACCTGTCATTCATTTTTAAATGAAACCGCTTTCTAATAACAAGTAAACCCTTTTACTAATGTAACCAAAAGATATTTTTATTTTTTTATAAATTATGATTGCATTGGAAAGCAAATAGAAATAAAATAAAGTGATGCCTTTTTTATTGGTCCTAAGATTTACCACTCATACATACTTTTTACAGAAAAGAGCATTGATAGTGATATGAAACGGATAAAAAACTCGAGAATCGTTGTAGACTGATTGAGGAGAGGCGGCGTTTTTCGTGAGAAATACGCGAGTGGCTGTTTTTCCGTTTTGAAGAAGCGAATAAAGGGAGTGAGAATGTGGATTATGTTATTGAAATGTTAGGAATCAGAAAAGAGTTTTCTGGATTTGTAGCTAACGATAACATTACCTTACAGTTAAAGCAGGGAGAAATCCATGCTTTGTTAGGTGAAAATGGCGCAGGAAAATCAACACTAATGAACGTACTATTCGGTTTGTATGAACCAGACGGTGGGAAAATTCGCGTACGAGGTCAAAAAGAAAATATCCATAGTCCAAATAAGGCGAATGACCTTGGGATTGGAATGGTCCACCAACACTTTATGCTTGTCGATAAATTCACAGTGGCAGAAAATATTATTTTAGGGAAAGAACCTAATAAGTTTGGTGTCATTGAGAAAAAGAAAGCTATCCAAGAAATTCAAGAAATTTCTGATCGATATGGCTTGCGTGTTGATCCACATGCCGTTGTACGAGACATTTCAATTGGAATGCAGCAACGTGTTGAAATTTTAAAAACGCTTTATCGTGGTGCAGATATTTTAATTTTTGATGAACCAACAGCGGTACTTACACCGCAGGAAATTAAAGAGCTCATCCAAATTATGCGTGCTTTAATTAAAGAAGGAAAATCGATTATTTTAATTACGCATAAATTAAAAGAAATTATGGATGTATGTGACAGGGTTACTGTTATACGGCGCGGTAAAGGAATGGGAACAGTTAATGTTTCTGAAACTAATCCACAAGAATTAGCAAATATGATGGTTGGACGTGAAGTTGTCTTTACAACGGAGAAGAAACCAGCAACGCCTGGAAAAGATGTCCTTGAAGTGAAAGATTTGGTTGTGAAAGAAACTCGTGGCATTGAAAGCGTTCGCGGCTTGAATTTGTCCGTTCGCGCAGGGGAAATTGTCGGTATTGCCGGTGTGGACGGAAATGGACAAAGCGAATTAATTCAAGCTATTAGCGGCTTAACGAAAGTTTCTGCAGGTACGATAAAATTAAACGGACAATCAATTGAAAATAATAAACCACGTAAAATTACAGAACATGGACTAGGGCATATCCCAGAAGATCGTCATAAACACGGTTTAGTACTTGAAATGAGTTTAGGTGAAAATATCGCACTTCAAACGTATTATAAAAAGCCGATTTCAAGTAAGGGCTTTTTAAATCATAAGGCAATGTATGATTTTGCACGCGGTCTAATTGAAGAATACGATGTACGTGCAAGTAGCGAATATGTGGCGGCAAAAGCTCTTTCAGGAGGGAATCAACAAAAAGCGATTATTGCTCGGGAAGTAAGTCGCGATCCTGATTTTCTTATTGCGGCTCAACCAACACGTGGTTTAGATGTTGGGGCCATCGAATTTATTCATCGTCGTTTAATTGAGCAGCGCGATAAAGGAAAAGCAGTTCTTTTAATGTCATTTGAACTCGATGAAATTATGAATGTCAGTGACCGAATTGCGGTTATTTACGAAGGGAAGATCGTAGCTATTGTGAAGCCAGAAGATACGACAGAACAAGAACTTGGACTCCTAATGGCTGGCTCAAAAGTAAAGGCGGAAACGGAGGAAGAGGCTCATGAGTAAAGTCAAAAGTATGTTAAACGCACTCGTTATTCCTGTTACTGCTGTTATTTTAGGACTCCTCTCTGGAGCGATTATCATGCTTATTTTTGGCTATGATCCAATTGCGGGCTATTCTGCTCTGATTGACGGGGTTGTTGGTCAACCTTATTACATTGGTGAAACCATTCGTCAATCAACGCCTTACATTTTAGTTGGACTTTCTGTAGCAGTTGCCTTTAAGGCAGGTCTTTTCAATATTGGAGCAGAAGGACAGATGCTTATGGGCTGGCTGGGGTCGATTATCGTTGCGCTACAATTCGATGGCTTAACGAAATGGATTCACTTGCCATTAGCTGTAATTGTGGGTATTCTTTTTGGTGCATTTTGGGCTTTCATTCCAGGGATTTTAAAAGCAACTCTGCGCGTTAATGAAGTTATTGTCACGATCATGCTTAATTATACGGCGCTTTATATTTTTAATTATGTTGTCCAAAATCTCTTAACAGATGGTCTTGATAAAACAAAAACTGTTGGGGAGAGCGCTTCGCTACAATCTGCCTTTTTACAAGAAATCACACAGTATTCAACCTTGCACTGGGGAATTTTAATAGCACTTGGTTTTGCTTTAATTATTTGGTTGATGTTAAATAAAACAACATTTGGTTATGAAATTGAAGCAGTAGGCTTTAATGAAAATGCTTCCCAATATGCTGGGATGAGCGTTAAGAAAACAATCGTGATGTCAATGGTCATAGCAGGTGGTCTAGCAGGACTTGGTGGTGTTATGGAAGGTCTTGGTACATACGGGAATGCATACGTCCTAAGTGCCTCGCCTGGTATCGGATTTGACGGAATAGCTGTAGCCCTTCTTGGGGGAAGTTCTCCAATTGGAATCATTTTCGCGGCCTTACTATTTGGTGCCCTTAAAATTGGTGCACTCAATATGCCAGCCGTTGCAGGCGTTCCAAATGAATTAGTTAATGTCATCATCGCCCTTATTATTTTCTTTGTGGCATCCAGTTATATCATTCGTTGGACGATGGCGAAATTTAAGAAAGGGGCGAAAGCAGAATGACTGCGATTTTAGCAACGATAGTTTCCAGTACGTTACTCATGGCAGGGCCGCTAATTTTTACGGCGCTAGGTGGCGTTTACTCTGAACGAGGCGGTGTCGTTAACATTGGGTTAGAAGGTATGATGGTCATGGGTGCATTCTCGGCAATCGTCTTCAACCTTACTTTTCAAAATGTTTTTGGTGCATTAACTCCGTGGATATCCCTTGTTGCGGCTATGCTTGTAGGAGGTTTATTCTCCCTTGTTCATGCGGTTGCGACGATTAATTTCCGCGCAGACCATGTTATTTCAGGTGTTGCAATTAACTTTTTAGCAACAGGACTTTCACTTTTCCTTGTAAAAGTTATTTATGATAAGGGGCAAACGGATCAAATTTCCTATTATTTTGGAAAACCGGATATTCCTGTATTAAAAGATATCCCCTTTATTGGCGAAATTTTCTTCAAAAATGTGCCAATCATGAGTTATGTGGCAATTTTGTTCGCGATACTTTCATGGTTTATTATATATAAAACACGCTTTGGACTTCGTCTTCGTTCCGTCGGGGAGCATCCACTTGCTGCTGACACGATGGGAATAAAAGTACGTTTTATGCGTTACCAAGGTGTTATTATCTCTGGTATTCTAGGCGGTTTAGGTGGTGCAGTATATGCGCAGTCCTTTACCCTAGACTTTGGTCACGCTACTATTTCAGGTCAAGGTTATATGGCACTTGCTGCTATGATCTTTGGTAAATGGAATCCGCTCGGGGCAATGGGGGCAGCTATTTTCTTTGGTTTTGCCCAATGTCTTGCTATTACAGGCGGCTCGCTACCATTCTTCAAGGAAATTCCAGATATTTACTTACAAATTGCACCATACGTCTTAACAATCTTGGCGCTTGTTGGCTTCATTGGTAAAGCAGAAGCACCAAAAGCAGATGGTATCAATTACATTAAAGGAAAATAAACAGAAATTTGAATAGGCAAAAACCTAAGCCTCTGCATTTGCAGAGGCTTTTAGAATTGTACTTCCGCCGTAGTTGCGCTAAAATGAAAGATAGGGTAAAAAACGGAAGGAGCTTTAAATTTATGGATTATTATCAAGAAAAATTAGGGACGATACATACAACATTTATTCAAACGGGGAAGTTTAAATCGAATCGTATTGTATTGAAGTTTCGTTCACCGTTAAAACGCGAGACAATCACGAAACGATCACTTCTAGCTATGATGTTTGAAACAAATAATGCGGCATATAAAACGCAAACAGCTTTTAGACGGCGGCTTGCTTATTTGTATGGCGCTAATTTCTTTACTTCTGTTGAAAAAAAAGGTAATGAACATATTATAACTGCCGTTTTTGATATGGTGGATGGGCAACTTGTGCCTGAAGGAGAACAGCTTTTAGCGGACGCGTTCGCTTTTTTAAACGAAGTGTTTTTCAACCCGAATATTTCTGAAAAAGCTTTTGATGCCGAAACATTTACTCGTGAAAAAGCGAATTTGAAGAGCCGGCTTGAGAGCGTGTACGACGATAAAATTCGTTATGCAAACTTGCGACTTACCGAGGAGATGTTCGCGGATGACGTTTTTCAATATCCTGCAGCGGGTATCCTCTCAGAACTTGAGGATATTACCGCGAGTGATCTTTATACGTATTATGGGGAGTTTCTTCGTGAAGACACAGTTCAGTTATTTATTTGTGGCAATTTGTCACGTGACGAAATAGCTCCTTTTGTTGAAAAACTAGATTTTCCTGACCGTGAAATGAAAGATTTAACGGTTGTCCCGTCAAAACCAGTGTCTGCTGAACGTATTGTCACTGAAAATCAGCCCATCAACCAAGCAAAGCTCGTGCTAGGGTATCGTACGGGTATTCTATTTGGTGACCCAGATTTTGTCCCTCTACAAATTGCAAATGGCTTATTAGGCGGTTATGCAAATTCAAAAATTTTCATCAATGTACGTGAAAAATCGAGTTTGGCGTATTATGCTTCTAGTCGAGTGGATTCCTTTAAAGGTTTTATGGTCATTTCTGCTGGCATTGACGAAAAAAACCGTGAACAAGCAGTGGCTATTATTAAAGAACAAGTCGCGGCAATGAAAGCCGGTGATTTTACGGAAGAAGAGCTTTCGCAAACAAAAGAGTTGTATATTAATCAATTGCTTGAAACAAGTGACGGGGCCCAAGGACTCATTGAACTTGCCTATAATAATGTGCTTAAACAAAGCGATTTAACGCTTCAGAATTGGATTCAAAAAATTAAAGATACAACCAAAAATGAAGTTGTTTTTGCCATACAAAAAATTCAGGAAGATACAATTTATTTCTTGAGGAGAGGTGAGTGAGTTAGATGGAGAAAATCGATTTTAAACAAGTTGGCGAGAGTGTCTATCATGAACAGCTTGAAAATGGCCTAAAAGTTTACTTACTACCTAAAAAAGGATTTAGTAAAACTTTTGCGATTTTCACAACAAATTACGGTTCAATTGATAATACATTTGTTCCGTTAGGTGAAACAGAAATGAAACATGTTCCAGACGGGATTGCTCACTTTTTAGAGCATAAAATGTTTGAAAAAGAAGATGGTGATGTTTTCTTTAAATTTGGTGAAAAAGGTGCGTTTACAAATGCCTTTACATCGTTTACTAGAACGGCTTATTTATTCTCTGGCACATCAAATATTCCGGAAAACTTAGAAACCTTACTTAATTTTGTACAGGAACCATACTTTACAAAAGAAACAGTTGAAAAGGAAAAAGGGATTATTGGACAAGAAATTCGAATGTATGATGATGATGCAGATTTTCGCGCTTATTTCGGCGTAATTGAAAATATGTATAAAGAGCATCCAGTTAAAATTGATATAGCGGGAACGGTTGAATCTATCGCGGAAATCGATAAAGACTTATTATACTTGTGCTACCATACCTTTTACCATCCAAGCAATATGGTATTATTCGTTGTCGGCCAGCTTGAGCCAAATGAAATGATGGCAGACATTCGTAAAAATCAAAGTAAAAAATCATTTGCTACGCCAACTGAAATAAAACGCTCTTTCCCAAATGAACAAAAACAAGTGGCTATGAAGCATAGGGAAGTACCATTTCCTGTACAAGTGGCGAAAGTTTTAGTCGGAATTAAAGAGGATATAGGCTTATTGCGTGGTTTTGAAGCAGTTAAACATGAAATGACAGCAGATATTGCGCTTGAAATTTTGTTTGGGACAACATCGGAAAACTATTTAGACCTTTACAATGCAGGCGTTATTGATGATACATTTGGTTTTGATTATTCGCTACAAGATAGTTTTTCATTTGTCATTATTGGCGGCGATGCAGAAAACCCAGATGCGCAATCAAACGCGATTCAAAAGGCCATTTTTAAAAGTGCAAGAGAAGGGGTATCGGCGGAAACGATAGAACTTGTTAAGCGCAAAAAAATAGGGCAGTTTTTAAGGTCGCTTAATTCACCTGAATTTATCGCGAATCAATTTAGTCAATATATTTTAGAAGAGGCTTCCTTATTTGATATTCCGGAGGCACTGGAATCTGTTACTAAATCAGATGTTGATTTGTTTATTAAAACTTTGGCTAATGAGGATAAAATAACATCTTTTACCCTTTTACCTGAAAAAAATTAAAGAAAAGTATAAAATCTTAGGTTTTCATGAGCAAACTCAACGAAAAAATGGTATTATAAATAAAGCCATGCTATTATGAAATTAATAGGTTTTCAGGGAGTTTTTAAATTGGTTAAAATAAACAAGTATGCTTTTATAACTGGAGCAAGTGGCGAAATTGGACAAGCAATTGCGAGACGCCTAGCGCATGATGGCTTTCATCTTTATTTGCATTATCATAAAAATTTTGAAAGTATTAGAGCTATTATGGATGAATTTGCCAATTCGCAAGTTGATATTTTCCCCATTCAAGCTGATTTTAGAAACTCTGAAAGTTTAACGAAAATGGTAGACTCTATTTTTCAGCTCGATGTTTTGGTACATGCTGCTGGGGAGTCTGAATATACACTTTTTATGGATAGCTCAGATGACTCATTGACACAACTTTATCAAATACATGTTGAAATGCCGCTCCGTTTAGTTCGCACTTTTTTGCCGAAAATACAAAAAAGTGAGCATGGGAAAATTCTTTTTATAAGTTCTATTTGGGGAGAAATTGGTGCAGCAATGGAAGTGATTTATTCAACGATGAAAGGTGCTCAACTTACTTTTGTAAAAGCCTTAAGCAAGGAAATAGCTTATACCGGGACGACTGTTAATGCAATTACCCCTGGTGCGGTAGATACAACCATGCTAGAACGCTTTTCTGAAAGTGAAAAAATGAAGTTAGCGCAGGAAATCCCGTTTGGACGACTCGCTACACCAATTGATGTTGCGAATGCCGCTTCTTTTTTGCTAAACGAAGAAAATAATTATATTACTGGACAGGCTCTAGGTGTTAATGGTGGCTGGAACATGTGATAGATAAATTTAAGATTTAATATGGTAGGTGTTTTATATTGACTGAATTAGGCGACAAACTGAAAGCTGCACGTCGAGAAAAAGGACTCAGCTTAGATGATTTGCAACAAATTACTAAAATTCAAAAAAGATATTTAGTCGCAATTGAAGAAGGCAACTATTCGGTTATGCCTGGTAAATTTTATACGCGTGCTTTTATAAAACAATACGCAGAAGCAGTCGATTTAGACAGCGCAGAATTATTTACTGAATTCGAATCGGAAGTGCCTTATTCACAACAAGAAGTGGTAAATCAAGAGCAAAGTAGGGCACAAAAAAAAGCGACACCACTTACAACGCATTCTGTTGGTGGGTCTGCTTCAACGCGAAATCGTTTTTTCGATATTTTACCAAAAGTGCTTATAGCGCTCTTTATTCTGTTCATTCTCTTTATTATTTGGTACTTTGTTTTTGCTAATAAATCAAACGATGATGAAGTAACCTCGCCAAATGATAATCAAACTGTTAAAGTGCAGGATGATACGGGTTCTTCAACAAAGAAATCAGATAATAGCGATGAAACGAAAAAGGAAGAAGAGCAAAAAGCTAATGATGCTAAGAAAAAAGAAGAGGATGCGAAAAAAGAGGAAGAAAAACAGCTTACGATTACAAAAGGTGAAACACAAGGGAATGCAACAACTTATACTGTAGAAAACGCGGATAAGCTGACAGTTGAACTATCAGCGTCTGGTGGCGAGAGCTGGGTGGGGATTTCCACTGAAGCTGGTGCTAATATTTATAACGGTATTTTAAAAGACGGGGAAAAGAGTGAAACAATTGATGCAGGTGAAAATAAAACCATTTCGATTGTTGTTGGTAATGCCCCGGTCACAACAGTTAAAATTAATGGTGAAGCGCTAGAACTTGCGCCAACGCTCGTGAAACAAGTATTAACTGTAAGCATTCAAGAAGGTAGTGATGAAAATTCAACTACATCTAATCAGTAACATAAAAGAGGTATAGGTGATTAGCTTGCCTATACTTTCTTTTTGAATAATAGTAAAGAGTGGGGGATGGAAGAATGAATTTACCGAATAAACTTACGGTAGCACGTATTATTTTAATTCCGATTTTTGTCATTATTTGTGTTGTACCGTTTGCATGGGGAAATGTTGAGTGGTTAGATTCTACAATTCCAGTAACAAGTTTAATTGCGACAATCATTTTTGTTGTTGCGGCATTAACAGATTGGTTTGACGGGCACCTAGCTCGGAAATACAATCTTATTACCAATTTTGGGAAATTTGCAGATCCAATGGCAGACAAACTGCTTGTTACAGCGGCATTTATCATTTTGGTCGAAATGAACATTGCACCAGCATGGATTGTCATTTTAATCATTAGTCGTGAACTTGCCGTAACGGGTTTACGTTTACTTCTTGTAGAAGGCGGTGAGGTGCTTGCCGCTGGACAGCTTGGGAAAATCAAGACATTTACACAGATGATTGCCATTCCGTTAATGTTTTTAGATAACTTTCCATTTGCTTGGACGGGAATACGCGTCGATTTAATTTTCCTATATGTCTGCGCATTTTTTGCCGTTTGGTCAGGAATCGATTACTTTTATAAAAATCGCGGAGTCTTCAAAGGCTCTATGTAAAAAACGGAAATACTTCAGCCGAGCAATTTTGGAGGGAGTATTTTTGTTTTTTTCGTTAAATTAAAAGGGGTGTGGATATGGTACGTGCAGAAATCATTGCGGTCGGAACAGAAATTTTGATGGGACAAATTGTAAACACAAACGCCGCCTTTCTATCTAAAGAATTAGCAAGTGCTGGCATTTTTGTTTATCATCATACGGTGGTTGGGGACAATCCTCGCCGCCTTCAAGAAGTGATTACAATTGCTGAAGAGCGAAGTGACCTCCTCGTCTTTACTGGAGGATTAGGACCAACACAAGATGATTTAACAAAGCAAGTCCTAGCGAGCCATTTGGGTAAAAATTTAGTGGAAGATGCCTTTCATCTAAATAAAATAACGGACTATTTTGCTTCGAGCAAACGGGTTATGACGGAAAACAATAAATTGCAGGCACTTGTTATTGAAAACGCCGTCGTTCTTCAAAATGACTACGGGTTTGCTGCGGGTATGTTTTTTGAGTTGGCAAATAAAAATTATATGCTCTTGCCTGGTCCCCCGTCAGAAATGAAACCAATGTTTCAGCAATATGCGAAACCGCTCTTACAAGGTTCGCTTGAGGAAGAGGTTCACTTGGAGTCAAAAATTATGCACTTTTTCGGTATCGGAGAGTCCAAACTAGCTAATGATTTACATGATTTAATTGAGGAGCAAACGAACCCTACAATCGCCACATATGCTTCGGACAATGAAGTTGAAATTCGAATTACAGCTTCTGCTGCAACAAAAGAAGAAGCGGATAAATTATTAGTTGAAACCGAACAGGAAATTTTAAGGCGAGATGGGGAATTTTTGTACGGTTATGGTGAAGTTTCACTTGCTGATGTGGTCATCATGAAGTTGTTAAAAGAAAAAATCACGATTTCTGCAGCAGAAAGTTTGACGGCTGGGCTTTTTCAAGCTGAATTGGGAGCTACAACAGGCATATCTGATATTTTTAAAGGCGGAGTGGTTACGTACAGTACTGAAATGAAACAGGATGTTCTTGGTGTTTCTAAAAAAATTATTGCTGAACACGGAGTAGTAAGTTCAGAATGTGCAAAAGCGATGGCTGAAAATGTTCGCAAGCTGTGTCACACAGAAATGGGCATTAGTTTTACCGGTGTGGCAGGACCAGGCGAACTAGATGGTCATATACCTGGAACAGTTTTTATTGGGCTAAGTGTTGCAGGTTTTGAAACAGAGACTTATTCGTTTGTTTTTGGACGAGATCGGAATCATAATCGAAATCGTGCGGTAAAACAAGGATTTCAAATTATTAATCACTTTTTAACAGAAAAAATGGGTTTTTAATTTAAGAAAAAAAGCGATAAAGTATTGTGAAAAGCAAGAAATAACGCTGAAAAAAGAGTTGGACGAACAGGTTTAGGCACGTTATAATACTTCTGTGAGGAAGGTAAAATACGGTTTATAAAAAATGCGAATAAATGTTCGCTTTTTGCTTGATTCTTAATTTGAAATAAGGTATAGTTACTTTAGGAATTTAAATTAAGAGGATTTCGACTTGTAAAATATAACAAAGAGAGATAAATAGAGGAGGCAATAACGTGAACGATCGTCAAGCTGCTTTAGACCAAGCTTTAAAATCCATTGAAAAACAATTTGGTAAAGGTTCAATTATGAAATTAGGTGAGCATAGTGACCAAAATATTTCCACTGTTTCAAGTGGCTCACTAGCTCTTGATATTGCTTTAGGCGTGGGTGGTTATCCTAGAGGAAGAATCATTGAAACTTACGGACCAGAAAGTTCTGGTAAAACGACTGTTGCCCTCCATGCCATTGCTGAAGTGCAAAAGCAAGGTGGAACGGCTGCTTTTATTGATGCTGAACATGCTTTGGATCCAACCTATGCTAAAAATTTAGGCGTTAATATCGATGAATTACTACTTTCACAACCAGATACAGGTGAGCAAGCGCTTGAAATTGCAGAAGCACTTGTAAGAAGTGGAGCAGTCGATATGTTAGTAATTGACTCAGTTGCCGCATTAGTTCCGCGTGCAGAAATTGAAGGAGAAATGGGAGACGCCCACGTGGGTCTTCAAGCTCGTTTAATGTCGCAAGCTTTGCGTAAATTATCTGGTGTCATTAACAAATCTAAAACGATTGCAATTTTTATTAACCAAATTCGCGAAAAAGTTGGTGTTATGTTTGGAAATCCTGAAACAACACCTGGTGGACGTGCTTTAAAATTCTATTCGACTATTCGTTTAGAAGTTCGCCGTGCTGAACAGTTGAAGCAAGGAACCGATGTTATCGGGAATAAAACGAAAATTAAAGTCGTTAAAAATAAAGTTGCACCACCATTCCGAGTGGCAGAAGTAGATATCATGTACGGAGAAGGAATTTCTCGTGAAGGCGAACTTGTTGATATGGCTTCTGAAGTAGATGTTATCAATAAGAGCGGTTCATGGTATTCATACAATGAGGAACGTATTGGTCAAGGTCGTGAAAATGCGAAACAATTCTTAAAAGAGCATCCAGAAATTCGCGATGAAATTTCAAATCGGGTTCGTGCGGAATATGGTATTGATGCAGATTCAGAACAGGGTAACACATCAGATGTTGATGAGGAATTCAGTCTTTTAGAAGACGAATAAAATGCATATGAAAGTCTAGTTTATAGTGGGATATAAACTAGGCTTTTTGTTTAAAACGAGAGAAAAGGCATTTTTTCTTGTATTATTCTGCCCTTTCCTTGACAATACGTATATTCAAATATAAAATTAGATTGTATATTTTACATTTGCTAAAGAGTGATGATGGAAAAGAAAACTGCTTTTTAGTAAAGCTGGAATTTATCCAGCTAATGATAGAAAATACACTTTGTGCCAATCATTTTTGGCCACCGACATAATTATAACGAAAACTGAATAGCGAAGGAGGTGTAAGGATGAGCGTAGTAGTCGCAATCATCTCCGGTTTGCTTTTCTTAATCGTCGGTTTGGTTGTTGGCTCACTTATTTATAAAGCTAGTTCTGAAAAGAAACTGGTTGCTGCTCGTGGAACGGCTGAATTAATCGTTGAAGATGCTAAAAAAGAGGCGGAAACAACGAAAAAAGAAGCGTTGCTAGAAGCAAAAGAAGAGAGCCATAGAGTACGTACTGAAATCGAAAATGAACTTCGTGGGCGAAGAGGAGAGTTACAAAAACAAGAAAATCGCTTATTGCAAAGGGAGGAAAACCTCGACCGTAAAGATACTTCTTTGAGTAAAAGAGAAGGTACACTCGAGAAAAAAGAGGAGAATATCAGTAAACGACAACAACATATTGAAGAGAAGGAAAGCAAAATTGATGAGATGATTCAAAAAGAGCAAGATGAGCTCGAACGCATTTCCGCACTCACAAAAGATGAAGCGAAAAAAGTCATCCTTAACCAAGTAGAAGAGGAGCTTTCTCATGATACGGCTATCATGGTAAAGGAATCAGAAAACAAGGCGAAGGAAGAAGCGGACAAAAAAGCGAAAAACATTTTATCACTTGCCATTCAACGATGTGCAGCCGATCATGTTGCTGAAACGACTGTATCCGTTGTCACACTTCCAAACGATGAAATGAAAGGTCGAATTATTGGTCGTGAGGGACGGAATATCCGTACACTTGAAACATTAACTGGTATTGATTTAATTATTGATGATACGCCAGAAGCTGTTATTTTATCAGGTTTTGATCCAATTCGTCGTGAAATTGCGCGAATTGCACTTGAAAAATTAGTTCAAGATGGACGAATTCACCCAGCACGGATTGAAGAAATGGTCGACAAAGCACGTAAAGAAGTGGATGAACACATTCGTGAAGTGGGAGAGCAAGCTACTTTTGAAATTGGAATTCATTCTATCCACCCAGACTTGATTAAAATTTTAGGCCGTTTGCGTTACCGTACAAGTTACGGACAAAATGTTTTAAATCATTCACTGGAAGTCGCTAAACTAGCTGGAATTTTGGCTGGAGAGCTTGGTGAAGATGTGACACTTGCGAAACGCGCGGGATTACTTCATGATATTGGGAAAGCAATTGACCATGAAATTGAAGGGAGTCACGTTGAAATCGGTGTCGAATTAGCAACGAAATACAAAGAAAATGATGTTGTCATTAATAGTATTGCTTCCCATCATGGGGATACTGAACCGACTTCTGTTATTGCTGTTTTAGTTGCTGCTGCGGATGCGCTTTCTGCTGCTAGACCTGGCGCGCGTAGTGAAACACTTGAAAATTACATCCGTCGTTTAGAAAAACTGGAAGAAATTTCAGAATCTTACGAGGGTGTTGAAAAATCTTATGCCATTCAAGCAGGACGTGAAGTCCGGATTATGGTTGAGCCAGACGAAATTGATGATTTAGCATCGTATCGCCTAGCGAGAGATATTCGCAAACGAATTGAAGAAGAACTTGATTATCCGGGACACATTAAAGTAACGGTAATCCGGGAAACAAGAGCAGTTGAATACGCGAAATAAACAAGAGCACCCGGCGGAAGCTGGGTGTTCTTTTTATGTCCTAAACTTGCGCCGCCAATTTGAATACGTTAGAATTTTAATAAAGGAGTTGAGCGGATTATGGCGGGGCATTCAAAATGGAAAAATATTCAAGGAAGAAAAAATGCACAGGATTCAAAACGGGCGAAGATTTTTCAGAAGCTTGCAAAGGAAATTTATATGACGGCGAAAAGTGGAGCTGATCCCGCGCTAAATCCTGCACTCAGACTTGTTGTGGATAAGGCAAAAGCAGCGAATATGCCAAATGATAATATTATGCGCGCGATTCAAAAGGCGGCAGGAAATCAGGCGGGGGAAAACTATGACGAGATTTCTTACGAAGGGTACGGGCCTTCTGGTGTGGCTGTTTTAGTGCATGCGCTTACGGACAATAAGAATCGTACGGGAACGAATGTGCGTGTTGCTTTTAATAAAAACGGCGGAAGTTTAGGCGAAACGGGTAGCGTGGCTTATATGTTTAATCGGAAAGGTTACTTAGTTGTGCTAAGGGAAAATCTTGGCATTAGTGAAGATGAGTTTATGTTACTTGCCATTGAAGCGGGTGCTGAGGATATTATAACAAGTGCTGAAGCGTTTGAAGTCTTTACGACGCCAGCAGATTTTACGACTGTGAAAGAGCAGTTGGAACAGAACGGCTTCACATTTGAGGCAGCGGAACTGACGATGCTGCCTACAATTTACCAAGAAGTTTCAGAAAATAAACGTGCCGAATTTGATAAGTTGCTGAGCATATTAGAAGATGATGACGATGTACAAGACGTTTATACAAACGCGTTTAACGACTAAATTTAGAAAGGCGCTGGCAACATAGGCGTCTTTTTAGGAGGGGAAAATCATGCAAATAAGTGAAATTATGAAGCGGCAAAATGCCTATTTTGATGAAGGCCACACGAAGCGCTTTCTACACCGGAAAACGACGCTTGAGAATTTAGCGATGCTACTTAAAGAAAACGAAAAACTGTTTTTGGCTGCACTCGAAAAAGATTTGGGAAAAAGTAGTTCTGAAGCCTATATGACAGAGATTGGGATGATTTATGAAGAGATTGCTTTTGCATTAAAACATTTAAAAAAATGGATGCGTGTGGAGAAAGTGAAGACGAGCTTGACGCATATTGGTTCCAAAGGATTTATTCACCGCGAGCCGTATGGTACTGTTCTTGTTATTGCTCCGTGGAATTACCCATATCAATTAGCGCTCGCACCACTAATTGGGGCAATCGCGGCTGGAAATACAGTGATTGTAAAACCATCGGAACTCGCACCACATACAGCACAAGTGCTGACGCACGTTTTATCACGTTTTCGTGAAGAGATTATTGCGGTTGTAAGTGGCGGTGTGGCTGAGACGACGGAATTATTAGAGCAAAAAATGGATTACATTTTCTTCACGGGTTCAACACGTGTTGGGAAAATTGTGATGCAAAAAGCGGCTAATCATTTAACGCCAGTTACACTTGAACTTGGTGGGAAAAGTCCAGTTGTTGTCATGAAAGACGCAAATATTTCGCTAGCAGCAAAGCGCATTGCTTTTGGAAAATGGACAAATGCAGGGCAAACTTGCATTTCACCAGATTATGTTTTAGTTCAGGAAGATATTTATGATGAATTTAAAAATGCACTTCTTGAGGCAATAACGGAGCTTTATGGTGGGAATCCTCTGGCGAGTAAAGCGTATGGAAGAATTGTGAATGACGCACATTTTAATCGGCTTTTGGGCTATGCGAAAGACGCTTTGGTTGATGAAGCGAATTTGAAAATAGCACCTTATCTTTTGGAAGAACCAGATTTGGATAGTTCTGTGATGCAGGAGGAAATTTTTGGTCCGATTTTGCCAATTATTAGGTTTAAAGAGGCGGAAGATGCGGTTCGGTTTATTCGTGAACGTCCTAAACCGCTTGCACTTTATCTTTTTACGACAAGTCGCGAAATCGAGCGGAAGTTTATTTTTAAAACGTCTTCTGGTGGTGTGTGTATTAATGACACGCTCATGCATGTTGCAACGCCGTATTTGCCATTTGGTGGTGTGGGTGATAGTGGCTTTGGACATTACCACGGGGAGGCAAGTTTCCGAACGTTTTCACATGAAAAGAGTGTGCTTAGACAAACGAATGCTTTTGATATGAAGTTTCGTTATCCAAATTCAAAATATCGGGAAAAATTATTGCGTTTCTTTTTAAAATGAGTTGCGGAAGGTTCTACTTTTTTTGTAGAATAGAGAGCGTAGTAAATAATGAAGGGGAGTAAATGAATGAAACCACGGAAAGTTATGATTATTGGAGCGGGGAATGTAGGAACTGCGGCGGCTCACGCTTTTGTAAATCAGCGTTTTATCGAAGAACTTATTTTAGTTGACATAAATGAAGATCGTGTGGAAGGAAATCGGAAAGACTTGGCTGATGCAGCAGCATTTATTCCGGGAAAAATGGATATTTCTGTGCGTGAAGCTAGAGATTGTAAAGATGTGGATATTGCCGTCATTACAGTGACTGCAGGGGCTTTAAAAGAAGGACAAACACGGCTTGATGAACAAAAAAGTACATCGAAAATTGTGGCGGGCATCATTCCAGAAATGATGAAAGGCGGATTTAATGGCATTTTTCTGGTGGCTACAAACCCTTGTGATATTATTACCTATCAAGTTTGGAAGTTGTCGGGCTTGCCTAAAAATCGTGTTCTAGGTACGGGTGTATGGCTGGATACAACTCGACTTCGTCGATTGCTTGCGGAGCGTCTTGATATTGCGGCACAAAGTATTGACGCCTTCATTTTAGGCGAGCACGGCGATTCGCAGTTTCCAGTTTGGTCGCACTCTTCTATTTACGGAAAACCAGTGAATGAATATAGTGCGGAGAAGCTAGGCGATTCTCTTAATTTGAAAGCAATCGGGGAGATTGCACGAGACACAGGTTTTGAAATTTATCACCAAAAAGGTTGTACGGAATACGGAATTGGTGGTACAATCGTTGAAATTTGCCGGCACATTTTTAGTGGTAGTCAACGTGCACTTACGGTGTCGTGTGTACTTGAAGGCGAGTACGGGGAACGCGATTTAGCGATTGGAGTCCCAGCTGTTTTGAATCAGGAAGGCGTTAAAGAAATTATTGAATTAAAGCTAAATAGCGAAGAAGAGCAAGCGTTTAAACATTCAGCACAGGTTATTAAAGACTGCATTGCAGAACTATAATACGATTGTTAGCACAAATGTTCGTAATATGCTATCATGAATGGTATGGTATGACAGAAAGGGCGAATTGACGTGTATGAATATATGAAAGGCCAGATTGCGGCCATTACACCAGAATATGTAGTTGTGGAAGTTTACGGAGTTGGCTACCAAATTGTTGCTGGGAATCCATTTGCTTTTGCAGCACAAGAAGGAAAAGAAACAAAAGTCTATTTGCATCAACATGTTCGTGAGGATAATATCACGCTTTACGGATTTCAAACGACGGAAGAGCGCTTTTTGTTTAAAAAATTGTTAGGTGTTTCTGGCATTGGTCCTAAAAGCGCGCTCGCGATAACAGCTGCAGGGGACGCAACACAATTAATTAATGCAATTGAAATCGAAGACGATGTTTATTTAACGAAATTCCCTAGTGTTGGGAAAAAAACAGCGCGTCAGATTATCCTTGACTTAAAAGGAAAGCTAGGCGACGTCGTGACAAGTGAGATTCCTCATTTTGTAGCCAAAAAAGAGATTACAGATGGGCTTTCGCCACAACTTGAGGAAGCGGTTCTTGCCTTGCAGGCACTCGGTTATAGCGAGCGCGAACTGAAGAAAATTGTTCCAAAACTTGAAGATGAGTTACTTACAAGTGATGGCTATATTAAGTTAGCTTTAAAATTAATGACAAATTAAGGAGGGATGTGGCATGGATGAGCGTATTGTTTCTTCCGAAAATGTGAGTTCCCAGGAAATCTCGTTTGAAACAAGCTTGCGGCCACAATTGCTTGCGGAATACATTGGTCAAGACAAAGTAAAACATAATCTTGGCGTTTTTATTGAGGCAGCAAGGAGAAGAGAAGAAGCACTGGATCATGTGCTTTTATACGGCCCTCCTGGTTTAGGGAAAACGACTCTTGCGATGGTCATTGCGAACGAGCTTGGAACAAACATAAAAACGACAAGTGGGCCAGCAATTGAGCGTCCAGGCGACTTAGCTACAATTTTAACATCACTTGAACCAGGTGATGTGCTTTTCATTGATGAAATTCACCGACTATCAAAGTCCATTGAGGAAGTGCTTTATCCTGCGATGGAGGATTATTGCTTAGATATTGTTATTGGAAACGGGCCGTCTGCAAGATCGGTGCGCCTTGATTTACCGCCATTTACACTAATTGGGGCGACGACACGCGCGGGACAATTATCAGCGCCACTGCGTGACCGCTTTGGTGTCATTGATCATTTGGAATTTTATACAGAAGAACAGTTAATGGACATCATTTTACGGACGGCTAAAATTTTAACGACGGAAATTAGTGCAGATGGTGCACTTGAACTTGCTAGACGATCGCGCGGAACACCGCGAATTGCTAATCGTTTATTAAAACGCGTCCGTGATTTTGCTGAGGTAAAAGGTGACGGGCTTGTTTCTTATGACGTTGCGCGTGATGCATTAACACTTTTACGTGTCGATCCACGGGGACTTGATACAATTGATCAAAAGCTTTTGCAAACGATTATGACATCATTTCGCGGAGGGCCAGTCGGACTTGATACGATTTCGGCGAGTATTGGGGAGGAGCGCGAAACGATTGAAGATATGCATGAGCCGTATTTACTGCAAATTGGCTTTTTGCAGCGTACACCAAGAGGTCGACTCGCGACACAATTAGCGTACGACCATTTTGGAATTCAAAACGAAAAAGGTGTCGATGAATGAAAGTTGAAGATTTTGATTTTGATTTGCCAGAATCTCTCATTGCTCAAACGCCATTACTTGACCGCACGTCAAGTCGCTTAATGGTGCTTGATAAAAAAACGGGGGATTTAAGCGATAAAAAATTTACCAATATTATAGATTATTTAAATGAAGGTGATGCGCTGGTTTTAAATGATACGCGTGTCTTACCTGCTCGCCTCCACGGAATTAAAGAGGAGACGGGTGCACATATCGAAGTGCTTTTATTAAAACAAAAAGAAGGAAATAAGTGGGAAACGCTTGTGAAACCGGCAAAACGTATTCGTGTCGGCGCAAAAATTACGTTTGGTGCGGGTGAGCTTTCGGCGACGTGCACCGAGGAGCTTGAGCACGGCGGTCGTATTTTAGAGTTTCATTATACGGGTATTTTTTATGAGGTGCTTGAAAATCTCGGGGAAATGCCGCTTCCGCCTTATATTAAAGAGCAGCTAAGTAATCAGGAGCGTTATCAAACGGTTTATGCACGCGAAAATGGTTCTGCTGCTGCCCCAACTGCTGGGCTTCACTTCACTGAAGAACTTTTAGATGCAATTCGGTCTAAAGGCATTCATGTATGTTTCGTGACGCTCCATGTTGGGCTTGGCACGTTTCGTCCTGTAGACGTGAGCGATACGGAAAACCATAAAATGCATTCGGAATTTTATCGTTTGACGGAAGAAACGGCGACGATTTTAAATCAAGTGAAGACAAATGGCAAACAAATTGTTGCTGTTGGCACGACCTCTATTCGGACATTAGAAACGATTGCCACAAAATTTGATGGTGAAATAAAAGCTGATTCTGGCTGGACGGATATTTTTATCTTCCCTGGCTACACATTCAAAGCGGTAGATGCTTTAATTACCAATTTCCACTTACCAAAATCTACACTCATCATGCTTGTTTCAGCTTTATCAACGCGTGAGAATATTTTACAAGCCTATCATCATGCTGTAGAAGACAAGTATCGTTTTTTTAGTTTTGGCGATGCAATGTTTATTCATTAATTTTGTGAAAAAACTTGTTTTCTATGTTTATTTTCGTTATGCTATTTAGTAGAGTAAAAAGAAAGAGGTAACACATGACAGCTATTCGTTATGAATTAATTAAAACTGATAAAAAAACAGGTGCGAGATTAGGGAAATTACATACCCCACATGGTACGTTTGATACGCCTATGTTCATGCCTGTTGGTACGCAAGCAACTGTCAAAACCATGTCACCAGAAGAGCTTAAACAAATGGGTGCAGGTGTTATTTTAAGCAACACTTATCACCTATGGCTAAGGCCTGGTGAACAATTGATTGAGCAAGCAGGCGGTTTGCATAAGTTTATGAACTGGGATCAACCCATTTTAACCGATTCAGGAGGCTTTCAAGTTTTTAGCCTAAGCGATATGCGTGATATTAAAGAGGAAGGCGTTCATTTTCGCAATCATTTAAATGGTGATAAATTATTTTTATCGCCTGAGAAGGCCATTCAAATTCAAAATGCACTCGGCTCTGACATTATGATGAGCTTTGACGAGTGCCCACCATATCCAGCTACACACGAATATATGAAGCGCTCTGTTGAACGTACATCACGATGGGCTGAGCGCGGCTTAAAAGCACACATGAAACCAAACATTCAAGGCTTATTTGGTATCGTGCAAGGCGGAGCCTATGAAGATTTGCGACGTCAAAGTGCGGAAGATTTAGTGTCACTTGATTTTCCTGGTTATTCGATTGGCGGCCTCTCAGTAGGCGAACCGAAAGACGTCATGAATGAAGTGCTAGAATTTACAACACCTTTTCTCCCAAGTGGAAAACCCCGCTATTTAATGGGTGTTGGTTCGCCAGATTCATTAATTGATGGGGTCATTAGAGGCATTGATATGTTCGACTGTGTCTTACCAACACGCATTGCACGTAATGGAACATGTATGACTTCAAACGGACGTCTTGTGATTAAAAATGCCAAATTCGCAACGGATTTTGGTCCACTTGATGAAAATTGTTCTTGTTACACCTGTCAAAATTATTCCAGAGCCTACATTCGCCATCTAATTCGGTGCGATGAAACATTTGGAATAAGACTTACGACTTATCATAATTTACATTTTCTGTTACACTTAATGGAGCAAGTACGTGAAGCAATTCGCTTTGACCGTCTGCTAGAGTTTCGTGAAGAATTTTTTGAGCAATATGGTTTTAATGGGCCAAATGCGAAAAATTTTTAATAAATATTTTTTTAAAGGAGCTGACAATTTTTGGGTGGTTTAACAGCATTTATTCCAATTATTTTGATGATTGTCTTGTTCTACTTCTTGCTAATCAGACCTCAACAAAAGCGTCAAAAAGAAGTAACAAACATGCAAAATAGTTTAGCAAAAGGCGACAAGATTATTACGATTGGTGGTCTTCACGGCATTGTCGAAGCTATCGAAGACGGCACTGTCGTACTAAAAACTGGCAATACAAAGCTTACATTCGATCGCAATGCGATTCGTACAGTTCTTGAAAAAGGAAATGCTACTCCTGAAGTGGTGCAAGCTGAACCAGTTGAAGATAACATTGAAACTGAAAAAGAAGCAGAAGAAAAATAAAAGAATTGCTCTAGTCCAGCTAGAGCAATTCTTTTGTTTCATATGGACCGTGAAATGTGTCATTTATGTGGATTTTTCACTTTCTGCTTTTCATTTGCCCACTTTTTAGATAAAATGAGAATAGTTGATTGTAAAATGAGGGAGGGGAAGTGCTATGTTGCACGAAGACTGGTATGAAAGTTTGGAACCAGCTATTTTAATAAAAGTGGAAGATTTCCATCTTCTCAGTTATAGAGAAATCAAACCAGAACACATTTGGTCATTTTTAACAGAAGTTAAATGGGCTACAAATCCCACTCCGAATTTGCATGAACGCGTCAATGATATTATGCAGATGAACATTGGACAATTAATGGACTTTATTACAAAAACATCTAAAACATCCAGTGAGACAGTAGTTAACGTTAGCGCAAGCAATGAAACGGAGACTTCGGAAGATAACGAAGAGGTATCTTCTGAACTTTCTAAATAGCATTACATGGTTTAGATGAGGGAGGAAAAGAAATGATTAAGAAAAGTAGGTTAGTAACCTTCTTCCTAGTCGTGGCAATTATTTTTGGGGTCGTTTTCAGTACAGGGAAAATGGTTTTACAAAATATTAATTTAGGACTAGATTTACAGGGCGGATTTGAAGTGCTTTATCAAGTAGAACCTGCTTCTGGAAAAGGTGAAGTGACTAAACAGACACTTACAGATACTGTGAGTGCCCTCGATCGCCGTATTAATAGTATCGGCGTAGCTGAGCCTAGCATCACAATTGAAGGTAACAATCGAATTCGTGTCCAGCTCGCTGGAGTTACAGATCAAAACGAAGCACGAAAAATGTTATCGACAACGGCGGAACTTTCTTTTAGGGATGCAAATGATAAACTTATGATGGATGGTTCTGATTTAGTTCCTGGAGGAGCAAAACAAGCTTTTGATCAAAATAACCAACCAATTGTCACATTGAAACTAAAAAGTGCGGATAAATTCGCGGATGTGACAAAAACTATTTTGGCTGAAAAACCAGATAATCAACTCGTTATTTGGTTAGATTGGAAAGAGGGCCAAAAATATCAAGTAGAAAAAACTAAAAAAGATCCTGCATACTTATCGGCACCAAATGTCAACCAAGTTTTAGACACAAATAAGGTTGAAATTTCGGGTAACTTCACTGTTGAAGAAGCAAAAGACTTAGCCAACTTATTAAACTCAGGGGCTTTACCAGTTAAGATGACAGAGGTATATTCTACGTCTGTTGGGGCACAGTTTGGTCAAGATGCACTTGATGAAACGATTCTTGCTGGAATTATCGGTGTTGCGGCTATTTTCATCTTTATGATGCTTGTATATCGTATTCCTGGGATTATTGCATGTGTGACACTTGTTGCATATACTTACATTGTTCTACTTGTTCTCGCTTTACTTAATGCAACACTAACGCTTCCAGGGATTGCTGGACTGATTCTCGGGATAGGGATGGCTGTTGACGCGAACGTTATCACCTATGAGCGAATAAAAGAGGAGCTAAAAGTCGGACGATCGACGAAAGCGGCGTTTGAAGTCGGCGTAAAAGAAGCTTTCCGCGCTATTTTTGACGGAAACATTTCGACTTTACTTGTTGCCTGTGTTCTATTCTATTTTGGAACAAGTTCGATTAAAGGATTTGCGACAGTCCTAATTATTAGTATTTTAGTCAGCTTCCTAACAGCCGTTTGGGGCTCACGTGTATTACTCGGCTTACTTGTTAAGAGTAACGTTTTAAATAATAAACCACGTGCATTTAGTGTGAAACCGAGTTCGATTCATAACTTACATGATGGCATCAGCACATACGACTTAAAAACGCCATTTGACCGTTTTGATTTCGTTAAAAACCACCGCCTGTTCTTGTGGATCTTCACGAGCATTGTGGTTATTGGTATTGTTGTTTTGAGTGTCTTTAAACTTAATCTGGGTATTGATTTTGCGAGTGGTACGAGAGCAGAAATTACTTCTGATTCACCACTTACAGAACAGCAGATTAAAAAAGATTTAGATGATATTGATATGCCATCAGATAATATTGTCTTCCAAGGTAAGGACAACAAAACGGCGGTAGTTTCTTACAAAGGTGCTCTTTCGCAAGATGAGATTGCGAAGTTTAAAACGCATTTTGAAGAAGAATATAAACATGAACCGAGCATTAGTACAGTAACGCCAACAGTTGGGAAAGAACTTGCGAAAAACGGCTTGTATGCTATGGCAATTGCTTCGGTACTCATTGTCATCTATATCGCCATTCGTTTTGAATTTTATATGGGGATTGCAGCGATTCTATCGTTACTATTTGATGCTTTCACCATCTTCATATTCTTCAGTATCTTCCAGATTGAGGTTGATTTGACGTTTATTGCAGCCGTTCTGACTGTTATCGGGTATTCGATTAACGACACAATTGTAACGGCCGACCGGATTCGAGATATTGGGCGTAAGATGGGACGCTATAAAACGAAAGAAGATGTGGCATTTGCTGTTAATCATGGTTTACGCCAAACGTTCACCCGTTCGATTAACACAATTTTAACGGTTATTTTCACCGTAGTAGCACTTGTCATCTTCGGTAGTGAATCCATTTTAAGCTTCTCAATTGCTTTACTTGTTGGACTCGTCTCAAGTGTATTCTCTTCAATTTTCATGGCGATGCAGTTATGGTACGTCTTTAAAGCACACCAAGTGAATAAAAAAGGCCCCGTTGCCACTGTTAAGAAAAAGAAAAGAAGAAACCCTTCGCAGCCTATGGTATAAAGTCGTGTAACAAAAGTCGGACGAGATGTCCGGCTTTTGTTTTAGCATAATTTTTAGCGGGAATAAATGTATATAATTAGAAAAAAGGAGACGGATGTTATGAAAAATCAGTGGCAGGTTATTGTAGGGATCATTTTAGCTATATTAATTGCAGTGTTTGCAATTATGAACGTTGAAGCAGTCGAAATCAATTTCTTTTTTGCACAGTTGGAGTGGCCGCTTATATTAGTTATTTTAGGTTCAGTTCTTATCGGCGGTTTAATTATTTTTTGTCTAAATATCGCAAAAGTACGAGGTATGAACAAACAAATCAAACAACTTCTTGAGGAAAAAACTAATTTAGAACGACAGCTTGCTGCGGCAAAAGCCATGCAGACGAAAACTTCTACAATCTCAATTCGAGATGCAGAAGAAACGGAAAAAGCGGTAGAGTTACCGAGCCAAAATCAAGACGAACAGAAATAATAAATGCGCTTTTAGAAGAGTGTAAACACTAATTTTATTCCAAACTTTTTTGTGCACGGGTGCCGAAATGGAGGGAATGTTATAAAAGTCCAATATCTACGGATTATTGGCAATTTGAAAGCTCCAATTAATTTTGATTTGGGCTTTTTACTATTGGTTTTTCTGCTATTTTCGGATATAATAGGAGGGTTGAAAGGTGGGGGGAATTGTGATTCATTCCAAATACAGATGGAAAACTGAAGAAATTGACGGTGAAAAAGTAGCAAACCTAGCTAAAGAGTTGAATGTGTCGCTTCCGCTTGCGAAAATGCTTGTAAAACGTAAGATTACAACTGAAGGACAGTTTGATAAATTTATGAATCCTGCAAAATATGCGAGCTATGACCCTTTTTTACTCGCAGAAATGGATCAGGCTGTAAAGCGGATTAAATCTGCTATTCAAGCAGGCGAGAAAATTATGATTTACGGTGATTATGATGCAGATGGTGTGACGAGCATTGCCGTGCTCTATAAGACGCTAGAAAGCTTAGGGGCATTCGTACAGTTTTATATTCCAAATCGCTTTACGGAAGGATATGGACCAAATCAAGATGCTTTTCAAATGATTAAAAACCAAGGATTTGATTTGATTATCACAGTAGATAACGGAATTGCCGCCCTTCAAGTCATGGATTTTGCACAAGAAATCGGAATAGATGTCATTATAACTGACCACCATGAAATGCGTGAAACATTGCCGCAAGCTGTTGCAGTCATTCACCCTAAACACCCCGACTCAAACTATCCTTTTGAAGATTTAGCGGGGGTTGGCGTTAGCTATAAACTTTCACATGCGCTGCTTGGCGAAGAACCCGTACATTTACTAGATTTGGTAGCTGTTGGAACCGTTGCGGACCTCGTTTCATTGACCGATGAAAATCGTCTTTTTGTTCAAAAGGGGCTCCAAGTACTTCGTGAAAAACCAAACACAGGTCTTCGTGTTCTCGCTTCGAAAGCAAGTGTTAAATTAGAGGAAGCAAATGAAGAAACAATTGGTTTTGCCATTGCCCCAAGATTAAACGCTGTTGGACGTCTAGGGGCAGCTGACCCCGCTGCAGAATTGCTGCTCGCTTTTGACGACGACGAAGCCGAATACTTAGCTCTGGAAATTGATGAGGCAAACGTAAATAGACGGGAACTTGTTGCTGATATAACCGCTCAAGCCATTTCGATTTTGGAGGCAAAAGCTGAAATTCCAAGCATGGTTGTGATTGCTAAAAAAGACTGGAATCCCGGTGTGCTAGGAATTGTTGCATCGAAATTAGTAGAGAAGTTCAATCGTCCAGTCATCTGTCTAGCCATTAACGAAGAGACGCAAATGGCGAAAGGTTCTGGTAGGAGTGTGCCAAACTTCCATTTATATCAGGAACTTGATAAAAATAGAGCTATCCTTGAAGCGTTTGGTGGGCATCCAATGGCAGCTGGCATGACTGTATCGCTTAGCAATTTGGAGGCGCTCGAGACTGCTTTAATTGAGCAGGCGGACGCAGTAGATGTGACGAGTATAAAACGTGAGCTTAGCGTAGAAGACACTTTGCAATTAGCGGATGTTTCGCTTGAGTTCATTCAGATGATTGACAAAATGGCACCATTTGGAACGGGTAATGTAAAGCCAATTTTCCAATTTGAAGAAATTTATTTGAAAGATACGAAACGCATTGGGGCGGATAAGACGCATTTGAAAACAGTCCTAACAGACGAAAACGCGCAATTAGATGGGATTGGCTTTAATTTGGGGGACTTGGCGGATAATTTGGCACAAAATGCGCTTGTTAGTGTTGTTGGCGAATTGAATGTAAATGAATGGAATCATATTCGAAAGCCGCAACTTAGATTGGTAGATCTTGAGGTGGATCAATTTCAACTTTTTGATGCGCGTAATCGAACAGAATGGCAACGTTTATTAAAAGAATCGGAGCGCGAACGGGTTTTCATCTGCTTTAACCAAGAAACCGTGACGAAACTTCCAGCGATTGCGGAAAATGTGGTGTTTACGCCTGATGATAGGGAATACGCACGGGAAGTGGTTTTTGTTGACTTGCCGAAAGAGGTGAGCCACGTGGAACCGTTCATTAAAAAGTTCCAGCCAGAACGGATTTACATTCATTTCGGTGCATCAGAAAGTCAAGATTTAGAATCGCTGCCAGATAGATTGGCATTTACGAATCTATTTGCTTTGATTAAAAAATATCAACCTTTTTCCCTCGAAAAGTATGGTCCTGCCTTAAATAAAAAGTTTGGTTGGAGCAAACAGCAAATTGATTTCATGTCAAACGTGTTTTTTGAGCTGGACTTTGTTAAAATAGAAAATGGCGTGATTTTATTAAATGATTTTTTAGAAAAACGAAATTTAGAAGAAGCCGAAATTTATCAGTCGAAAAAACAAAAAATTGCAACACAAGAAAAACTGCTTTATGCGAGCTTTAATGAATTATTTAGCTGGATGAAGCGAATTATGGAGGCTTAGTGCCTACCCACTTTGGAGGAATAAACATGGATTTAAATGATCTTAAAAAATTTGTCGCAATCGTGGAGGATTGGCCAAAAGAAGGCATTGTATTTAAGGATATCACACCGCTTATGAATAACGGTGAAGCTTATAAATTTGCGACAGATCAAATTGTGGAGTATGCTTTGAAATTGCAAGTAGATTTGATTGTCGGACCAGAAGCACGAGGCTTCATTATCGGTTGTCCGGTTGCGTATGCGCTTGGTATTGGTTTTGCGCCGGTACGTAAACCCGGCAAGCTACCGCGTGAAACGATTGAAATGGAATATGAACTTGAATATGGTACAAATACGCTCACCATGCATAAAGATGCAATTAAGCCAGGGCAACGCGTGCTGATTACTGATGATTTACTGGCAACGGGTGGTACGATTGAAGCAACGATTAAACTTGTAGAAAAACTTGGTGGAATTGTTGCTGGCTGTGCCTTTTTAATTGAACTTACGGAATTAGAAGGACATAAAAAATTAAATGGTTATGATCGTTTGATTTTAATGGACTTTTAAGTTAGAAAAAACATTTTCCAGTTGGAAAGTGTTTTTTTCTAACGACACATGGAAACTACTTTCTAAAGCCACTTTTGTCGTGTATAATGAGAACTATGAATCTATTTTTATTAAGAGGGAAAGAAGGGGGTGGATAAAATGGCGAAAGAGCAAAATTTGACGGCAGAACAAGTCATTGAGATGGCTTCTAATTATATGAATGAATCGCATCTGAAAATTGTGAAAAAGGCTTATGAATATGCGCGCGACGCACATAGTGAGCAATTTAGAAAATCGGGAGAGCCATATATTATTCATCCAATTCAAGTAGCGGGAATTCTTGTCGAGTTAAGAATGGACCCTGAAACGGTAGCGGCAGGTTTCTTACACGATGTTGTCGAAGATACGGATGTAACCCTTGTAGACTTAACGGAAGCGTTTAATGAAGAAGTGGCGATGCTAGTTGATGGCGTGACAAAACTTGGGAAAATTAAATATAAATCGCACGAAGAGCAACAAGCTGAAAATCATCGGAAAATGTTCATTGCGATGGCACAAGATATTCGTGTTATTTTAATCAAGTTGGCTGACCGTCTGCATAATATGCGTACTCTAAAGCATCTTCCGGTAGAAAAGCAGCGCCGCATTTCAACGGAAACACTTGAAATTTTTGCGCCACTTGCTCATAGACTTGGAATTAGTCGAGTGAAGTGGGAGCTTGAAGATACAGCACTGCGCTATTTAAATCCGCAGCAATATTACCGCATTGTCCATTTAATGAAACAAAAACGCGGTGCACGTGAACGTTATTTGCAAGATGTAATTGACGGTGTTTCAGATAATTTAGACGAATTAAATATTCAAGCGGATATTTCTGGTAGACCAAAACATATTTATTCCATCTACCGGAAAATGTCAGAACAACATAAGCAGTTTAATGAAATATACGATTTGCTAGCAGTTCGGATTTTAGTAAGCAGCATTAAAGATTGTTATGCGGTATTAGGTGTCATTCATACGCGCTGGAAGCCAATGCCTGGTCGGTTTAAAGATTATATTGCAATGCCAAAATCAAATATGTATCAGTCGCTTCATACGACAGTAATTGGACCGCAAGGCGAGCCGCTCGAAGTGCAAATTCGAACACATGAGATGCATCAAATTGCGGAATACGGGGTTGCGGCGCACTGGGCTTATAAAGAAGGGAAAGTTGTAAATTCAAAAACGTCATTCGATAATAAAATGACATGGTTCCGCGAAATTTTGGAATACCAGAATGAATCTGATAATGCGGAAGAGTTTATGGAATCATTAAAATTAGATTTATTTGCGGATGTGGTGTATGTCTTTACTCCAAAAGGCGATGTTTACGAGCTACCAAACGGATCGGTTCCACTTGATTTCGCCTACCGAATTCATACGGAAATTGGCAATAAAACGATTGGCGCGAAGGTAAATGGTAAAATTGTCACGCTTGACTATAAGTTGAAGACGGGGGATATTATCGATATTTTAACGTCGAAGCACTCTTATGGTCCAAGTCGTGACTGGTTAAAACTCGTGCAGACATCGCAGGCGAGAAATAAAATCCGTCAATTCTTTAAACGACAAGCGAAAGAAGAAAATGTCGAAAAAGGTCGGGATTTGGTTGAAAAAGAACTTCGTCAAATGGATTTTGAACCTAAAAAGATTATGACGAATGAAAATCTCGGACGACTCCTTACGAAGCTGAATTTTGCTCATGAAGATGATTTGTTTGCTGCTGTTGGGTATAACGGAATTACGGCGCTTCAAGTGGCAAATCGTTTGACGGAGAAAGAGCGAAAAGAACGTGACGAAGAGGAAAAAACAGAGAAATTGCTTTCGCAAGCAGAAGCGCGAAATAGCAATGCGGAGGCCAATAACGAGAAGCTTAAGATTAAGCATAATGCAGGTGTAGTTGTTCAAGGCGTTGGCAATTTACTAATCCGTCTATCAAGATGTTGTAATCCTGTTCCTGGTGATGAAATTGTTGGTTATATCACGAAAGGGCGTGGTATTTCAATTCACCGTTCGGATTGTCCAAATGTGCAGTCAATCGAAAGTGAACGTCTTATCGGTGTAGAGTGGGAGGATGCGGACTTACAAGCAAAAAATGATTATAATGTAGATATTGAAATTTATGGTTATAATCGTAACGGCTTGTTAAATGATATTTTGCAAGTTATTAATAGTTTGACGTCGAATATTAACGGTGTAAATGCAAAAGTGGATAATAATAAAATGGCAACACTCGTGTTAACTTTGCAAATTCATAATATTAATCATTTACAGCGAGTTGTGGATAAAATTAAGCAAATTCCAGATGTTTATACAGTTAGACGATTAATGAGCTAGGGAGATGATGGACTATGCGTGTTGTGCTTCAACGGGTGACAAGTGCTAGTGTAACGATTGATGACGAAATTATTGCAGAAATTCCACAAGGCTTTTTGCTTCTTGTCGGCTTTACTCATACGGATACGGAACGTGAAATTGATTGTTTAGTACAAAAAATTGCAAATCTCCGAGTGTTTGAAGATGAAAATCAGAAAATGAATTTATCTATTCAGGAAGTTTCTGGAAACGTGCTTAGCGTTTCACAGTTCACACTTTATGCGGACGTGAGAAAAGGACGCCGACCAAGTTTCACTGACTCAGCACCGGGTGCGGAAGCAGAAAAATTATACAATTTATTTAATAAAAAGTTGGGGAAAGCTGGTTTAGGCGTAGACGTTGGAGTTTTCGGAGCGGATATGAAAGTTTCGCTTACTAATGACGGACCAGTCACGATTTTGCTTGACTCAGATGATTTAATGAAATAGGGAAAGCCGGGAAGTTCATATGAACTTCCCGGCTTTTTTTAGTTAGCGAAATAATTTGCGAGTCCTTCTGTAACACCTTCAGCAATTTTTGTGCGATAAGAACTAGAATTAATATTAGCTTCATCAGCTTTTGAACTTAAATAACCAAGTTCAAGTAAAACAGCAGGTTGCTCATTTTCACGAACAACATAAAAGTCACCAACGCGGGCGCCTCGATTTGTTGTTGGAAGGATATTTCCTAAACTTTTATTAATGCTTTTGGCAAGTCCCTTATCACTACTGTCATAATAATAAGTTGTTTGACCGCTCACGCTCTCATCATTATGTTCAAGACTATCATAATGTAAGCTTACAAATGCATCAGCATTGTTTTTCGAAGCAATTTTTGTTCGTTGACGTAGTGAAATATATTCATCGTGGTCACGGGTCATAATGACTTTAGCGCCCGCTTGTTCAAGTCGAGCTTTAATCGCATTTGCCGTTTTTAACGTTGCCTTCTTTTCAATTGTTCCATTTTCACCTTTTGCCCCAGGATCATTTCCACCATGGCCTGGATCTAGAACGATAGTTGCTTCAGAAAGTTTTGTTGTTTTTGATTTAGCCGGTTTTTCTTTACTATTACCAACATCAACAACCCAGTTTGCGACGTACCCCGTCTTCCCATCAGAAGTTTGTACTTGATACCAGTCACCTTGCACACCTTGGATTCCGTAAGAATGACCAGAGTTTGCTTTTTCAATAACTTGACCACTTAAATCAGGTTTGCTTCGAATGTTTGTGGAGTCGTCACGAATCGTTAAACTTTGCAAATTACTTTGATCAACTTTTGTCGTTGATTCGCGAATCGTTATGTAACTCGCATTTACCCAAGCATTTTGCCCTTTATATTGAATTTGAGCCCAGCCATTTTGTTCACTCACAACATTAATTTGATCACCTGTATTTAATATACCTAAAACGGTGCTGTCAGTTGATGGTTTGGACCGAACATTTAATCCATTTTCAGAGCTTACGACCGCCGTACTATTACTTGCAGCGCTCACATCCGTGTTTTCTACGAGCCAGCTAGCCACCCAACCGCTATTTCCGTTGTCTAACCGAACTTTGTACCATTTATTTTCTTCTCCAATGACGCGAAGTACGTCACCTTTTCGGACTTGACTTGTGACATCATAAGCAAGACCTGGACCGTTTCTCACGTTTAAAACTTCCGCCTGAACGCGAACCGCATTTGCATTCGCCATTGCAATCGTTGTAATAACCCCCGCCGCAATGAGTAACGCTGATAAAACGGTAATAAATAAAAATTTATTTTTCACGAAATTGTTGCACCACCTTTATAAAAACTTCTTCAGGTCATTAAAATGGTACCATAAATTACGCTTTCATGGAACTATTAACCATAATTTTTTGAAAAAAGGGAAAAATTTTTTCGTCTGAGTGTAGATAGACTTTTAGCGTTTTTCAATTATCCAATTGACTTTAACCATTTTTTTTAGTAATCTAGAAATAATTCATATTTAAACTGATGACGAAGAAAAGTACAAAAAATCACTCCCATAAAAGAGAGAATTTCATTTGCTGAGAGAAATTCATGGTGAAACTTTTTGGAAAGACACTTTCGAGGTTTTGACCGAAAATAAGTAGGTCAAAACGTACTCCGGCGTTAACGGAAGAGTGGGAATTATAAAATTCCAATTAGGGTGGTACCACGGGTGAATCTACATCTCTCGTCCCTTGTTTTCGAACAAGTGACGAGGGATTTTTTATATTCAAAAAAGGAGGAAATGTGATGAAAATTCAATTACCGCGTGGCACGCGAGATATTTTACCGGAAGAGGTACAAAAATGGCATTTTCTTGAAGATAAATTTCGTGAGATTTGTGAAAACTATCGTTATGAAGAAATTCGTACGCCTATTTTTGAACATACAGAATTATTTGAGCGTGGTGTAGGGGATTCAACGGATATCGTTTCAAAAGAAATGTACACCTTTCAAGATAAAAAAAATCGGAGTTTAACACTCCGTCCAGAAGGAACTGCTTCGGTTGTTCGTGCGTTTGTCGAGCATAAAATGTTTGGTGATGTTAATCAACCAGTGAAGCTATACTACAATGGACCAATGTTTCGCTATGAGCGGCCACAAGGCGGGCGCCAGCGACAATTCACCCAAATTGGTGTGGAGGCAATTGGGAGTGCAGATCCTGCTATTGATGTGGAAATCATTGCGCTTGCGATGAATTTTTATAAATCTATTGGACTTAAAAATATTTCATTAACCATTAATAGTTTAGGAGATAAAGAAAGCCGCTTGAAACACCGCGAGGCACTCATTGCGCATTTTGAACCACGCATTGATGAATTTTGTTCGGATTGTCAAAGCAGATTGCATAAAAATCCGTTGCGTATTTTGGACTGCAAAACGGATCACGCACATCCGCTCGTTCAAACAGCACCGTCAATTTTGGATTTTCTAAACGATGAATCAATTGCTTATTTTAATCAAGTAAAAAGGTTTTTAGAGGCAATTGAAATTCCATTTACGGTTGATGCAACGCTTGTACGTGGACTTGATTATTATAACCATACAACTTTTGAAATCATGAGTGATGAAGAAGGTTTTGGAGCGAAAACAACGCTTTGTGGTGGCGGTCGTTATCACGGGCTTGTAGAAGAATTTGATGGACCAGAAACGCCTGGAATTGGCTTTGGAATGGGCGTAGAGCGTACTTTGCTTGCGCTTGATGTCGCAAATGTCGAAATTCCAAAAGATAAAGAACTATGCTGTTATGTGATTGCGGCAGGGGAGGCAGCGGAACTTGAAGCCGTTAAAATTGTGAATAAACTTAGAAACGCTGGAATTAGTGTGGATAAAGATTATCAAAAACGCAAATTTAAAGCGCAAATGAAAGACGCGAATCGTAAAGAAGCAAAATATACCATTATCATTGGAGAAGATGAGTTAGCGTCTGGTGTCTACCCGCTAAAAAATATGGAAACAGGTGAGCAAATTTCAGTTTCAGCTGGAGAACTTGTTAGCCGTTTAACGAAACCCTAAGGAGGAAAAAACGTGGAAAAAAGAACAGCGTATTGTGGAGAAGTAACAGAAAACTATATTGACCAAGAAGTCGTATTACATGGCTGGGTACAAAAACGTCGTGATTTAGGTGGCCTTATCTTTATTGATATGCGTGACCGCGAAGGAATTGTGCAAGTGGTCTTTAATCCCGAATTTTCTGAGGAAGCACTTCGTGTTGCAGAGTCCATTCGTTCGGAGTTTGTCATTACTGTAAAAGGGAAAGTTGCAGCACGTGATGAGGCGGTTATTAATACGAAAATTCCAACAGGAAAAGTGGAGATTGTGGCGTCTAGTGTAACCATTTTGAATCGCTCCAAAACACCACCGTTTTATATTGAAGACGGAATTAATGTTTCTGATGAGCTACGTTTAAAATATCGCTATCTTGATTTGCGTCGTAAAGAAATGGCAGAAACCTTTAAAATGCGTCATACCGTTACGCGCGTTTTCCGTGAAACGTTAAATAAACTCGGCTTTTATGATATTGAAACGCCGTATTTAACAAAAAGTACACCTGAAGGGGCGCGTGATTATTTAGTTCCAAGCCGCGTTTATCCAGGGAATTTTTACGCGCTACCGCAATCACCGCAAATATTAAAACAGCTTTTAATGACAGCTGGATTTGACAAGTATTACCAAATTGTTCGTTGTTTCCGTGACGAAGATTTAAGAGGCGATCGCCAACCTGAATTCACCCAAGTCGACCTTGAAACTAGCTTTTTATCTAAAGAAGAAATTCAAGCTTTAACTGAAGAGATGCTTGTAAATGTGGTCCGGGAAGCGAAGGGTATAGAAATACAAGCTCCATTTCCACGTATGACCTACAGCGAAGCGATGTCGCGCTACGGAAGTGATAAACCAGATGTGCGTTTTGACCTTGAGCTGACTGATATTTCAGCTGTTGTAAGCGATGTGCCATTTAAAGTGTTTACATCGGCCATTCAAGCTGGAGGTGTTGTAAAAGCAATTAATGCCAAAGCCGCGGCCGATAAATATTCACGTAAAGAAATCGATGCGCTAGGCGAATTTGTCGGTACTTATGGTGCAAAAGGACTCGCGTGGCTTAAAGTAGAAGAAGCCGAGTTAAAAGGACCAATTGCGAAGTTCTTTGATAAAAACAAGCAGACTGAGCTACGAAAAGTACTTGACGCAGAGACAGGTGACTTACTTCTTTTTGCAGCAGATCAACCAGAAGTTGTTGCAGCTTCTCTTGGGGCCCTCCGCTCAAAACTTGGGAAAGAACTTGAACTAATCGACGAAAGCAAATTGGCTTTCTTGTGGGTGACAGATTGGCCACTATTTGAATACGATGAAGAAGCAAATCGTTACGTTTCCGCACATCATCCGTTTACTTTACCAAGAGCTGAAGACATTCCTCTTTTGGAAGAAAAGCCAAGTGAGGCGATGGCGGAGGCCTATGATATCGTACTTAACGGCTATGAAATCGGTGGCGGCTCGCTTCGTATCTACCAAAAAGAAGTGCAGCAAAAAATGTTCCGCGCCCTTGGTTTTACGGACGAAGCAGCAGAAGAACAGTTTGGCTTCCTCATGGATGCGCTTGACTACGGTACACCGCCTCATGGTGGCATCGCACTCGGACTCGACCGTATCGTGATGATTCTGGCAGGAAAAAACAACTTGCGTGATACAATTGCTTTCCCTAAAACAGGGAGTGCTGTTGACCCACTTACAAATGCACCTGGTGAAGTAAGCACAGCACAGCTTGATGAGCTCGGCTTGACGATTCCTAAAAAAGAATAAATAAAAAAGAGGTGTGAAGTTTTTGGCTTCACACCTCTTTTTTAAAATCCGGTCGTAATGGCTTCTATATTGTCAACCTTAACCTTATTCACAAGAAGACCTTGATTGGCCTCGTTTTCCCAGAAAGGACCTTGTAATTTTTTTGCTACATCTTGACTAACTTTATTTTTATTATAAAATGTCGCTTCTACGTTATAACGACTGCCCTTTTTAACGGTTTTCCACATTTCTTCAGAGAGCGGGATGGTAACTACTTCGGTACCCGCACCGTCAATTGTGCCGCTAACAGTATGATCTGCTGATTTTTTGGTTGGAGTAAAATTAAAAGTAATATCAACTCTCGTGCTCATATGTTGATAGTAAAAATATCCGCCACCAATGAGTAAAACAGCGATTATCGTGAAAATGGGAATTTTACGCATAAAATGAGCTCGCGCCTCCAATCTAATTACATCTCACTATCAATTATAGCTGTATTCCGCTCATAGTAAAGAGGAAAAGATAATTTCTCATGATTTTTTTAGAAAAGGAGGCATTTATTTGGTTAATTTTAATTTTCAGAGGGTGAATCTTGAAGTGCTTGGGTTCCAGTTTCCCCAGTGCTAATTTTAATGACTTCGCTAAGCGGATAAATAAAAACTTTCCCATCGCCTGCTTCCCCAGTGCGCAGTGTGTGTTTAACGACGCGTAAAACTTCTTCAACAGGTACGGTACTAACTACGATTTCGATTTTCATGCGCTCATGAATGTTATTCTCTTTCTTTTTACCGCGATACAATTCGATGAAACCTTTTTCAAGACCAGTGCCGAGTGCTTTGGTTACAGTTAAGCCGCTAACACCGATTTTAGCTAATTCTTTTTGGAATGCTTCAAATCGATTGGGGCGCGTAATAATTTCAATTTTTGTTAAATTTTCCATGGTAAAACCTCCTTTTTAATCATGATAAGCTTTTTCGCCGTGAAGTGTTAAGTCAAGTCCTTTATACTCTTGCTCTTCGCTAACACGGAGCGGTAGGAAAAGCTTGATGAGTGCAACGATAATGACGGTTGCAGCGGCGACAAAAACGATGGTGATAGAAATCGCGGCAAGTTGTTTAAAGAGTAGTGAGGGATTCCCGTAAAATAAACCGTCAGCGCCAGCTTCGTTGATTTTGGTTGTGGCGAATAACCCGGTTGCGATGCCGCCCCAAATGCCGCCAATTCCGTGAAGGCCAAATGCATCTAGTGCATCATCATATTTAATTTTACCCTTCAACCAGAAAACGCCCCAGTAACAAAGTGCACCCCCAAGGAATCCGATAAGCATGGATGCAGGGACGGTGACGAACCCGGCAGCAGGTGTAATAGAAACGAGACCAGCGATGGCGCCTGAAATTGTACCAAGCATTGTAGGGCGTTTATTTGTAAGCCATTCGACTAAGCACCAGCCGATAATACCTGCAGCTGCAGCTGTATTTGTATTGACGAACGCGGCCATCGCGACATTATCGATTGTGAGTGCACTACCGACATTAAAGCCGTACCAACCGAACCAAACAAGGATTCCACCGATTAAAGCAAGCGGAAGATTGTGTGGTGAAGCTGTATCGACTTCTTTTCTTCGACCGAGCATAATTGCAAGAACGAGACCGGTAATACCTGAGCTAATATGGACGACATTTCCGCCAGCAAAATCGAGTGCGCCAAGGTTGCGAAGAAAGCCGCCATCTCCCCAAACCCAGTGCGCAACGGGTGAATAGACGAGTAGGGACCATAGGACGATGAACACAAGGTAAGCGGCGAAATTCATTCGTTCTGCGAAAGCGCCAGATATGATGGCAACGGTTAAAACAGCAAATGTCATTTGGAACATCATAAATAGTAAATGAGGAATGGCATCGCTATAAAGTTCATTTGGGGCAAAGCCTACTTGGTTTAAAAAGCTCCACTCAAAACCACCAATGAAGCCGTTATTTGGAGAAAATGCGAGTGAATAACCTACAATAACCCACAAAATCGATATGACAGCCATGGATGCAAAACTATACATCGCTGTGCTTAAAACATTTTTTCGACGTACCATTCCACCGTAAAATAAGGCGATTCCTGGTGTCATAAGCCAAACTAACAATGTACAAAAAAACATAAAGACAGATTCCATATTCAACTCTCCTTATATGTTAGATAAACTAACATTGAATAATTTATTTATGCCACTATAATACATAAATAAATTTAAATTGCAAGAATTTTTTATTGATTCCGCAAATTTTGTTAGATTATCTTACAAAAAAGTGAAATTCATTTGATTTTTCAACTCAAATTTAGTAGGAAAGAATGTTTTTTTAGGAAAGGGATGTCAGCTTTCATTCAAAAAAGGTTTAGGAAAAATCTTGTTTGTTTGCTCATAATGATGATAAAATAAGAGGAAGTAGAGGAAAAGGAGCGTTTTACATGGTAAAGAGAAGTCGAGCAGAGGAATTTTTAATAACGCGTAAGAAAATTTTAGATGCTGGCAGAAACTTATTTATGGAAAAAGGGTATCGGAGTGTGTCAACGCGCGAGATCGCTGTTAATGCGGGTATTACGCAGCCGGCGCTTTACCATCATTTTAAAGATAAAGAAATGCTCTATCTTGAAGTTGTAAAGGAGCTCACGACAAGTATTCAAGCTGACATGGATAAGTTAATACAGAAAAATTTGCTTCCAGTGGATAGGTTGAACGAAATGGCTGTGATGCTTATTGAAAAACATCCGACTAATATTTTACTAATGATTCATGATATTTTGAACGAGTTAAAAGAAGAAAACCAGTTTTTTCTTTATACTTTATGGAAAGACACATATTTACAACCATTTCAGAATGTTTTTGAGCAATTAGAAGTTAGCGGAACAATTCGCGAAGATGTTACTGCTGAACGTGCTGCTCGTTTTTTCCTTTCAGCAATCAGTCCACTTTTCTCTCGAATGAGTAGGTTTGAAAGCAATGAACCGATAAGTGTTCGTGTGAAAGAGAAGGTTGACTTTATTTTGTTTGGATTGTGCGAAAAAGAGGTATAACTTAATCAGAGTGATGACGAATGAATGTTACTATCTATATGCTATAACGGGAGCATGTGAGTAGTATCGCTTGTTGTCATTTTTTTTAAGCATATTTATCGATTGATAAGTGAAAATATGGTATTCTATTTATCAGTTGATAAATGAAGGGAGAAGTGAAAATGAATCATTTTTTAGAAAAAATTGCTGATGGCGTTGGAGGGAAGAAAGGGCGTTTTGTGACGCTTTCAATTTGGGTTCTTGCTGTAATTTTGTTACAACTCTTCTTGCCAAGTGCAGATGAATATAAAGATGATGCAGCAAGCGATCTTCCAAGTAATGAGCCGTCGGTTGTAGCGGACAATAAAGTAAAAACTTATTTTGGCGGACAGGCTGGAACGCCGCTTCTTATTACTTGGTATAGCGCAGATGGTTTAACGAATGAGGAACTGACAAATATTCAAGCCATTAATGCGTCGCTTACAAAAACACCTGTGGCACATCAAGAAGCAACCATTCCGATTGAAAAAATGCCGCCAATTATCTTAAAAAAACAACTTTCAGAAGATAAGACGACATTTATCCAAACCATTTTAATGGATGAATCTGCCACCGCAGATGAACTTAAAATTGGGATGGATGAAATAAAGACGCGTGCAGAAAGCGTGCTTGGCGAAGATCCTTTTAGTAAAAAAATATCAAGTAAAAATGAGCTAGTCGCTCGAACTACTGGGCCAGCTGGTATAAGTGTTGATGCGACAGGGCTGTTTCAGGATGCCGATGTGTCACTGCTCATTGCAACGGTACTCATCGTGTTGATTATCTTACTTATTATCTATCGTTCGCCAATATTGGCGCTTATCCCACTTGTTGCAGTTGGGTTTGCCTACATGATTATAACCCCATTACTTGGCTTCTTAGGCGAACAAGGGCTTATCACATATGGTTCACAAGGTCTTTCAATTATGACCGTACTTCTATTTGGAGCCGGGACCGATTATTGCTTGTTCCTTATTACACGTTATCGCTCTGTTTTACGTCATGAGGAAAACCGTTTCAAGGCTTTCCGAACAGCGTTTAGTGGAACGTCGGGCGCGATTTTACTAAGCGGACTTACTGTCATGGCGGCACTCTTAATGCTACTTGCTGCACAGTACGGTTCATTCCACAACTTTGCGATTCCGTTTAGCCTTGCCATTTTAGTTATGCTACTTTCGTCGCTTACGCTAGTCCCAGCACTCCTTGGCCTGTTCGGTCGCGTCTCATTTTGGCCATTTATCCCGCATCCAAATAAAAAACATAAAAGAGGCAATCAATTTTGGAATCGTGTTGGGAAATTGGCGACAAAGCATCCTGTTATTGTGACTGTCGTCGCACTCTTTTTATTGGGAGGAGCGGCACTTCAAACGACCAACGTTTCTTACACGTATGACACACTCTCTACTTTCCCAAAAGATATGCCTTCGCGAGAGGGTTTTAAGCTAATCAGTGACCATTACGGGGCTGGGTATTTAGCTAAGGTAGAGGTGCTCGCTGAGAATCCGACTGAGGCTTTAAAACAAGATTTAGAGAATGTAAAAGGTGTGGAATCGGTCGGTTTACCTGAGAGAAGCAAAGAGGATTCAAGTATGGTGAAATACGATATTGTGCTTGGGATGAATCCATATAGCAATGAAGCAATGGATTTAATTCCTAAAATCAAACAAGTGGCAAATGATGATGCGACAAACGCATATGTCGCTGGCCAAACGGCTTCTCAGTATGATAGTCGTGTGGTAACGGAACACGATGAAAAAGTGATTATTCCGCTTGTTATTGCGCTTATAAGTATTTTGTTACTCACCTATTTGCGTTCGATTACGGCGACGCTTTATCTCGTTCTTTCCGTGTTAATTTCTTATGCTTCTGCAATCGGGCTTGGTTGGCTCATTTTACATCACGGTTTTGGTGTACCTGCCATTTCAGGACTGATACCGCTCTATGCGTTTGTATTTATTGTGGCACTTGGCGAAGATTACAACATCTTTATGATTTCGAGTATTTGGAAAAACACGGAAAAATGGTCGCTACGAAAAGCTGTTCAAGAAGGTGTACATCAAACGGGTGGCGTTATTACATCGGCAGGAGTCATTTTAGCTGCAACTTTCTTAGTTTTAACAACATTACCAATTAATCTACTCGTTCAATTTGGGCTCATTACAGCAATTGGAATCTTACTTGATACATTTTTAGTCCGACCACTACTCGTCCCAGCTGTAACAACGCTATTTGGCAGATGGGCATTCTGGCCAGGCAAGAAATATAAAACAGTGGAGAAAGGTTAGAAAGAGCTTGGGACATAAATAAAAAATAGGTAAAAATCCAGTAAAATCCATTTTTTTAAATAGCAGGTTTACTGGATTTTTGCATATCTACTTTCTTTTTTTATAAGACAAAATCTAATTATCTCCCAAGCTCTTTTTTTGAAAAGAATAAAAATATTGTTTTTTGTAAAAGTCGCTATCTGAGTAATATTTCTAACTCTGTATTTGTCTAATCCTTCTGCGTTAAACCTCATCATTAATATGATGGAAAACATTATAGGAATACTGCAGGAACAATACAACAAACTCAAGAATAAGTTTCATAAAGTAGAAGCTGAGCTAATTTTCATTATAACAATCGCTCAAGTTCAATCCAATGATAAAAGCGGCATAAGATGCGGACTAACAAAGAGAACAAGGATGTATTATTCATGTGTGGTACTTTCAAATAATCATGTTCGAAAGCAGTATTTGCAACTTTCTAACAGACATAAGGCACTCGTGGAAATAACTAGCGCAGAAAGTATTATTAAATAAACAGTGGAATTTATGTGTCGGTGAACTGGTAATTCAGCATTTTTTTGTTTGAGATTTACTTTTTGTCAAGAAGGAAGATTGTAATTATAAATCTTCTTACACCCAAATAGGCATACTTTAAAAGTATTAGTTATGGTATGCTCGATTTGCCTTATAAAAAAGGAGAAATGAAACAGTGAATTATTTAGATTCAAAACAAAAGTATTCTGCATAAAGTAAGCCAACACCTATAATATAACTTATGTCTCTGTTTCTACAACCATAGGGAAACTTAAATTATATGTAGAAGGGGTGAATAAATGGTAAATACTAGTATTCTAGGCCTAGTGCTAGCGGCTGTTTTAGCGGTCTTAGTAATATTTATAGTTTTAAAGATAATCCAGAGGCTAAAAAAATCACACTTGTTAATTGAAGTTAGTCACTTGTGTAAAGTGCAATTCTTCGATAAGGAAATTAGAGAAGGTTTGCCAATCAACCAGGTTACGGAGAAAAATAAGATTAGATGACCAGCCATCTATCGAATTATACTTACGAAAGAATAGTAAAAATAGCTTACTTCATATGAAATATAGGATCACCATCTGCTATAGAGATACACATTGTAGAAGAAACTTGCTTCAAAACGATATAAAGGGATATAGCTGATATCTCAAGTGTGTGAATGCTGGCTGTTAAATTGGAGTCTACTTCACTTAAAATAAGGCTAACGTCTTGCGGTTTTAATTATTTAGAATAAAATTTTTTTAATACAGTTTTAAAATTGAGTTTCAAATACAAAAATAGGGGTAACTTAATTTAGTACCATAAATTAAATTGAGGGGGATATGTAATGATAATTACGAAGAAAAAAACCTTCTTAGGATTACTCTTTTTGTTAGCTTTATTAGTTGGGATTTCAGTTTTCAGTACTAATTCGAAAGCGGCAAGTATTAGTTTGCTAAAAAACAGTTCGTTAACTTCTGAGTACACCAATCAGCAATTAGACTTAAAACTAACGGGACAAACAGGGCTTGAAATTTCGCTTTTGACATCACAGTATGTTGGATTTAAAGTGGACGATAACCTCAAAGAGTTGCTATCGGACCAAACAGTAGCAGACTCTTTAAAAATTGATTATAGTGTTCCAACTCTGCTTGGTAATAAGACAGGAGTAGTGACGACTCTGGAGGTAAATCCGACTACAGGAATCATTTCCGGGCGCATTCCATTTAGTTTATTGAATATTGCTATTGGACAAACAGCAACATATCATTTAAGTAGCAATATCAACATACCAGCTGGTTCTTATGATTTTGAAGCGATTGCAGCTGATACACCAATCGATTTGCCACTTTTAGGGACAAGTGGAGCAAAATCTTCTATGACTGTTATTCCAACAAAGACACCAATTGAATTCTTTATTGGAACTACTCCAGAAGGAAACACATATGTTACATTTAGCCATGCCATTCCGGATACTTTTATTTCTTTCTTCCCATCTGAGGGTGGAGGAACAAAAACGGAAGCCGGCGAGGATGGCACCGGGAAAGTTACATTTAACAAAAAATTAACGGCTGGATCGACTATAGAGGTAACAATTAGTGAGCCGGATGGATCTGTTTATAAGGAAACGCTAGTAGTTCCTGCAGAGCCATTTTAATTAGGTAAACAATTAAGTGGCGTATGACGGTAATTTTGTCATACGCCACTAACGCAAATAGTTTAACATTATTTTTTGGATTCTGATGTTACAAAAAAGAATGAAAAATATACTATGAAATTTGTTAGAGGAGACTTTCTAAGAAGCGAGCTAGCAAATTATGTTGCATCAAATATGGGTATAAAGAGTCTAATAAAATAAAACGCGAAGAAGGCGTATCGGAAACAAAGCTTAATCAACTTTTAAGAAGCAGATTGATAAGTAAATAAAAAAACAGGCTACTTTGATATTTGTTCAGTAGCCTGTTTTTTATTCGCACTTTTTACCCTTGTTTTTATTTTAGATTCAGTTAAAGACAGGTGGTGATTTTTAAATATAAAACATATACCCGTCCTGAGGCTCATCTTTACTTTCGTTGGCCAGTAAATCTGCTAATGTAGTGTTATCTAAAACATTTCGAACGGCATCGCGCATGATAGTCCAAAGCTCACGTTGTGCTGCTTCCTCGTCTTCCATGCTTTCCACTAAAACAATAGGTCCCTCAAGCGTGCGAATCACATCTCCCGCAGTAATTTCACTTGGGTCAGCATTTAAAATATAGCCACCATGTGCACCGCGAATACTTTTGACGATACCAGCATTTCGAAGTGGACCGATTAGTTGTTCTAAATAATGTTCTGATAACTTTTTTTTCTCTGCAATACTCCGAAGAGATGTTGGACCTGTTCCTATTTGTCGTGCAAGTTCAAGGGCAATCGTTAAACCGTAGCGCCCTTTCGTTGTAATTTTCATGCTTAATCCTCCACTATTCCGCTAGACTTTATATAGAATCATTATAGCGGAAGTTTAGCTAGTACGCAACGAAGTCACCGCATATGGTATAATGTATTTGGAAATAGAGGAGGAAGAGAGTTTATGGCGATTCAACCTTTAGCATACCGAATGCGACCACGAAATTTAGATGAAATAGTTGGACAAAGTCATTTGGTAGGAAAAGATAAAATTATATATCGAATGGTAAAAGCGAAGCAACTATCGTCGATGATTTTATACGGGCCACCGGGTACTGGGAAAACATCCATTGCAAGCGCGATAGCAGGGAGCACAAAATACGCGTTTCGGACATTAAACGCGGTAACGAATAACAAAAAAGACATGGAAGTTGTGGCAGCTGAAGCGAAAATGAGCGGTACCGTGATTTTACTTTTAGATGAGGTGCATCGTTTGGATAAAGCGAAACAAGATTTTCTATTGCCGCATTTAGAGAGTGGCGCAATCATTTTAGTTGGGGCGACAACGAGCAATCCTTATATCGCCATCAACCCTGCCATACGGAGTAGAACGCAAATTTTTGAATTAAAGCCGCTTTCTGTTGCTGATATTGAAAAGACAATCGATAGGGCGCTTTCTGATTCAGAACGGGGACTTGGAAAGTATGATGTAGAACTTGAGGCGGATGCAAAAACGCATTTTGCGACCGCTAGTGGTGGAGATGTTAGGAGCGCGTTAAATGCACTTGAACTAGCTGTCATCTCGTCAGAACCGAATGAGGCAGGGAAAATCCATGTGTCACTTGCTACTGCTGAAGAGTGTTTACAAAGAAAAAGTTTAGCACATGATAAAGACGGTGATGCTCATTATGATGTGCTTAGTGCATTTCAAAAATCCGTACGCGGAAGTGATGTGAATGCTGCTCTACATTATATGGGACGTTTAATTGAAGCGGGAGATTTGGTGAGTATTTCAAGACGTCTTCTTGTGATGGCTTATGAAGATGTGGGGCTTGCGAATCCGGCTGCTTGTGCAAGAACATTATCGGCCATTCAAACGGCTGAAAAAGTTGGTTTCCCAGAAGCACGAATCCCGCTTTCAAATGCTGTTATTGAACTATGTTTATCACCAAAATCAAATTCTGCCATCTTGGCAATTGATGCGGCTCTTTCAGATATCCGAAAAGGGATAAGCGGCGAAGTACCTGATCATTTGCGTGATGGGCATTATTCGGGAGCAGAGAAGCTTGGCCGAGCAATTGATTATAAATACCCACATAATTATGAGAGCGCTTGGGTGGATCAAGAATATTTGCCGAATGCGCTTAAAAATAAACTGTACTATGAACCGAAGAAAAATTCGAAATTTGAACAAGCTTTTGCTGCGGTTTATGACAATATTAATGCGAATAAAAAGGGTGGGAAAAACAAAAAATAAAGCCACTAAAATTGAAAATTTACTTTAAATATGCTATTCTATTGTTAATAAAAGAAACCCTAATGTATTCGTTACAGTGCCATATATTTTTGAACCGAACAATTATGATTACCTTGGGAGCTTGGTGTTCAGACGCGGCGCAAATGCCTTCACACGAGGACTTGCAAATCGCCTGACAGAGCACCCACCTGTTTTTAAGCAGGTTCAAAGGGAGGGACTCCAAACGGTACGATTGGGGTTTCTTTTTGCTTTTTAGACACTAACTATTTGTAAGGAAGTCAGGTTGCTTTCGCTAGAAATAGTTGTTACAATAAGAAACGATTAAAGGCATAAAGCCGAAAAAAGGAAGAGATACATGATGGAAAATAAAATTTATTTAGATCATGCGGCAACGAGCCCGGTTCACCCAGAAGTCGTCCAAGCGATGCTCGGTGTGATGACAAATGATTACGGTAATCCGTCAAGTGTTCACTATGCGGGGCGTTCGGCACGTAAAACGCTTGATGAGGCACGTGCAAAGATTGCGAATCAAATTGGTGCTGCTCAGCGAGAAATTATTTTTACGAGTGGTGGAACGGAAGGCGATAATACGGCTGTCATTGGGACGGCGCTACACTTAAAGGAGCAGGGCAAACATATTATAACCTCACAAATCGAACATCATGCGGTCTTAAAATCGTGCGTTTATCTCGAGAGTCTTGGTTTTTCGGTAACTTATTTACCAGTAGATGAAAATGGTCTAGTACGTGTTTCAGACGTTCAGGCGGCGCTACGTGAGGATACGATTTTAGTTACCATTATGTATGGCAATAATGAAATGGGGGCTATTCAACCAATTGCTGAGATTGCAGAACTATTGAAAGGGCATCATGCGGTGTTTCATACGGATGCCGTTCAGGCGTTTGGGCTAGTTCCAATTGATGTTTCTGAGCTTGGCGTGGATTTACTAACGGCCTCTGCGCATAAAATTAACGGACCGCGTGGTGTGGGCTTTCTTTACGTCAAACAAGGTGTAGCACTTGAATTTCCATTTCACGGCGGCGAACAGGAACGCGCGCGGCGAGCGGGGACGGAGAATTTGGCGGGCATTGCGGGCTTTGCAAAGGCAAGTGAAGTCATGATGGCGAACAGGACGGATAAAGTTGCTGAATATGAAGAGTTTAAGGCGACTATGGTTGAAATTTTCTCCCAAAATGAATTGGCTTTTGAAGTAAATGGTGCAAAAGAAACGAGTTTACCGCATATTTTGAGTGTGCGTTTTCACGGTATTTCGGTGGAGCAGTTGCTTATGAATCTTGATATGGCGGGGGTTGCGGTATCAAGTGGTTCGGCGTGTACAGCGGGAACGGTAGATCCATCTCACGTTCTTGTGGCGATTTTTGGTCAAAATCATCCGGGAATCACTGAAACGGTACGTATTAGCTTTGGTCTTGGGAACACTTATGAGGAAATAGTGCTTGCAGCGAGCAAGATAACGGATGTTGTGAATCGTTTAGCGAAGCGGAAGGAGCAAAAGACGTGACGAAAAAAGAAAACAAAGATAAACGCGTGGTTGTGGGGATGTCAGGCGGTGTTGACTCCTCTGTAACCGCATATTTACTGAAAGAACAAGGGTATGACGTCATTGGTATTTTTATGAAAAATTGGGATGATACGGACGAATTTGGTGTCTGCACGGCAACGGAAGATTTTGAAGATGTCATTCGTGTTGCAAATCAAATTGGGATTCCGTATTATGCGGTTAATTTTGAGAAGGAATATTGGGATAAGGTGTTTACGTATTTTTTAGAGGAATACAAGCTCGGTAGAACGCCAAACCCGGATGTTATGTGTAACAAGGAAATAAAATTCAAGGCGTTTTTAGAACATGCGGCAAGTCTAGGAGCGGACTATGTAGCGACAGGGCATTATGCGCGGACAATCCGTGAGGACGGTGAAGTGAAATTGCTCCGCGGTGTGGATAACAATAAAGATCAAACGTACTTTTTGAATCAATTATCACAAGAACAGCTGTCACACGTTATGTTCCCACTAGGTGAAATGGAAAAAAGTGAAGTTCGTGAAATTGCGCAAAAAGCGGGTCTTGCGACGGCAAATAAAAAGGATTCCACGGGGATTTGTTTTATTGGCGAACGTAATTTTAAGCAGTTTTTAAGTGAATACTTGCCTGCAAGTCCGGGCGAGATGCAGACACTTGCTGGGAAAAGCATGGGTAAACATGATGGCTTAATGTACTATACAATTGGGCAACGCCATGGTTTAGGTATTGGCGGTGACGGAGAAGCTTGGTTTGTGGTTGGAAAGGATTTAGCTAAAAATGTTCTTTTTGTTGAACAAGGTTTCCATCATGATAGTTTATATTCGAATTCATTAATTGCTACGGATGTATCGTTTACTTCCAATAAACCAAAAGAACAACATTTTACGTGCACAGCGAAATTCCGTTATCGTCAAGTAGATTCTCTTGTTACAGTGCATTTACGTGCAGATAATACAGCTGAAGTGGTTTTTGATGAGCCAGTTCGCGCAATCACACCAGGGCAAGCTGTTGTTTTTTATGACGGTGAGGAATGTATTGGCGGGGCAACGATTGATACGGTATGGAAAGCAGACGAGCAATTAGATTATGTGGGGTAAATAGATTTTTGAACAGGGAAGTTGCATTTTAGGCGGCTTTCCTGTTTTTTATGTGCCAATCGTTATTTTTTAGTAAAAATATGGTAAAATATGAAACGAACGAGTGAAATGAGGATGAATATGAAAAAGATAATTGGCTTTTCAAGTATAGTGATTGTAGTACTTCTTTCGGTTTGGGGGTATTTTTATTTTAATACCTCGCCAAGTAAAGTAGCAGAAGAAGCTGCTAATTCTACAAAAATGGTAAATGTTTTTGAGGAGAATAATACACTCATTTTTGAGCCGAAAAAGAACCAGCAAGAAACAAGCGTGATTTTATATCCAGGTGCATTTGTGAATGCACTTAGTTATGCACCGCTTGCAAAAGAGCTTGCCGATTCTGGGTATAAAACGTATGTTGTTGAAATGCCTTTAGACCTCGCGGTGTTTGGGAAAAATAAAGCGGAGGCGATTATGAATGAGAATGCCGATGAGCATTTCGTAATTGGTGGTCATTCGCTTGGCGGGGTGATGGCGGCAAGGTTTGCGCATGAGCACACATCTGATTTACGTGGTGTGTTTTTCCTAGCGAGCTATCCAGATAAGAAGGGTTCTTTAAAACAAACTACACTTCCTGTTTTATCAATAACAGCTTCAAATGATGGAGTTTTGAATTTTAAAAAGTTTGAGGAAAACAAAAAGTACCTATCAGATGAAGCGACTTTTCTTAGCATAAAGGGTGGAAATCATGCGCAATTTGGTTCATACGGAAAACAAAACGGGGATCATAAAGCGAGTATTTCTGCGGAAATGCAAACGGATGAAACGGCGGAAGCGATGCTAAACTGGCTTCAAAATTCTGTAAACTAAAAGGAGGTATAAAATGGATAAAAATCAGCAAGGTATTGAGTTTATGCAGGAAGGTAAGTTAGAAGAGGCAGTTCAAATGTTTACAGAAGTTATTGAGGAGCATCCGACTGATCCAGTTGGCTATATTAACTTTGGTAATGTTTTACTTTCGATGGATGATTTTGAACGTGCGGAGTTATTTTTTAAACGAGCTACTGAACTGGATGCTACAGTTCCGGCGGCCTATTATAGTTTAGGTACGCTATACTTTGAACTTGAACGGTATCAAGATGCGATTCAAGCTTTTGAAAATGCCATTAGCCAAGGAATGGAAAATGCGGATGTGTTTTTCATGCTCGGAATTAGTTTTGTGAACGCTGACCAAAATACGTTAGCACTTGCTTATTTATTGCGCAGTACGGAGCTTAATCCAAATGATGCTGAAAGTGTTTTTCAATACGGGATTGCACTTGCAAAGGAAGGGTTATATGAAGAGGCGGAATTTCAATTGGAACGTGTGCTCACGCTAAAACCAGATGATGCAGATGCGCTATACAATTTGGGGGCGGTGTATTTGGCATGGCAAGGTGACATTGTTGTCTCAAAAAATTATTTTCTGCGTGCGGTAGCCGCTGATGAAAATCATGTGCTGGCTCAAAACGCGCTTATTGCCATTTCGGATTTGGAGAGAGACGTGGAATAGGCGTTTTATAAAAGAAAAGGGGTGAAAAATATGGCGACACAGGAATCGCTGGCACTTTTTCAACCGGAAAATGAGGAATGGTTTATGAAGGGCACGGTGCTGTCGACGATTTTTCATAACCCTGACAATTTATTTTCGGTTGTGCGTTTGCTTGTTAAGGAAACGAATACGACTTGGGACGAGAAAGATATTATTGTGACGGGGGTTTTTCCGAAGTTGCATGAACAAGAAGTATACATGTTTTACGGAAAAATCACAGAACATGCAAAGTTTGGTGAGCAATTTAAGGCAGAGAAGTTCCGAAAAGAGATGCCGCAAACAAAGGCGGGCATCGTGCAATATTTATCAGGTGAACTGTTTAAAGGCGTTGGGAAGAAAACAGCGGAAAATATTGTAGAGGTGCTCGGGGAAGACGCGATTTCAATCATGATGGCGGATCCAGACAGGCTTAACGATGTGCCAAAACTCCCTAAAAATACGGCGGATACGCTTATTGCGACGCTTCGGGAAAACCAAGGCTTAGAACATGTTATGATTGGTTTAAATGAATATGGCTTTGGTCCACAACTTTCGATGAAAATTTTTCAAGTCTATAAACAAAATGCGCTAGAAATTTTGGAAAAAAGCCCGTATAAGCTCATTGAAGATGTGAAAGGGATTGGTTTTCAGCGTGCTGATGATTTGGGAAGAAAGCTTGGTCTTGGCGGGGAACATCCGGAACGCATTCGCGCGGGTTTATTATATGTGATAGATACGGAATCAATTCGAAATGGCGATGTCTATTTGGAGCGAGCGGACTTCATTCGTGCGGCGCAAAATCTGCTGGAAGAAAGCGACCCTGTACCAATTCACGAGGAAAATGTGGAGCGCGAAATAAACTATTTATGTGATAGTGATAAAATTATTATTGAAAATACACGCGTTTATTTGCCGTCGTTATATTTTGCGGAAAACGGCCTAGCGCATCATATCAAACGGCTTATGGCCCAGTCTGAATATGCGGAACAATTTCCTGAGTCGGAATTTTTGCTCGCGCTTGGTGATTTGGAGGAGCGGATTCAAGTTTCTTACGGGGAGTCGCAAAAAGAGGCACTTCAAACGGCGCTACAGTCGCCTATGCTCGTTTTAACAGGCGGTCCTGGAACTGGGAAGACGACGGTCATTAAGGGAATCGTGGAGCTTTATAGCGAACTAAACGGTGTTAGTCTTGATCCGCATGCCTATAAAGACGGAGATAAGTTTCCAGTGCTACTAGCAGCGCCAACTGGGCGGGCAGCAAAACGGATGAGCGAATCTACTGGGCTTCCTGCCATGACGATTCACCGCTTGCTAGGAATGAATGGGCAAGAACAGTTAGATGATGAATCGGAACGCTTAATTGAAGGGCGACTTTTAATTGTTGATGAGATGTCGATGGTGGATATTTGGCTTATGAATCAATTGTTCCGCGCACTTCCAAGTCATATCCAAGTCATTTTAGTTGGCGATAAAGATCAGTTGCCATCTGTTGGACCGGGGCAAGTTTTAAAAGACATTTTAGAATCGAAAGTGATTCCAACGGTGGAATTAACGGATATTTATCGCCAAGAAGATGGCTCTTCGATTATTGAAATGGCGCATGACATTCGAGAAGGCTTCTTGCCGCAAGATTTTACAAAAAATCGCAAGGATCGCTCGTTTTTCCATTGCCATGTGAACCAAATTGCTGACGTTGTGGAACAGGTTGTGCAAAACGCAAAATCAAAGGGGTTTCGAGCGAAGGACATCCAAGTTTTAGCCCCCATGTATAGAGGTCCTGCGGGAATTAATGTGCTAAACAAAAATTTGCAGGAGATTTTCAACCCTAATGATACGGGGAAAAGGAAAGAACTGATTTTTGGGGATATAAAATACCGTGTGCATGACAAAGTGTTACAACTGGTCAATCAGCCGGAGAAGAATGTATTTAACGGTGATATTGGTGAAGTGGTATCGATCATGTATGCTAAGGAGAATACGGAAAATCAAGATATGATGGTGGTGCAGTTCGATCAAACGGAAGTAACATACTACCGCCAGGAATTTACACAACTTACGCATGCGTATTGTTGTTCGATTCATAAAGCTCAGGGGAGCGAATTTCCAATTGTCATTATGCCTGTTGTGCGAAGTTATTACCGTATGCTTAGACGTGATTTGCTTTATACAGGGGTGACGCGTAGCAAAAAGTTTCTAATTTTGTGCGGTGAGGAAGATGCTTTTCGCATGGGAATTGAGCGAACGGGTGAAACGGAGCGACAAACGACGCTACTTGAACGTTTGACAACTGATGAGACGCTTGAACTTGTTAGCAGCGTGAAGCGTCTTACGGAGGAGAATATGGCAGAAATTGATCCGATGATTGGGATGAGTGATGTTACGCCGTATACATTTATGTCAGCGTGACACATTAAGTACATTCAAAATAAAAACCAGTAAAATCCATTACAAATGGCGTTTTTACTGGTTTTTAATTTACACATCATTATCACGATAAAACGGCAATCGAATCGTAAAGGTCGCACCAGCGCCTGGCGAACTTTCTGCCTCAACACGACCACCATGATTTAAGACAAGTTGCTTCACGATGGAAAGCCCAATACCAGATTCCCCAAATGCTGTGTTCGTTCTCGAAATATCCGCTTTATAAAATCGCTCCCAAATCTGCTCGAGTTCCTCAGTATTCATACCAATTCCAGTATCTTGAATTTGCAAAATGGTCTCTTTATAATCTTTTAAGCCACGAAGAGTGATAGTCCCATTTTCGGTGAACTGAATACTATTTTTTACGATGTTTAAAACAATTTGGGTCAGCCGGTCATAATCTGCATAAACCTCTAAATCGAATGGTGCTTCGACAATCAATTTGTTATTTTTCTTACTGGCTAAAGGCTCTAATTGTTCACTAAGCAAATCAAAAAAGGCATGAACACCAAATTTTGTTTGGTATAAAACGATTTTATTTGCTTGAATGCGTTCGTAATCCAAGTTTTCATTCACCAATTTTGTGAGCCTTTTCGCTTCCGTATCAATCAACTGAACTGCTCGATTTGTTTCGCTCTCAGGAATGACATCATTTACAAGACCTTCCGTTAGCCCGCTAATTGTAGTGAGAGGCGTGCGCATTTCATGAGAGACATCCGCAATAAATTGCTGCCTACGCCGTTCTTGCCGTTCAATTTCCTCACGAGATTCGGCCAAGTTTTCCGTCATTTTATTGAAATCATGAGCTAGCTCGCCAATTTCATCAAACGAATTTTCCTTAAGCCGCGTCTCGTAATCTCCGCGTGTGACACGCTTTGTCGCATCGCGCAATTTATTAATCCGATTTACTTGGAATTTTGACATGAGTAAACTTAAAATTAAAGCTACCACAATCGAAATGAGAATGGTATAAAACATATATTGATTAATAGTACCAAGCACTTTCTCCGTTCCACTTATTGGCGCATTTAAAATCACAGAACCGAGGTAGCTGTCACCATTCATGATGGGCACGTACACCACAGACATTTCCTGATTAAAACGATCGTCCACTTTTATCGTGACGGTTTCACCTTTTTCCAGTTTCTCCATATCCGCGTCTGAAATTTTGAAATTAGGAGGCAAAGGGCGACTAGTATCTGGATAAATGGTTTGGTCATCAGTATTCATAATCGTATAGTGAATATTATTCACATCTAAAATTCGCTGATATGAATTCAACACCGATACTGTCTGATTTCCCGGCGCATATTTAATATCATTTGAAATCGTATCCCCGTATTTCGATAAAACACCTACCTGTTCCTCGAAAAAATAGTCCTTTAAAAAATGCGAAACAGATAGGCCAATCATCAAACAAGCAATGAGTAGAATGACAAATTGCGTTAAAAAAAGTTGATAAATATATTTAAATTTCAAAGCCATCATTCCGTTTCATCAAATTTATACCCAACACCCCAAATTGTATGGAGAAAAGGATGATTTTCCGTTGCAATTTTTTGGCGAAGTCGTTTAATATGCACATCAACAGTCCGTTCATCACCATAAAATTGATAACCCCAAACGCGTTCCAAAAGTTGCTCTCTTGAAAAGACTTGGCGCGGATGTTGCATTAAGAAATAAAGCAAATCGAACTCTTTTGGCGTAAGAGCTTCTAAAAGCTGATTGCCGTAAAAGACTTCCCGTGTTGTTTTACTAATTTTAAAATAGGTCGTCTGTAGAATGGAATCGTCTTCATTTGTAGAACTAGATCCAGCATGGCCACGTCTAGCGACAGCTTTTATTCGAGCCATCAAAGTAAGTGGACTAAATGGTTTTGTCACATAATCATCTGCGCCAATTTCAAGCCCTAAAACTTGGTCAGACTCTGATTCTTTCGCTGTTAAAATAATAATGGGCACATCGCTTGTTTCACGGATTTTTTTACATATCGTCATCCCGTCCATGCTTGGGAGCATTAAATCAATAATTATCATATCAAAATCTTCTTTTAAAAAAGTTTCATATCCAAGTTTACCATCATGCTTGAAAGTTGCTTCGATATTTTCTTTCATAAAAAACATTTCAATCATTTGGCAGACACTTTCGTTATCTTCAATCATTAATAGTTTCACTTGAATCCACTCCTCATAGATTAAAATTTAGACCAAAAACTTGAATTTAGCAAGCAATTACAGAAAGTTTAAAAGTTTGTTCATATTTATTTCATATACTTCAACTAATCTAGGTTTACTAGCAGTGAATGGAGGAAAAAGTATGAATTTTATTAAACGTGCATTTTTTAGCATGAAAGCGAGAATGGGTCGAACAGCCTTACAACTTATTATATTTACGATTGTTTCTGTACTTATATTATCCGGCTTTACGATTCAGTCTGCTGCAAATAAAGCAAGTGAAATGGCAAAAGAACAACTGGGCGGGACTGTAACACTTACAGTTGATAGGGAAAAGCAAATGGAAAAGCAGCAAACAAAGCAAAGCGAGAGTGACTCTAGCGAAAGAATGCCCCTGTCGTTTGAAAGCACACCAATTTCTTTAGAAAATGCGGAAAGTTTAGCGAAATTAAATCATGTTGCGAGTTACAATTATTACTCAAGCACGCAAGCCTTGGCGAAAGATTTTGACCCAGTAAAGTCTTCTTTGGACAATTCAACGACCAGCGAATCCGGGAATACTAACATGCCGCAAATGGGTGCAAACGAGAGTTCTGATCGGCAAATGACGCAAGCAGATTTAAGCATTAGTGGGGTGTTAAATTCTGCAACTTCAACGGATTTTGACGGCGGAACTGCGGAGCTAACAAGCGGGCGCGCTTTAACGAGTGACGATGTGAATAAAAATGTTGTGCTTGTAGAAGAAACACTTGCTAGTCAAAACGAATGGAAAATTGGCGATAAAATTAACATTCAATCTAGCGATGAGGCGTCGACAGTTGAGCTTGAAATTGTTGGCATTTATAAAACAAGTGATTCTGGAAATGACATGGCGAGCAATTTTTCGTTTTTAAATCCGTATAACAAGTTGTATGTTCCGTATACGGTCGCAAATACGCTAAAAGGCTCGGATTATAAAGACACAATTGATTCAGCTGTATACACGATGGATGATGCTGCCAATATTTCAAGTTTTGAAAAACAAGCGAAACAGGTAGATTCAATTGATTGGGATACTTTTAAATTAGATACGAATGATGCGCTTTATAAACAAATGGTGGGACCGATTAATAATGTGGCTGCATTTTCGAAAAATGTCGTTTACATTGTATCAATTGCTGGTGCATTAATTTTAGCATTACTCGTGATGATGCAAATTAGAGAACGTAAATATGAAATGGGCGTTTTACTCGCGATTGGCGAAAATCGAATGAAACTCATTGGTCAATTTTTCGTGGAAATTTTAATAGTTGCCTTGATTTCATTCATGATAGCAGGATTTAGCAGCCACTACGTTGCACAAATGGCTGGAAATCAATTGCTTTCGCAGCAGTCGGAAACGGAACAAACACAAGATGGAAATTCTAGTCCAGGTCCTGGTGGTGGCATGATGCGCGGAGGGTTTTCAAGCTTGACGCAAAATACCGAAGAAATTAAAGAACTGGACATTCAAGTTAACCTTCAAGATATGCTTAAAATGGGCGGAATTGGCGTTGGAATTGCTTTTATTTCAGTACTTCTACCTGCCATGACTATCTTACGAATGAATCCGAAAATGATTTTAACGAAACAGGAATAGAGGTGCACTGATGACAAAAATTTTAGAATTTGAGCAGGTTCATTATTGGTATAAAACGCAAGAAGAAAGTATTTTAACAGCAATTAATTACGTATTTAAGGCAGGGGTATTCTACACAGTTGTCGGTAGTTCAGGCTCTGGGAAAACAACGTTCCTTTCCTTAGCAGGTGGTTTAGACACACAAAAATCAGGCGAAATTTTTTACAAAGGGCGTTCTTTAAAAGAAATTGGATTATCATCATTTCGGAATAAATATGTTTCTATCGTTTTCCAAAGTTATAATCTTTTGACGTATATGACAGCACTTCAAAATGTGACAACAGCAATGGAAATTACAAAAGCGAAGCATCCCGACCGAAAAGAATTTGCTTTAGACATGCTTAGGAAAGTGGGTATTGATGAAAAAATGGCGAAGCAGCGTGTTTTGACACTTAGTGGTGGACAACAACAGCGTGTTGCGATTGCAAGAGCATTGTCTTGTGAAACAGATTTAATTGTTGCAGATGAACCAACTGGAAACCTTGATGAGCGGACAAGTAAGGAAGTAGTCCGACTGTTCCAAGATTTAGCACATAAAGAGGGAAAATGTGTTATTATGGTTACGCATGACCCGGAAATCTCTAAAGTGTCTGATGTGAAACTAACGCTTAAAAATGGGGAATTTCTTTCAAGAGATCAAATGCAATTTAACGGTTGACAGATAGGTGCGGCTTCTCTATAATTTAATTGAATATGCTAGACTTTGTAAGAACTTAATTTTAGAGTAGCTTACTTAAAAAGAGAACTTTTCCTTGGCTGAAAGAAAAGTAGAGGCCTCTATAAATCGCTCTCTTACACGTGAAAGTCCGTTCATCTGCGTTAAAGATGCTAAAGAGGTAATGATACAAGTCTTGTATCGTTGCAAACAGGGTGGTACCGCGAAAAACTCGTCCCTGTAGCAACGATTACAAGGCTTATTTTTTTCGAGGAGGAAAATAAAATGAAGCAACTAACGAGCAGTGAAGTAAGACAAATGTTTCTTGACTTTTTTAAAGAGAAAGGGCATGCTGTTGAGCCAAGTGCGCCACTTGTTCCTGTAAATGATCCGACACTTCTTTGGATTAATAGCGGTGTGGCAACGATGAAAAAATATTTTGATGGCTCTGTCATTCCGGATAACCCGCGCCTTGTTAATGCACAAAAATCGATTCGGACGAATGACATTGAAAATGTTGGTAAAACAGCGCGCCATCATACGTTTTTCGAAATGCTTGGGAATTTTTCAATTGGGGATTATTTTAAAGAGGGCGCTATTCAATTTGCTTGGGAATTTTTAACAAGCCCGAAATGGATTGGTTTTGACCCTGAGAAATTATATGTTACGGTGTACCCAGAAGACAAAGAAGCAAAAGCAATTTGGAAGGAAAAAATTGGGTTAACTGATGAACATATCGTTGAAATTGAGGACAATTTTTGGGATATTGGCGGCGGTCCATGCGGTCCAGATAGTGAAATCTTTTATGACCGCGGGGAAGCATTTGGAAATGATTCGAATGACCCGGAACTCTATCCAGGCGGTGAAAATGAACGTTATTTGGAAATTTGGAACTTAGTTTTTTCGCAATTTAATCATAATCCTGATGGCTCCTATACACCGCTTCCAAAACAAAATATTGATACGGGAATGGGTCTTGAACGCATGGTTTCCATTATTCAAGATGCAAAAACAAATTTTGAAACGGATTTATTTATGCCTATCATTCGTGAAGTGGAGCTTATTTCTGGCGAAAAATACGGTGTATCGGACGAAAAAGATGTTGCTTTTAAAGTTATTGCAGATCATATTCGTACGGTAGCTTTTGCTATTGGTGACGGGGCACTACCTTCTAACGAGGGGCGTGGTTATGTCCTTCGTCGTTTACTTCGTCGTGCGGTGCGCTATGCTAAACAACTTGGCATTAGTGATCCGTTTATGTTTAAACTTGTTCCGACTGTCGGCAAAATTATGAATGCTTTTTATCCGGAAGTTGAAAAACAACAAGCATTTATTGAAAAAGTAATTCGTAGTGAAGAGGAACGCTTCCATGAAACGTTAAATGAAGGTTTAGCTATTTTAGAAGATATTTTAAAAGAAGCGAAAAATGGTAAAGGTATTATTTCTGGAAAAGACATATTTAAATTATATGATACGTATGGTTTTCCGGTTGAATTAACGGAAGAATACGGTCTCGACCACGGTCTAAAAATTGACCATGAAGGTTTTGAAGCAGAAATGAAATTACAGCGCGACCGTGCGCGTGAGGCTCGTGCTGATGTACAGTCGATGCAAGTTCAAGGCGAACTGTTAGCGAATTTAACGGACGAAAGTGTTTTTGTAGGCTACGGTCAAACGGCGGTGGAGTCAGTTGTGTTGCACATCATTTCAGATGACCAGCTTGTTGGTGAGGCACCTGCCGGAAGTGATGTTCAAGTTATGTTTAAGGAAACTCCTTTTTATGCTGAAAGTGGGGGTCAAGTAGCGGATCACGGAACGGTGCAAAGCGATACGGGGCTGGCGTTTGTGAAGGATGTTCAAAAATCACCGAATAAGCAAAATCTGCACCGAATTTTGGTGAAAGAAGGTGTCATCAAAGTTGGTGATAAAGTCCAACTTACGGTGGATGAGTATGACCGCAAAAAAACGGTGAAAAACCATACGGCAACTCACCTTCTGCACCGTGCGCTAAAAGATGTGTTAGGGGAGCACGTTAACCAAGCTGGCTCACTCGTTGCACCAGATCGTTTACGCTTTGACTTCTCGCATTTCGGACAAATTACAGAAGAGGAACTGTCTAAAATGGAGGTAGTTGTAAATGAGAAAATCTGGGCGCAACTTGCCCTTGACATTCGCGAAATGCCAATTGATGAGGCGAAAGCACTGGGGGCGATGGCTCTTTTTGGAGAAAAATATGGTGATGTGGTGCGTGTTGTTAAAATTGGGGACTATAGCATTGAGCTTTGCGGTGGTGTCCATGTGAAAAATACGGCGGAAATTGGTTTATTTAAGATTCAAAGTGAAACAGGTATTGGTGCTGGAACACGCCGTATTGAGGCAGTCACTGGTGAGGCGGCTTATCATTTTGTGACAGAACAAGAAAATACGTTAAAAGAAGCAGCGAAAACTTTGAAAGCGAAACCTTCTGATACGCCACAAAAAATTGAACAGCTGCAAAATGAACTTCGCGAGGTACGTCGTGAAAATGATTCATTACAGGCGAAATTAGCAAGTGCTGCGAGTGCCGATATTTTTGCTAATGCAGAAGAAATTGATGGTGTTAAGGTAATCTACAAACAAGTAAATGCGAAAGATATGGCGAGCTTGCGCCAATTTGCGGACAATTGGAAGGATAAAAAAATCGGCGGTGTACTCGTTTTAGGCGCGGTTTCTAATGATAAGGCCAACTTAATCGCGGCAGTTTCGAAAGAGGCAATTGAAGCTGGTTTACATGCAGGTAAAATCATTAAGGAAGTGGCGACAATTTGCGGTGGTAACGGCGGCGGAAAGCCTGATTTAGCGCAAGCGGGCGGTAAAGATCCAGCGCTACTTGAAAAAGCGCTTGGCGCGGTGCCTGACATCATTTGCAAGCTGAAATAAGGGTGCCAAACAATTGGGTGTTTGTACGCTTGGCTTAAACTCTCAGTGTGTTGTTTTTGTGAACTCGTTTTAGACAATATTAAAATTGTGTTAAACATATATAATTTCTTTGTCAATTCTAAGTGGTTAGTGTAAAATAGGTGGAAGAGCGAAGGAATTGAGGTGTTTAGAATTATGGGTACTAAAGATCAAACAATGCATTATAATTTCGGTGACGGTTCCATTGAAGAAGATGTCAAAAAGATTATGAGCCAAGTCTACTCAGCGCTTGAAGAAAAGGGATATAACCCTGTCAATCAAATTGTTGGTTATTTGCTTTCTGGTGATCCGGCATATATCCCGCGTCACATGGATGCCCGAAACTTAATTCGTAAACTGGAACGTGATGAAATCATCGAAGAACTAGTTCGCGCATATTTAAAAAACAACGAAATTGGTGAAAAATGAGAATAATGGGTTTAGACGTCGGCTCAAAAACGGTCGGCGTTGCGATAAGTGATGCACTAGGCTGGACTGCACAAGGTATTGAAACGATTCCGATTAATGAAGAAGCGAAACAATTTGGCTATAATCGTGTACAGGAACTAGTAACAGAATATGATGTAGAAAAAATTATCGTGGGCTTACCTAAAAATATGAACAACACGCTAGGTCCACGTGCTGAGAGCTCCGAGAAGTACGCTGAAGTTCTTGAAAATCGGACGGGGATAAAAGTCGAGCTTTGGGACGAGCGTTTAACGACTCAAGCGGCTGAACGCACGCTTTTAGAAGCGGATGTAAGTCGAAAAAAAAGAAAGCAAGTCATTGATAAGTTGGCAGCTGTGATGATTTTACAGTCCTACCTAGATGCAAATAATTAAATGAGGTGACGTCTATGTCAGAAAACCATAATCACGAGGAAGAACAAAATTTTATTACGATTGTGAATGAAGAAGGTAAAGAAGAACAATTTGAAATTTTATTTAATTTTGATTCTGAGGAATTTGATAAATCATACGTACTTTACTTTCCCGCAGGGGCTAGCGAAGACGAAGAGATTGAAATTCTAGCCTCTTCTTACATTCAAGATGAAGAAGGAAGTAAGGGGCAATTGATGCCGGTTGAAACCGACGAAGAGTGGGATATGATTGAAGAAATCCTAGCTACTTTTTTAGCGGACGAAGATGAAGAATAATAATCAAGCCAAAAGGTATCCCGTTTCGGGATACCTTTTGTTTTAATTTTTTGCGCGTGCTTTTTTATTCCAAATTTTATAAGCGAGCCAGACGACAAAAATGATACAGAGGAGTAAAATTCCATATGAGATGGGGCGTGTATATTTTTCGACGATTGACCAGTTAGCTCCAAGCGTGTAGCCGAGCCATGTTAAAAATAAATTCCACGGAATACAGCCAAGAATTGTATAAAGAATAAATTTTGAAAGGTTCATTTTGGCGATTCCGGCCGGAAGTGAGATGAACGTTCGGATAACTGGGAGAATTCGACCAAAGAAGACGGCACTTGATCCGTAACGATTAAACCAGATTTCAGCCTTATCAAGATGTTTGACGTTTAGGAAAATATATTTCCCGTATTTTAAGACGAGTGTTCGTCCGCCAGCTTTTCCAATGTAGTAGGCAATAAGCGAGCCAACTAAGTTTCCAGCGATACCAGCAAATACGACAAGCCAAAAATTGAGCTTTCCAGCTTCGGCCATAAAACCACCAAATAACATCACAACTTCACTAGGAAGAGGGATACAGACGCTTTCAATGAGCATGGCAAGGAAAATCCCAAAATGCCCAAAGGTATCAATTAAATACATGACAAAATCTTGAAGGCTTTGAATAATGGTATGTAACATAAAAAGACTCCTTCTAAATACAATGTTAACTTTGTTATTATAGCACAAGGAAATCAAAACGCGTTATTTTTTATAAAAAAGGGTTTTTATATGTGTTTTTGTTTAATTTTTGTTATGATAGTTTTATTCGAAAAAACGAAAGAAGGGTTACCATGGAAAAATTTGTTGTAACGGTTCATATGGTGAGTGGGCGTACATATAGCAAAACGGTAGATAGCGATTCGCAGAAAAAAGCGATTTCAGAGGCATTAGTACCAACTGGAGAAGGAACATTTCTACTGGATGACAATGAAGGTCGTTCTGTTAGATTATATAAACGTAACATTGAATCGGTGGAATCCATTGAAGCTTAAAAGTGCCGAAAATTCTGAAAGTGACTTAGCTTTCAGGATTTTTTTTGTGAAATATTAAAATTTGTTAAAAAAAATAAATACGCATAGTAATGTGGGAAAAAAATCGGTATAATGAACTGGATAATGTAAAGAAACGAGGGGTCTACTTGAGTAAGTCTAAAGGTAAAAAAATGACCATTATTATTTCTGCTATTGTTCTAGTCCTTATCATCGCAACTTTTTCAGGTTATTTTTATATTCAAAGCCAACTAGGTGCAAAGGATGCAAGCAGTAAAAAAGAAGTTATTGTCGAAATTCCATCAGGATCCAATGTGAAAGATATTGGCAACCTATTAGAAGAAAAAAACGTTATTAATGATGCAAGAGTTTTTTCATATTATGTCAAATATACGAATGAGAGTAATTTAAAAGCTGGTAAATATCAACTTAGTCCAGCAATGGATACAGACGAAATTGTAAAAGTTCTGAAAGAAGGAGACACTGTTGCTCCCGAGAAGCTTGTCATTCCAGAAGGATATGCACTTGACCAAATTGCAGAAAGAATTGTGAATTACCAACCGAATTTGAAAAAAAGCGATGTTTTAAAAACAATGGATGACCCAAATTTTGTTAAAAAAATGATTAAAAAATATCCTGATACGCTAACAAATGCTGTGTTGAATAAAGAAATTAAACATCCGCTAGAAGGTTACTTATATCCAGCCACGTATACGTTTAAAGATTCAAATGCAAGTGCTGAAACAATCATTGAAGAAATGATTAAAGCAACGGACACAAACCTAGCACCGTACCGCGAAGAATTAACGAAGCAACAAAAATCAGTTCACGAATTTTTGACAATGTCTTCTTTAATCGAGAAAGAAGCAACGCAAAACGTAGACCGCAAAAAAATCGCGAGTGTTTTTTACAATCGTTTAGATGAAAATATGCGCTTACAAACCGATCCAACAGTTCTTTACGCACTCGGTGAACATAAAGATAGAACCCTTTATTCTGATTTAAAAGTAGATTCACCTTACAACACTTATCGTGTGAACGGCTTGCCGCCTGGACCGATTGCAAATAGTGGTCAAAGTTCCATGGAAGCAGCCCTTTATCCAGAGAAAACGGACTATCTATACTTTTTAGCAAATACAAAAACAGGGAAAGTTTACTTTTCAAAAACATTAGAGGAACATAATCGCTTGAAAGAAGAACATATTACAAGCAATCAAGAGTAAGAGGGGAAGTTTATGAATCAAACTATGCAAGATTACCTAGTTGCGCAAATTCCGAAACGTTCCGCTTTTTTTGCGGAAATGGAAGAGTTTGCGAAAGAAAATCATGTACCAATTATGGAAGCAGATTCCTTGCACGCGATGCTACAAATTATGGCAATTCAAAAACCAAAGCGTATTTTAGAGCTTGGGACAGCAATTGGATATTCAGCATTACGGATGCACGAAGTAATGCCAGATGTTGAAATTGTGACTATTGAACGTGATGAGTGGCGTTACCAATTGGCTTTAAAAAATGTTGAACGTTACGGAGCCAGAAAAATCGATTGCGTACTCGGAGATGCTCTCATAGATGCCGATAAATTGCTTGAAAAAGGACCGTATGATGCTATTTTTATAGACGCGGCGAAAGCGCAATATGAAAAGTTTTTCGCACTTTATACACCTGTTCTAAATCAAAGTGGCGTTTTATATAGCGATAATGTTTTATTTAAGGGACTAGCGCTTGATGAAACCGATGAGGTTAAGAAAAAGGCGCGTGTTGCTCGTAAAATGCGAGATTTTAACCAGTTTTTAGTACAACAAGAAAATTTTGTTACGACAACAATTCCGCTAGGAGATGGACTTGCAATTACTAGGAGGAGCGAAATATCATGAAGAAAAAGCCAGTTGTTGTTGGTGTCACAGGTGGATCAGGTTCTGGAAAGACAAGCGTATGTAAAAAAATATTCGATCATTTTGATGAGCATTCCATTTTAATGATTGAACAAGATTTTTACTATAAAGATCAAACGGAACTTTCTTTTGAAGAAAGACTAAAAACGAATTATGATCATCCTCTCGCATTCGATACAGATTTATTAATCGAACATATTAAGCAACTCATTCGCTTTGAAGCAATTGATAAACCTGTCTATGATTATACGAAACATACGCGTTCTGATATGCTTATTCATCAAGAACCACGCGATGTTATTATTTTAGAGGGAATTCTAATTTTAGAAGATCCTAGGTTGCGTGATTTAATGGATATTAAAGTATACGTGGATACAGATGATGACATTCGTATTATTCGCAGGTTGCTTCGTGATATTAAAGAACGTGAGCGTTCACTTGATTCTGTTATCGAGCAGTATTTAACAGTTGTAAAACCGATGCACAATGAATTTATTGAGCCAACAAAAAAATACGCCGACATTATTATTCCAGAAGGCGGACAAAATCATGTGGCGATTGATTTAATGACAACGAAAATTGCCAGCGTGCTTCAAGAAAATATGTAAGAGAAGATTCGTTGGGCTTGTCAAAGTATCCAAATTACTGTAAAATTTGCGTTATGAAATGAAAGAGATTTGCTTACTACTTGAAAGAATTGCTATCTTTCTCGCGTGAAGTAAATATTCGATCATGGTACGGAGATCGTCTCCGTGCTTTTCTATACAAAGAAATGTTCTAAAAGGAGAGAAACTATTTTGGCAACTGAAAAAGTATTTCCAATGACCCTTGATGGGAAAGCAAAATTAGAAAATGAATTGCATGAATTAAAAACGGTAAAACGTAAAGAAGTCGTAGAGCGTATTAAAATTGCGCGCGGTTTTGGTGATTTATCCGAGAACTCCGAATACGATTCTGCAAAAGATGAGCAAGCATTTGTTGAAGGACGCATTACAACAATTGAAAACATGCTTCGTAATGCGCACATCATTGATGGCTCTGAAGTGGACAACGATACGGTTTCACTTGGTAAGAAGGTAACATTTTTAGAAGTACCAGGCGGCGATGAAGAAACGTACACGATTGTTGGTAGTGCGGAAGCTGATCCATTTGAAGGACGTATTTCTAACGATTCCCCAATTGCAAAAGGTTTAATCGGCCATGAAGTTGGTGAAGAAGTAAATATTCAAACGCCTGGTGGCGATATGACCGTTAAAATTATCAAAATTGAAGCATAATCTTGCTTTTTAACAAGGTGGTGAGACTCAAATATGGTGACAAAGCAAAATAAAAATCGCCGTGTGAAACAAAATAGCGTGGAAGGATCTAGGCTAGAGTCGAACACGAAACGTAAAAAAACAAACTTGATTTTAAATATTTTAATCATCATTGTATCGCTTTTAATCATTACGTCGCTTTATTTCGTCATTTTAGCAACAGATAATTCTGATGCACCAACAGAAACGAAAACGGCATCTCAGACAACGAAAAAAGAAGATGCCGCTAAAGGCGAAAAAGATAAAAAAGTGGAAAAACCGGATGAGTCTGAACCGAAAGAAACGACAACAACCGAAAAAAGTGATGACCCAAACGTTAATCAAGTTATTACTAAAGACTGGAAATCTGTTGGTACAAAGCAATCAGGTGATCATGTTAACTCCTATGACGCGACAAGCCAAGATTGGAAAGAAAAAATTCAAGCTTTTTCGGAGGCAACTGGAATAGACGCAGATAACATGACACTTTGGTTTGTAGGACGCGGCGCAGATCCAGCAACAGAATCGATTGGAACAGTTTCAGAAAAAAGCACACCTGACAAAGCGTATCGTGTGTACATTGCTTGGCGTGACGGTGAGGGCTGGCAACCGATGAAAGTAGAAGAGTTAAAACAAAATGATAAGCGATAAACGCTGGTAGATTTCCGGCGTTTTTATTTAGATTAAAAGGAGGTTTTCCTTGTGATAGGAATTATTGGGGCGATGGAAGAAGAAGTAAAAATTTTAAAAGAGCAAATGACATTGCTTTTAGAAGAAGAAATCGCAGGAGCAAAATTTTATCGTGGGACGATTTATGAACAAGAAGTTGTGCTACTTCAATCAGGAATTGGCAAAGTCAATGCAGCTATTTCGGCAACAATTTTATGTGACCATTATAAGCCAGAATGTATTATTAATACTGGTTCAGCAGGTGGTATTGGTCAAGATTTGAATGTGTCTGATGTGATTATTTCAAACCAACTTACTTACGGAGACGTGGATGCAACGGTTTTTGGTTATACGTTCGGTCAAGTACCTCAAATGCCGGCCGTCTACCTTCCAGATTCCAATTTAATAAAGAAAGTTGAAAAAGTATATGTGAATCAATTACAAAAGACAACAAATAAAGCCGTTTTTGGATTAATTGCGACAACGGATTCTTTTATTTCAACAGAGGAACAGCGCGAAAGAATTACTAAGCATTTTCCAGAAGTAAAGGCGGTCGAAATGGAAGCAACAGCCATCGCACAAGTGGCGCATCAGTTTGATATTCCCTTCGTAATTATCCGAGCATTATCTGATGTGGCAGATAAAGAAGCTGCTCTTTCCTTTGAAAGTTTTCTTGAAACAGCTTCTAAAGCTTCATCGGAATGTATTTTAGCACTTTTAAAAGAATGGAATTAATAAAAGCGAGAATCCACTGGATTCTCGCTTTTGGCTTATAAATCATCCGTCAATTTTAGGAATTCATTGACATCATCTGCGGTAATTTGAACGGCACTTTCCCAAAAATCAGGTTTTGTTAAATCAACGCCAAGATGTTTTTTAGCCAGTTCTTCTGTTGTCATGGCACCAGTATCTTTTAATAGCGCGATATATTTATCTTCATAGCTTTCGCCTTCTTTTATAGCTTTATTGTAAATGCCAAGTGAGAAAAGGTAACCGAATGTGTACGGGAAGTTATAAAACGGCACTTCTGAAATGTAGAAATGAAGTTTTGAAGCCCAAAACTCAGGATGGTATTCATCAAGTGCATCTAAATACGCTTCACGCTGTGCCTCTTCCATTAAACGATTCAGTGCATCTACAGATAAAATGCCTTCTTTACGCGCTTCATAAAAGCGTGTTTCAAATAAGAAGCGGGCATGGATATTCATGAAGAATGCCACACTGCGACCAATTTTATCTTCAAGAAGTGTTATTTTTTCTTCCTTTGTGCTTGCTTCTTTTACAGATGCATCCGCAATAATCATTTCAGCAAATGTAGAAGCCGTTTCAGCAACATTCATCGCGTAATCCGTATTTTCAAATGGCTCATCACGAATTACATATGAATGAAACGCATGCCCAAGCTCATGTGCCAGTGTCGCAACAGTACCAGGCGCTCCGTCATAGGTCATAAAAATGCGACTTTCTTTAACTAAGGGAAAGTCTGTGCAAAAACCGCCTGGACGTTTATTATCACGATCTTCCGCTTCAATCCACTTGTTGGCGAAAGCATGTTCAGCAAAATGTGCCATTTTTGGACTAAATTTTTTGAACTGTTCAATGATGAATTCTGCGCCTTCTTGGAAAGAATATTTTTTCGCTTCTTCACTAAAAACTAGAGGAGCTTCTACGTCATAAAAGCTGAGTTTAGGAATACCAAGTAATTTGGCTTTACGGTCTAAGAACGCAGTAAATGTACTTTTATGTTCGCGAATCACGTTCCACATTGCATCTAAAGTACCTTGTTCCATACGATTTATCGAAAGTGGTTCAGCGAGCACATTGTCCCAATTGCGCATGCCATAGCTAGCCAAGCGAAAGCCAGCTAAATGATTTAATGTGTCAGCAAATAACCGTCCTTGTTCTTGCCAACTTTCTGTATAAGCTTGGAATACAGCTTTTCTGACGTCGCGATTTGGATGGTTCAACATGTTAAGTGCTTGTCCAGCTGAAAGGTCCTTTGCTTCGCCTAGAATATCGACTTTAACGCGAACTTTTGATACTACTGTGTCATAATGATCAGACCAGCCGCGGTAGCCGTCGACGGAAAGCGCATTAATAGCGGCTTCAATTTCTTTTGATCCTTTCTTTTGACGATTTGTACGCGCTTCATTTAAAACAAAAGCAATTTGTTCAAAGCCATTTTGTGCAAGGATTTCATTCCAAACACGGTCAGATACCTTAGCAAACTTTTCATGCCACTCATCTTCTGCCGTCTGTAAAATGGATTGATGCTGGTACACAAGAGCAGCGAGTTCAAGCGCACGTTCATCCCTAACATCAGCTGAAGATAAACATTCCAGATACGAACTTGCGGTTAGTAAAACGCGAGAAATATCAGCATTTTGATTAATTAAAATGAGAAATTCCGACGTATCTTCTGTATTTTCTGGGATACTCCAATCGTGAATGTTTTGCACAAATTGATCGAGCTCTTGTTTGTTTTTTTTAAGTGCATCACGGAGTTCAGTTGAGCTACTTCCCCCGCTATAAATTGAATCGAGATCCCAAATAAGGGAATAGTCTTTTGCCATATTTTTTTCCTCCCTAAAAACGCGTAATGATATGAGTATTTCTCCATCATTATAGCATTAAACCATTCTTTTTTTGTAAAAAATGCAGAAAGATGGTAAAATTTGTAGATTATCTTTGTAAATAACGGTATGATAGTATTTGCAGAATTTATACTATATAAAATGGGGTGCGAAAGAGTGCTAAAGCAATTTTCACCAGATCGGATGTTAAATTCTCCGTTTGGAATTACGGCAACGCATATTAAAAGTTTGGGAAAGACAACAATTTTAACTGATTTAGATAATACGCTTCTTGCTTGGGATGAGATGGATGCGACGCATGAAATTATCAACTGGTTTACACTACTTGAAGCGGAAGGCATTAAGGTGATGATTTTATCGAACAACTCGGAGGAACGCGTTGAACGTGTCGCACGCGCCACACGAATTCCATATTTAGCCAAAGCAAAAAAGCCACTTAGTAAAAATTTTAAAAAGGCACTGCGTGAGCTTGACTCGGCGCCGGAAGAAACGATTATGATTGGCGATCAGATTATGACGGACATTTTTGGCGGCAATAGGCAAAAATTGATGACGATTTTTGTACGCCCTGTGAAAGAAACGGACGGACTTGCGACAAAATTCAATCGTTTTATGGAGCGTATTATTTTGAAACGGTTAGCGAAAAAGCAACCGATGGAATGGGAGGATTCACTTTGACCGAAGAATTAAGATGTATTGGGTGTGGCGCGATTATCCAGTCTGTGGACAAATCAAAACCAGGCTATGCACCAAAGTCATCACTGGATAAAGAACAAGTCATTTGCCAGCGCTGCTTCCGCTTAAAACACTACAATGAAATCCAAGATGTTTCTTTAACAGATGATGATTTTTTGAAAATCTTAAATGATTTGGGGGCTAAAAAAGCACTCATTGTGTACGTTGTCGACATCTTCGACTTTGATGGGAGCTGGTTGCCTGGACTTCACCGCTTTGTTGGCAATAACCCAGTACTTCTTGTCGGAAATAAAGCAGATTTATTGCCCAAGTCTTTAAAACGAGATAAATTAACACGTTATATGCGCACGCGAGCAAAAGATTTAGGCTTACGTGCAGCAGATGTGGCCCTAATTAGTGCCGAAAAGGGTTATGGCTTTGAATCGCTGATGGAACAAATTGAAGAACTACGAGACGGTGAGGATGTTTTCGTTGTGGGCTGTACAAATGTTGGCAAATCAACCTTAATCAATCGCATTATTAAGTTTGCAACGGGGGAAAATAATGTCATTACAACTTCGCAATTTCCAGGAACGACGCTTGATAAGATAGAGATTCCACTGGAAGGAAACCGTGTGTTAGTAGATACGCCAGGAATTATTAATCATCATCAAATGGCACATTTTATCGGGCCAAAAACATTGAAGCTCATTACACCAAAAAAAGAAATCAAACCTGTTGTTTACCAATTAAATAGCGCGCAAACATTATTCTTTGGTGCACTCGCTCGTCTTGACTTCACAGAGGGTGAACGCTCATCGTTCATTGTTTACATGTCGAACCAGCTTGAGCCGCACCGGACGAAATTAGAAAAAGCGGACCATTTATATGACACACAAAAAGGCTTGATTTTAAGCCCGCCGAGCGAAAAAGATTTGGCAGATTTACCAGAACTCATCCCGCATACATTTGTCATTCGTGAAAAAGCGGACATCGTTTTTTCAGGTTTAGGCTGGGTATGCGTTCCAAATGGCCATGTTAAAGTAACCGCATGGGTGCCAAAAGGCGTTAATGTGACGATTCGCGAGCCACTAATTTAGGAGGCAATCAGGATGAAAAAACTAGCTGTAATCGGGAACCCAATTGCGCATTCGCTCTCACCAGAAATGCATCGTGCGGCAATTCGTGCGCTTAGTATAGATGCTGACTACACGCGCCAAAAAATGAGTGTTGAACATTTTGAAACAGAAATACCACTTTTTATGGAGAAAATGGATGGTTTTAATGTGACTGTGCCTTTTAAAGAACGGATTATTCCTTTTTTGGATGGCCTAGATGAATTTGCTGAAAATTGTGGCGCTGTAAATACGGTTGTTCGGGAAAACTCAAAATGGATTGGCTATAATACAGATGGCCTTGGCTATCTTTTAGGCCTAGCCGAAATTCATCCACTACACCCAAATGATACGGTTTTAATAATTGGTGCGGGTGGTGCGAGTAAAGGGATTTATTTCGCCATCAAGGAAAAAATTGGTTGCCATGTGGCAGTCACAAATCGCACCGTCATGAAGGCAAAAGAGATGATTTCTGACTATCCAGAAGATGCAGTGTTGACGATTTCAGAAGCAGAAAAGCAATTGGGGACATTTTCCGTTGTTATTCAAACCACTTCCGTTGGTCTTATGAAAACAGCGAACGAAATGCCACTTGCGCTTGATAATTTACGTCAAGGTACAGTGGTTAGTGATATTATTTATAATCCGAAACAAACACGGTTTTTAAAAGAAGCGAGTAAAAAGCAGGCCATCATTCAAAACGGCTTACCGATGTTTATTCATCAAGGTGCGCTAGCTTTTGAAAAATGGACGGGGCAAAAGCCTGATACAGAAATCATGAAACAGGCTGTGCTTGCTTCATTATAGGAGGAAAACAATGCTAACAAATCCACAAAAACGCTATTTGCGAAAAAGTGCGCATTCGCTTAACCCGATTTTTCAAGTTGGAAAAGGTGGAGTGTCACCTAATATGGTGATTCAAATTGCGGAAGCGCTTGAAGCTCGCGAACTTATTAAAATTTCCGTTTTACAAAATTGTGAGGTTCCAAAAGAAGAAGTAGCGGATACAATTTGCGGGCGTGCCCGTGCCGAGCTTGTTCAAGTGATTGGTCGCACAATTATTGTATATAAAGAATCGAAAACGAAAAAACAAATTGTATTACCTTAAATTTGAGGTGAAACCATGAAAAAACGCGTTGGTATTCTAGGTGGCACTTTTGATCCGCCACACATTGCACATTTGATAATTGCAAACGAGGTCAGGGAAGTGCTGAACTTGGAACAAATTATTTTCCTCCCAAATTCAGTGCCCCCACATAAACAAAGCGGAAACGTTTCGGCTAATGATCGCGCTACCATGTTGCAACTTGCGATTTCTAATAATCCGCATTTTGTGATGGATTCTAGGGAGCTTTTACGTGCGGGAAAATCTTTTACCTTTGACACCATGAAAGAAATGGTGGAAGAAAATCCAAATACAGATTACTATTTTATTATCGGTGGGGATATGGTAGAATACTTACCAAATTGGTATAACATTGACCAGTTGGTGGAGCTTGTTCAATTTGTGGGTGTAAACCGCCCAGAATATTGCCTTAAAACGCCCTATCCGGTTAAGAACGTGTCTGTGCCAGAAATGTCTATATCGTCTTCGCTCATTCGCGAACGTATGGCAAAAAAGATGCCGATTGATTACTTTTTACCGACACAAGTTGTGCGGTATGTGAAGGAGCATCAGTTATATGAATCGTGATGAAATGCTTGAAAAAGTGCGCCAAGCAATGCCAGAAAAAAGGTTCATTCATACGCTTGGTGTGGAGGAAACGGCTGTAAAGCTTGCAAAAATTTATTTTGAATCGGAAGAGAAGGCAAGTATAGCCGCAATTTTACATGATTATGCGAAATATCTTGATGACGAAAAAGCGCGCGCGATTATCATTCGAGCGAAAATGAATCCGGAATTTCTACGCTATCAAAATGCAATTTGGCATGCGCCAGTCGGGGCTTACTTGGCGGAACATGAATTTGGCATAACCGATACATTGATTTTAAATGCGATTCGCTGGCATACGACTGGTACGGAAAACATGTCGTCACTAGATAAAATTATTTTTTTAGCTGACTATACGGAGCCCGGTCGAGACTTCCCTGGCGTAGAAGAAGCGAGACAAATCACAGCGGCTTCTTTAGACAAGGGAATGTTATTTGCTCTTGGTCGTACGATTGGCTATTTAGCAAGCAAAGAGCAGCCGATATTTCCCGATACATTTTTAGCGTATAATTACTATGCCTGTTTAATTAAAGAAGGAGATGTTTTGAAATTTGAATAGTTACGATGTACTCATGTTAGTTGCAAAAGCGGCTGATGATAAACGTGCGGAAGATATTTTAGCACTAAATATGAAAGGTTTGTCCAGTTTTGCTGATTATTTTGTCATTTGTCATGGTAATTCTGATAAACAAGTAGAAGCTATTGCACGTGAAATTAAAAAACAAGCACAAGAAAACGATGTAGAAGTTAAACGTCTAGAGGGCTTAGAGGCAGCTCAGTGGGTGTTGATTGATTTAGGTGATGTGATTGTTCACGTATTCCACCGCGATGAACGCTCTTACTACAATTTGGAAAAATTATGGGGAGATGCCCCGCTTGAAGATGTTTCAAAGGCATTTACGTCATAAAGGAGATGTAGGGCTTTGAGCTACGAATTTTTCCCGCAAGTGTACGACGAACTAATGGATGCGGAATTGTATGATGAGTGGGCAGATTTTGCTCAAAAGCTACTCCCAAAAGGTAAAAGGACTTTACTTGATTTGGCTAGTGGCACCGGGGAGTTCGCCATTCGCATGCATTTCCGAGGCTACGAGGTCACAGGTCTTGATTTATCTGAGGAAATGATACGCGTGGCAGAAGCAAAAATAAACGCCACCAATTTACCCATTTCTTTTTTTGCAGAAAATATGACCAATTTTTCTTTCCAAAAGAGCTTCGATGTTGTGACATGTTTTTGTGATTCACTCAACTATTTAGAAACCGAAAAAGAGCTAGATGAAGCATTCATGCGAGTTTACGAGCATTTAAATACAGACGGAGTGTTCTTATTTGACGTACATTCAGTTTATAAAATAGATGTTGGCTTTGAAAATTATAGTTATGGCGACAGCGATTTAAGTGTCTCAACGATATGGAATTCATTTCCCGGAAAAGCGCCTCATTCGGTCGAACATGAGTTGACTTTTTTTGTTGAAAATAGCGATGGCTCCTACTTTAGGAAAGACGAACTTCATAAAGAAAGAACGTATCCGATTTCAACCTATGAAAAAAAATTAATTGCTGCCGGATTTAGCGAAATTCGTGTATATGCAGACTTTTCACTAGAAAAACCGCATGAAAAAAGTGAAAGGCTCTTCTTTTTAGCAAGAAAGTAGTGTAAAAAACTACTTTCTTTTTTTTATGTATTCGAGAGGAATTTAATTAGAGGTGTCGAATAAGTAAAAATAAAAGGAGTTCAAACATGAAAGAACTATATCAGAAGTATCCGAAATGGTTTTGGTCGCTTGGCGTAATCGCGTTTAGTGTCTTTATAGCAAGCTACTTCTTGCTTCAGCCCGAAACAAGTAACGCTACAGAAGACACAGGTTTTTCCAGTTTGTCAAATAAAGAAGGAACTGAAATAGAGGACACCAAAGTGAGCAAAACGGTCATGGTTGATGTAAAAGGTGCAGTAAAAAATCCAGGCGTTTATGAAATCGCGCTTGATGGGCGTGTAAAAGATGCCATTGCCGTATCAGGCGGTTTAACTGCCGATGCGGATTTAAATGCAATTAATTTAGCAGAAAAACTAAAAGATGAGATGATTATTACCGTCTATAAAATTGGAGAAGCTAAGCAAACTGTACAAAATAGCTCCGCAGACAAAACTGATTCTGGACAAAAAATAAATGTGAATCAAGCTTCAATTAGTGACTTACGGCAAGTTCCAGGCATTGGGGAGGCAAAAGCAAAAGCCATTATTGAATACCGAGAAAAAGAAGGGCTATTTCAAACGTTAGATGATTTAAAAAATGTGAGTGGAATTGGCGAAAAAACAGTAGACAAGTTAAAAGAACATTTAGAAGTATAAAATTTTTGATTGACTACCTAAAACATCAAACTTATACTTAAAAGTGAAAGCGAGGTAGAATCATGAAACGTATTGCTTGGGACCAGTTTTTTATGGCGCAAAGCCATCTCATTTCCTCTAGAAGTACATGTACGCGTCTAATGGTAGGGGCAACAATTGTACGCGATAAACGTATCATCGCAGGCGGGTATAACGGCTCTATTGCAGGTGGTGATCATTGTGCTGAACATGGTTGCCTAGTCGTCGAAGGTCACTGCATCCGAACAATTCATGCTGAAATGAATGCGATTTTACAATGTGCGAAATTTGGCGCATCGACTGATGGGGCGGAGATGTATGTGACACATTTCCCGTGTGTTGCCTGTTGTAAATCCATCATACAAGCTGGTATTCAAACAGTTTGCTATGCAGAAGATTATAAAAACCACCCATATGCTGTTGAATTATTTCAACAAGCGGGAGTGGAAGTGAAAAAAATCCCGTTTGATTCACATATTTTTGCGGGAGAAAAAGTAAATAAGGAAACGCTACTTCGTGAAGTCAAGGAAGCGGCTATTTCTGAACAAATACCTGATGAGTATATTCAAAAGCTCTATGCAAACTTAGAAAACAGACTATCTTAAGAAACGGAGTGAAGGCCATCGAACGATATATATTTTTTTCGGTTGTGGTGCTCATTTTTTCCATTCTAGGAGTCTTTTCGACTCCTCTTTTTTTAGCTCTTAGTTGCTTGTTCTGCCTGTTAATGACCTTAAAAGATAACAAATTCATTCTCTTGTTTTTTGTAGCCATAGCTAGTTTCATATATATGACAGTAATGGAGCAACACAATGTAAGCAAGTTGAAACCAGAAAAAATAAAAATAATTGACTCCATTCAATCTGAATTAAAAATTGACGGGGACAAGCTTCAGTTCATTTCTAGCTATCAGCAAGAAAAAATTCTTGTCACGTATAAAATGACTTCAAAAGAAGAGAAGGAACTTTTTCGAAAATTAAAACTCGGTATGACTTACAAGGCTAACGCAGTACTGGAACTACCATCACCGAACCGTAACGAGGACCAATTTAATTATCAAAATTATTTGAAGCGAAAAGGAATTCATTATATAGCAAAAGTGACGGCTATTCAATTTAGCGAATCAAAAAACGAGAACGTTCTCCAAAAGATTGCAAATATCAGACATTCAATTATCGACTACATTGAGCAAACTTTTGATAAAAATACATCGCCATACATCGCTGCTTTAATTGTTGGCGAAAAAAGTTTATTCGATGATAATATCTTTAGTCAATATCAAAAATTAGGAGTTGTGCATCTTTTAGCTATTTCAGGATTACATGTTAGTTTGTTTGTTTCTTTTTGCTTTCACTTATTCATTCGTGCTGGGGTAACACGTGAAGGAAGTCGCAACTTGCTCCTCATTTTGATTCCTGCCTATGCCTTATTAGCAGGGTTTAATCCACCGGTTGTTCGGGCAGCTGGCATGAGTTTTTTAATCTTACTTTCTACGCAAAAGCTGTCAACGCTATCCGCCATTTCTCTTACCTTTATTCTCTTTTTTATTTTCAACCCATATGTTGTTTTTGAAGTGGGTTTTCAATTAACCTATAGCGTTGCCTTTGCCCTCATTTTATCAAAACGAATTATCAGTCGAACGACAAATACGTGGCTACTAGGTCTTATTATATCGATTATTTCCACTTTGGCTTCTTCAATTGTGATGATGTTTCATTTTTACGAATTCTCAGTTATCGGAATCTTACTTAACATTTTTTACGTGCCATTATTTTCCGTTATCATCGTTCCACTTGTCTTTTTTTGTTTTCTCACTTCGCTACATCCATTACTTTTTGCTGTTCCAAATGCAATACTCACGCTACTTCTTCAGTTAACCGAACAAGTGACACAATTTTTGACGGCTTTTCCTTTTAAGAGCATAGTAACTGGCAGACCAAGTGGGATTTTCCTCTGTTTATTTATTGGAATGCTATATCTTTTTTTCTACTTATTTGAAAAACAATATTTGAAACGAGCCTTTTTAGTTTTGTTGGTTTATTTATGCTTATGCAATTGGCAAAATTTCCCGTTTAAAGGAGAAGTCGTAATTATTGATGTGGCACAAGGGGATAGCATTTTGATCCAGCTACCTCTGAATGCTGGAACCTTTTTAATTGATACAGGGGGAACACTTCCTTTTGCAAAGAAAGAGTGGCAATTAAAACAAAAAGAGTTCTCGGTAGGAGCAAATGTGCTGGCACCTAGCTTAAAAGCACGTGGGATTAAGCGGCTTGACAAAGTTTTTATCACACACGCTGATGCAGATCATATGGAGGCACTAGATGAGCTGGCGAGGGAAATACGAGTGGAGCAACTGTATATTGGTGCGGGTGCTGCTCAAAAAGCAATTTTACGAACCACCCTTTTAGAGTTAAGCGATATTCCAGTTCAAGAACTCACATCAGGTGCTTACTTTAATTACGGAGAAAACAGTTTGACAATTTTACATCCGAGTGAGAGGAGTGACGGTAGTAATAATGATTCACTTGTTATAAAAGCTAAGTTAGATGGCCTAACATGGCTTTTTACAGGAGACATTGAAGCTCAAGCTGAGGAGGTGCTTCGCCGTAGCGACATCCGAGCTGATGTTTTAAAAATAGCGCATCACGGGAGTAAAACTTCTACAACAGATGCTTTTGTGAAGGCAGTTGGTCCACATATAGGCTTGATTTCTTGTGGCTTGAATAATCGTTTTGGACACCCACACGCAGAAACACTTGCGACTCTTGAAAAAAATCAAGTTACAGTTTTTCGAACGGATCAAACTGGTATGATTACGTATGTTTTTGGTGAGGGGTTTCGTTTTACGCTTGAAAAGAAGGCGGGATTGGATTAGGATGGGAGAGAGGAGTGGTTGTTTTGATAGATGAGTGGAAGAAAATAGAACAAAAAAAGATTGCGCCAGTATACTTAATTATTGGCGTGGAAGATTATATTATTAACGAAACGAAAAAACGACTGCTTGAAAATGTTCTTTCGGAAGAAGATATGGAATTTAACTATGTCCATTTTGATTTAGATGAAACGCCCATTCAGTCTGTACTTGAAGAAGCAGAAACTTTGCCATTTTTTGGTGAGAAGCGTCTTGTTTTAGCTAGTAATCCAAGTTTTCTTACGACTGAAAAAAATAAAAGCAAGGTGGAGCATCAGACGGAAAAGTTAGAAGCTTATTTAAATGAGCCAGTTGATTATTCGATTTTATGTTTTATTGCACATGTTGAAAAACTAGATGAGCGCAAAAAACTTACGAAGTTACTTAAAAAGACAGCGACAGTTATTGAAGCAAAACGACCAAATGAAAAAGAATTTACTAGCTGGATTCAAAATAAAGTACAGCAAAATCAATTTGAGATAAAACAAGATGCCATTCTTCGTTTACTCGAACTAACTAGCGGAAATCTAACAACAGCGATGAATGAACTGGACAAACTTATGCTTTTTAAATTTGAGGAAAAAGAGATTGGGGTAAGTGACGTCGATAATTTAGTTGTTCGCTCACTCGAGCAAAATATTTTCTTACTGCTAGACAAATTGATTGCCCAAGATATTTCAGGTGCGCTTCGAATTTATTATGACTTGTTAAAACAAAAAGAAGAGCCAATTAAAATTATGGCTTTGATTGGAAGTCAGTTTCGTCTGTTAAGTCAGCTTAAGATTTTAGAAAAAGAGGGCTACAGTTCTCAACAAGCTGCAGGTACATTAAAAGTTCACCCTTTCCGGGCAAAATTAGCCGCAAAACAAGCACGTGGATTTAGCCAGGACGAGCTCCAGTATGCTTTGTTACGCATTTCAGAGATTGATTTAGAGCTTAAAACAGGAATTGGGAATAGAGAACAAAAGTTGGAATGGTTTTTGTTTGAACTAGAAGACTATCGTAAAAAGCAAAAAGGCCTTGTTTGAAAAGATGCAGACTGATGACAAATGAGATTCTTCGTAGATAAAGCCTACTCAGGTGCGCTCCGCTTTTGTACTTGGCTTTGTTTAGAATTTTACGATTCTGTTATCAGTCTAATTTTACACAAACAAAAAACACCACTGACAGTGATGTTTTCATCAATTATTTAACTTTAGCAGCTAAGCGAGATTTGTTACGAGCCGCTTTGTTTTTATGAATCAAGCCTTTAGATACAGCAGAATCGATTTTTTTGCTCGCAGCAACAAATAATTCTTGTTTATTGTCAGCGTTAGTAGCAGCAGCTTCTTCTACTTTTTTAATGGCTGTACGCATTGCGGAACGTTGAGCAACGTTACGGCTGTTGCGTGTTTCAGTTGTTTTTACACGTTTAATCGCAGATTTAATATTTGGCATTCCATTCACCTCCGTCCAAACTAATGAGGTACTATTTATTTCAAAACATACCCTTTTTAAATTACATCAGAACAAATGCTATTATACATAAAGATTGGCGGATTTGCAATAATACTTTCTGATTTTTATTTAAAAATCATTTATTTTTGAAAGAAGTCATTGAATAATCGTGTTTCTACTGATATAATCAAGCTTAGCTTGCCATCTTATAAGGGATGAGCCAAAATCAGGAGCTGGGATAATGAATAAAAAAGAAATGCTAGATAGACAAAAGAAAATAAGAAATTTTTCCATTATCGCTCATATCGACCATGGGAAGTCAACGTTAGCTGACCGAATTTTAGAAAAAACACATGCTTTGACACATCGTGAAATGAAAGATCAGTTACTTGATTCGATGGATCTTGAAAGAGAGCGTGGAATTACGATTAAATTAAATGCCGTTCAACTTAGCTACACTGCTAAAGACGGAGAAACATACACCTTCCACCTAATTGATACCCCAGGACATGTTGACTTTACTTATGAAGTATCGCGAAGTCTTGCTGCATGTGAGGGAGCGGTTTTAGTCGTGGATGCCGCCCAAGGTATTGAAGCGCAAACATTAGCAAATGTTTATTTAGCGCTTGATAATGATTTAGAAATATTGCCTGTTATTAATAAAATTGATTTACCTGCAGCCGATCCAGAACGAGTTCGCGAAGAAATTGAAGACGTTATCGGTCTTGACGCGAGTGAAGCGGTGCTCGCTTCTGCAAAGGCAGGGATTGGCATTGAAGATATTTTAGAGCAAATTGTGGAGAAAGTTCCGGCGCCGCAGGGAGATATTGATGCCCCTTTACAAGCGCTCATTTTTGACTCGGTATTTGATGCGTATCGCGGTGTTATTGCGAACATTAGAATTGTTGAAGGAACAGTAAAAGCAGGGGATAAAATCCGTATGATGTCAAATGGCAAGGAATTTGAAGTCACGGAGGTTGGTGTTTTTAAACCAAAAGCAACGGCTCAAGATGTTTTAATGGTTGGAGATGTCGGATATTTAACGGCATCAATTAAAAATGTTGGAGATACGCGTGTTGGGGATACAATTACACTTGCAAATAATCCTGCGAAGGAAGCGTTGCCTGGGTATCGAAAGTTAAACCCAATGGTATATTGTGGGTTGTACCCCATTGATTCTTCAAAATACAATGATTTGCGTGATGCGCTTGAAAAATTAGAATTAAATGATTCTGCACTACAATTTGAAGCTGAAACTTCTCAAGCACTAGGCTTTGGATTCCGTTCTGGATTTTTGGGACTATTGCATATGGAAATTATTCAAGAGCGGATTGAACGTGAATTTAATATTGATTTGATTACAACAGCGCCGAGTGTTATTTATCATGTGAATTTAACTGATGGGGAACAAATCATTGTAGATAATCCAGCAGAAATGCCTGAACCAGGTGTTATTGAATCAGTTGAGGAACCCTATGTGAAGGCAACTGTGATGGTTCCTAATGACTATGTTGGTGCGGTTATGGAACTTGCACAAAATAAACGTGGAAACTTCATTACGATGGAATATTTAGACGATATTCGGGTGAGTATCATTTATGAAATCCCACTATCTGAAATTGTGTATGATTTCTTTGATCAGTTGAAATCTAGCACAAAAGGATACGCCTCATTTGACTATGAGGTCCTAGGTTATCAGACTTCGAAACTCGTGAAAATGGATATTTTACTCAACGGGGAAAAAGTCGATGCACTTAGCTTTATTGTTCACCGAGACTTTGCTTATGAGCGTGGTAAAATTATAGTAGAAAAATTACGTGAACTGATTCCGCGCCAGCAATTTGAAGTGCCTATTCAAGCTGCAATTGGTACAAAAATAGTTGCTCGTTCAACGATTAAAGCTCTACGTAAAAATGTTTTAGCGAAATGCTACGGTGGAGACGTGTCGCGTAAACGCAAACTTCTCGAGAAGCAAAAAGAAGGTAAGAAGCGGATGAAGCAGATTGGTTCTGTGGAAGTACCGCAAGAAGCCTTTATGGCTATTTTAAAGATGGACGACAATCAATAAAACAAAAGAGTTGCCACTCGGTTTTGGCGGCTCTTTTTTAAAGAAAGAAGTGTGGCATGAATGACGGCCGTATATATTCATATTCCTTTTTGTGAACATATTTGTTATTATTGTGACTTTAATAAAGTATTTTTAGAAGGGCAACCAGTGGATCGCTACGTTGATTTGCTCATTCAAGAAATGGAGATGACGACAGCTGGGGAAAAATTAGATGTTGTTGAAACCGTATTTGTTGGGGGAGGGACGCCAACAACTTTAAGTGAGAGGCAGATTGAACGCCTTTGTGAAGCGATTTACCGGATTTTCCCACTTTCTCAAAATGTAGAGTTTTCTTTTGAGGCAAACCCAGGTGATCTTTCTCTATCGAAATTAAAAGCAATGCAACAAAATGGTGTGAATCGAATTAGTATGGGTGTTCAAAGTTTTAATAACGAGCTGCTAGAGAAAATTGGTAGAATTCATACAGTAGCAGATGTGTATCAGTCGATTCAGAATATGGAAAAAGTCGGTTTTGAAAATGTTAGTATTGATCTAATTTTTAGTTTGCCAGGACAAACGGAAGATGACTTTAAAGATACACTTCAAAAAGCTTTAACGCTTGATTTACCGCATTATTCTGCTTACTCGCTTATTATTGAACCGAAAACAATATTTTATAATTTAATGCAAAAAGGACAACTTATTTTACCAAGCCAAGATGCGGAGGCAAATATGTATGACTTTTTGATGAATGAAATGGAGCGGCACGGGAAAAAGCAATATGAAATTAGTAATTTTGCAAAAGAGGGCTTTAGGAGCCGCCATAACATCGTTTATTGGAGCAATGAGCATTATTTCGGCTTTGGAGCAGGGGCGCACGGATATTTAAATAATACACGGTACAGTAACTTTGGTCCGCTTAAGCAGTACATGACACCGCTTCTGGAAGGACGACTTCCGATTTTCCAAACCAAAGATTTATCTCTTAAAGAAGAGATGGAGGAAGAGATGTTTCTAGGTCTGCGTAAGGTAGATGGAGTAAATAAGGGACACTTTTTTGAGAAATTTGGGCAGGAATTAGAGACGACTTTTCAAAAGGCAATCGTAGCTACGAAAGAAAAAGGATGGCTTGAAAATACGAATGAAGTTGTAAAATTAACAAGAGCAGGTCGATTTTTAGGAAATAATGTTTTTCGTGAGTTCCTTTAAATCGCATGGTTGACCAATTTTGACCAAATAAGTCAGTCTTTAGTCGGAAATGAAGTGTTTTCAGTTGACTAGAGCTGATTTGTTTGGTAAATTTATACTTGTATTTAGCACTTGGACGTTTTGAGTGCTAAAAAAGAGGTGAAAGGTATGTTGACGGAAAGGCAGCTTCAGATTTTTCGAGCGATTATCGATCATTTCACTTGGACTGTTCAGCCTGTAGGTTCTAAAAATCTACTGAAAGAAAGCGACCTTCCTTACAGCTCTGCAACAATTCGAAATGAAATGAGTGTGCTTGAAGAGTATGGATTTATTGAAAAAACACATTCCTCTTCGGGACGTGTTCCTTCTGAGCAGGGTTACCGATTTTATGTGGATTATTTATTAAAGCCAAAGGAACTTTCAAAAGAAGATCAAAAACTAATTCAGTCGGTATTTCAAGCCGATTATGATGAGGCAGAAGAGCTTATTCAGAATTCGGCATCGCTACTTTCAGAATTGACGAGCTATACATCGATTGTCCTTGGGCCACATTCAGCGGCAAATCGGTTGAGCGGTTTTCGGTTTGTGCCAATTAGTCGTCAGCAAGCCATGCTTATTTTAATTACCGATCAAGGGCATGTAGACAATCATTTGGTGACACTTCCGAATGATGTGACACTTTCTGATATGGAGCGAACAGTAAATATTTTAAACGATCGCTTGGTCGGAGTTCCGCTTGATGCACTGGAAAGCCACATCGCGCACGAAGTACAGGCGCTTCTTACCGAACATGTTGAAAATGCTAACCACATGAGCGATATTTTGCTCAATACGCTACACCGAGTGAATAAAGAACGCATTTATCTCGGAGGGAAAACGAATATTTTAAATCAACCTGAGTTTCAAGATATTGCGAAAATTCGTGGTTTCTTGCAGCTCGTTGAAGCGGAAGATGTCCTTTATGATTTATTCCGCGATATTCCTGACGGGGTAGCGGTCAAATTTGGTCGTGAACTAAACAATGAGTTCATGGATGATTTGAGTATCATAACAGCGACCTACCAAATTGCTGATGAGCGTGTTGGTGGCATTGTTCTCCTTGGGCCAACGAGGATGGAGTATAGCCGAATGCTCGGGCTTGTTGATGTATTTAGTCGCGATTTAACAACGGTTTTAACAAAACTTTATCATGAGAACCAAAAATAGAAAGGGCTGAAGAAACGAGCGTTTTTTCAGGAGGTGACACTTTTGTCTGAGAAAAAAGATAAGCAAGCTAAAATTGAGGAAGAACTTCAAAAAGAAGCAGATGTTGAAACAAATGAAGTAGAAGTTGAGATGGAAGAACAGGAAACAGCAAAAGCTTTGGAAACAAAAATTGAAGAGTTAGAAGCAGAACTTGCTAAACAAGAAGATCGTTATTTGCGTTTACATGCTGATTTTGAGAATGTCAAAAAACGAAACACACTAGACCGTGAGGCAGCGATGAAGTTTCGTTCGCAAAGTTTAGCGGAGGATTTACTTCCAGCGCTTGATAGTTTTGAAAAAGCGCTTGATTCTGAATCGGAAAACGAGGAAGTACAGGCGATTTTAAAAGGAATGAATATGGTTTATAGTCAAATTATGACAGCTTTACAAAAAGAAGGCATCGAAAGCATTCCGGCTTTAGGCGAGCAATTCGATCCGAATTTCCATCAAGCGATTATGCAAGATCAAGATGAAAATGCGGCAAGCAATGAAATCACTGCAGAATTGCAAAAAGGCTATAAGATTAAAGATCGCGTCATTCGACCTTCCATGGTCAAAGTAAACGAGTAAACAACTTTATTTTATATATTCAGGAGGAAATGAAATTATGAGCAAAATTATTGGTATTGACTTAGGAACAACAAACTCAGCAGTCGCAGTATTAGAAGGTGGCGAAGCAAAAATTATCCCAAATCCAGAAGGTGCGCGTACAACTCCATCTGTTGTTGGGTTTAAAAATGGTGAACGTCAAGTTGGGGAAGTTGCCAAACGTGCAGCAATTACAAACCCGAACACAGTAAGCTCCATCAAGCGTCACATGGGAACTGATTACAAAGAAACCATTGAAGGTAAAGACTATTCACCACAAGAAATTAGTGCGATTATTTTACAATATTTAAAAGGCTATGCAGAAGATTATTTAGGTGAAAAAGTAGATAAAGCAGTTATCACAGTACCTGCGTACTTCAATGACGCTGAACGCCAAGCTACTAAAGATGCAGGTAAAATTGCTGGACTTGAAGTAGAACGAATTATCAATGAGCCAACTGCAGCAGCACTTGCATATGGCATGGATAAAACTGAACAAGACCAAACCATTTTAGTATTTGACCTTGGTGGTGGTACATTTGACGTTTCTATCCTTGAACTAGGCGATGGCGTTTTCGAAGTACATTCGACAGCAGGTGATAATCATCTTGGTGGTGATGATTTTGACCAAAAAATCATTGATTATTTAGTTGCTGAATTCAAAAAGGAAAATGGCATTGACCTTTCGAAAGACAAAATGGCATTACAACGTTTGAAAGATGCGGCTGAAAAAGCGAAAAAAGACTTATCTGGTGTTACAAGTACTCAAATTTCTTTACCGTTTATTACAGCAGGCGAAGCCGGTCCGCTTCACTTGGAAGTTAGTTTAACACGTGCGAAGTTTGATGAACTTACTCATGATTTAGTTGACAGAACAATTGGCCCAACTCGTCAAGCGCTTAAAGATGCAGGACTTTCTGCAAGTGATATTGACCAAGTTATCTTAGTTGGTGGATCAACGCGTATCCCGGCTGTTCAAGAAGCGGTTACAAGAGAGCTTGGGAAAGAACCTCATAAAGGCGTAAATCCTGATGAAGTTGTTGCAATGGGTGCAGCAATTCAAGGTGGCGTTATTACTGGTGATGTGAAAGACGTTGTGCTTCTTGATGTAACGCCTTTATCGCTTGGTATTGAAACAATGGGTGGCGTCATGACAGTCTTGATTGATCGTAATACAACTATTCCAACTTCTAAATCACAAACTTTCTCAACTGCGGCGGATAACCAACCAGCTGTTGACATCCATGTGCTTCAAGGTGAACGTCCAATGGCGAAAGATAATAAAACGCTTGGTCGCTTCCAACTTACGGATATTCCAGCAGCACCGCGTGGTATTCCGCAAATCGAAGTATCGTTTGATATCGATAAAAACGGTATTGTAACGGTTCGTGCAAAAGACCTTGGAACTGGTAAAGAACAAAATATCGTGATTAAATCTTCCTCAGGTTTAACAGATGAAGAAATTGATCGCATGGTAAAAGATGCAGAAGCAAACGCGGAAGAAGATAAGAAAAATAAAGAACATGCTGAACTTCGAAACAACGCTGACCAACTTGTCTTCACAGTAGATAAGACTCTTAAAGAGCTAGAAGGCAAAGTCGATGAAGAAGAAGTGAAAAAAGCAGAAACAGCACGTGACGAACTTCAAGAAGCTCTTAAAGGCGAAGATTTTGAAGCGATTCAAGCCAAAACAGATGCACTAAATGAAATCGTTCAAAACTTATCGGTTAAGCTTTATGAACAAGCTGCGGCTGAACAACAAGCGGCACAAGGTGAAAATCCTGAAGCAGCTGGTGGTTCTTCTGACGATGTGGTTGATGCTGAGTTTGAAGAAGTAAATGATGATGAGAAAAAAGAAGATAAATAAGTATGAAGTAGAAAAGGTCAAAGTCATAATGACTTTGGCTTTTTCCGGCTTATAGGCTGTTCTTAAAAGAGGTCTTGTGATACAATACGTAAGGATAATGAAAAGGAGTGATGGCGGATGGCCAAACGCGATTATTATGAAGTACTTGGCGTTTCAAAAAGCGCTACGGCAGATGAAATCAAAAAAGCATACCGGAAACTGTCTAAAAAGTACCATCCGGATATCAATAAAGAGAGTGGCGCTGATGAGAAATTCAAAGAGATTTCTGAGGCGTATGAAGTATTAAGTGATGACAATAAACGTGCACAGTACGATCAGTACGGACACGTTGATCCAAATCAAGGTTTTGGTGGCGGTTATTCAGGCGGCTATTCGAGTGGAGGTTTTTCAGGGTTTGAGGATATCTTTGACACCTTTTTCGGTGGCGGAGGCGCGCGTCAAGACCCGAATGCTCCGCGCCAAGGAAATGATTTACAATATACAATGCGCTTGAAATTCAAAGAAGCTGTTTTTGGAAAAGAAGCTGAAATTGAAATTCCACGTGAAGAAGAATGTGATACTTGTCATGGTTCAGGAGCTAAACCAGGAACGCATCCTGAAAAATGTTCGCACTGTGATGGTAAAGGCTCGATTAATGTGGAACAAAACACACCGTTTGGACGAATTGTTAATAAGCGTACATGTAGTTATTGTAACGGAACAGGTAAAGAAATTAAGGAAAAATGTTCTACATGCCACGGTACAGGACGCGTGAAAAAGACGAAAAAAATCAAATTGAAAGTTCCTGCCGGTGTTAATGACGGTCAACAAATGCGTGTTGCAGGTGAAGGTGAAGCTGGAATTAACGGTGGACCGAGCGGTGATTTATTCGTTGTCTTTGTCATTATCCCAGATGAATTTTTCGAACGTGATGGCGATGATATTTTTGTAGAAGTGCCGCTTACGTTTGTTCAAGCAGCATTGGGTGATGAAATTGATGTACCTACCGTACACGGTAAAGTCCGCCTGAAAATCCCTGCAGGTACCCAAACTGGCACGACTTTCAGGATGCGCGGTAAAGGTGTTCCACATCTTCGCGGCAACGGAACAGGCGATCAACATGTTTCTGTTAAAGTAATCGTTCCAAAAAAACTCGATGATAAACAAAAAGAAATTCTACGCGAGTTTGGAGCGACAACAGGAGATAAAGTGGACGAACAAACATCAGGTTTCTTCGACAAAATGAAAAAAGCTTTTAAAGGCGATTAAATGAAAACCGTATGTTGACTAAAAGTAGGTTTTTCAACATACGGTTTTTTACATAGGAGGAGTGAAACAAGTGGAGTGGTCTGAGGTTGAAATCCATACGTTAAATGAAGCAGTAGAACCAGTAGCCAATCAGCTAACAGAATACGGGGCTAGTGGTGTTTCGATTACAGATGCAAATGATTTTCACCGCGAGCGCGAAGATAAATTTGGCGAAATTTATGCGTTAAGTGCGGCCGATTACCCAAAAGATGGTGTAGTCATCAAAGCATACTTTTTAAAAACAGATGAATTTGTTGCCCAACTATCTGAAATGGAGGAAAAAGTCCGCGCTTTAGAACAATTTGATATTCCTTTAGGTGAACTTCGTTTTCAAGTCAATGATGTATTTGATGAAGACTGGGCAACGGCGTGGAAAAAATATTATCATCCTGTTCAAATTACTGAAAATATTACTGTAGCACCAACTTGGGAAAGTTATGTGGCTGGTCAAAATGAGATTGTCATTGAACTTGATCCAGGTATGGCCTTTGGAACGGGGACACATCCAACAACACAGCTTTGTTTGCGAGCGATTGAAACGTATTTAAAGAAAAATGATACCGTTATCGATGTCGGGACAGGTTCTGGGGTGCTTTCTATTTTATGTGCGAAACTAGGCGCGAAGGAAGTACTGGCAATGGATTTAGATGAGGTCGCAGTGCGAGCGGCACAGGAGAATATCAATCAAAACCAAGTGGAGGCAATTGTCACACTCAAACAAAATAACTTGCTCGAAGGTTTAAACGAGCGGGTCGACCTTATTGTGGCTAATATTTTAGCCGAGGTTATCTTGCTTTTCCCAGAAGATGTCTACCAAACATTAAAACCGGGTGGTATATTTATCGCTTCAGGGATTATCGCGGAGAAAAAGGAGGTTGTCCTTGAAGCAATTGTTTCGGCTGGTCTGACGATTGTTCAGACAGAAACGCAAGGGGATTGGGTCGCGATTATCGCAAAACGAGGTGAGGCGTGAGATGCAACGATATTTTATAAGTCAAAAAGTAGAGGTGGCAGAGCCTTTTCTAATTGATGGTAATGATTTTCATCATATCTCACGTGTCATGCGTATGAAAGTGGGTGACCGAGTTTTTGTTGTAGATGGAAGTGAGACTGCTTTTGTCGCAGAGCTTACGAATTTAACGGCTGAGTCTGCTGAACTTTGCGCTGTAGAAAAACTTGCTGAAAGTTCGGAGTTACCCGTACAAATTTCAATTGCGAGTGGCTTGCCAAAAGGTGATAAGTTGGAACTCATTGTGCAAAAGGCGACGGAATTAGGCGCCTATGCTTTTTTTCCTTTTGCAGCTGAGCGTTCAATTTCAAAATGGGAAGCAAAGAAAGTGCATAAAAAGCTCGAGCGCTTGGAAAAAATTGCGAAAGAAGCGGCGGAACAATCGCATCGTACACATATTCCAACTATTTCTTTTGCTGACAGTTTAACAACTTTAATGGCGACTTTTAAAGAGTATGACTATGTGCTTTGTGCGTACGAAGAAAGTGCACGTGAGTATGAAACAAAAACACTTGCTCTGACTTTTGAAAAAATGCAACCTGGTGAGAAGCTTTTAGTGCTTTTTGGTCCAGAAGGCGGCTTCAGTGAAAATGAAGTTGCTCGTCTAGTGGGAAAGGTAAAACTTGCTGGACTTGGTCCACGAATTTTACGAACTGAGACAGCTCCGCTCTATTGTTTAGGAGCAGCATCCTATTATTTTGAACTTCGTTAAATTGTCACTGGCTATTTTTTTAAGAAAGTTAGCGATTTCATGTTGACGCAAAAACAGCTTTCATATATAATTTTATATGAGTGAATGCTTATCCTGTTATGCTTTCAGAATTTTGCTAACAGTTCGCTAGCATTCTGAAGCCTTATAAGGACTTTCACTAGTCCATGTAAGTGTCGGAGGGAGGGAAAGAGAGATGTCAAAAACAGTAGTTCGTAAAAACGAATCGCTTGAAGATGCTCTTCGTCGCTTTAAACGTACTGTTTCCAAAAGTGGAACTTTGCAGGAATCTAGAAAGCGCGAATTTTATGAAAAACCAAGCGTAAAACGTAAGAAAAAATCAGAGGCAGCAAGAAAACGTAAATTCTAATATTAAGGCGATGATATCGTTGACACTGCTTGACAAATTAAATGAAGATATGAAGCAAGCTATGCGTAGTAAGGAAAAAGAAAAACTTTCTGTTATTCGCATGTTAAAAGCTGCTTTGCAAAATGAAGCGATTAATCAAGGTGGAACTCTTTCCAAAGATGATGAAATCACTGTTCTCGCTCGTGAAATGAAACAGCGTCGAGATTCTTTGTCTGAGTTTGAAAAAGCTCAGCGGGAAGATTTAGCTGAAAAAGTTCGTGCTGAAATAGTTATTGTGGAACACTATTCCCCGAAACAATTAACAGACGATGAGCTTGAAGAAATTGTAAAAGTAACGATTGCAGAAGTTGGCGCCACATCAAAAGCCGATTTTGGTAAAGTGATGGGTAAAATAATGCCGAAAGTAAAAGGCAGAGCTGACGGAAATGCAGTGAATAACTTTGTTAAAAAATATCTTTCATAAAATGTTAAAAAGGCTAGTCATTATGCTAGCCTTTTTTTGTTGCCAACGAGGCATCAGCCCGAGTTTTTCTTATGCTGCATTTTCGTGTATAATAGAAGTGAAATTTAGTTTAAACGATAAGGGGTTAAAGCATGCAAAATGAGTCCTACAATGAAATCATTGAATTAAATGAAATGACCGATGGGCGTGATTTATTCGGCAACAATGATGCTAACATCGATGTTTTAGAAGATTCTCTGCAAGTTAAAATTGTGACGCGTGGAGGCGATGTTTCTATTACAGGTACTGAAGAGGCCGTTTCTGAGACGAAACATGTCATTTTAGCTTTGATAGATGTGCTTAAAAAAGGTGTACACATCGATGGACGCGATGTGGCTCAAGCGATAAAAATGGAAAAAGGCGGGACGCTTGAATACTTTCCAACACTATTTGACGATGAAATTACAAAAAACGCACAAGGAAAACCAATCCGTCCGAAAACCTTCGGACAGCGGAAGTATATGCAAATGGTTCGTAAATATGACATCGTTTTTGGTGTTGGTCCAGCAGGAACAGGAAAGACATACTTAGCTGTTGTCATGGCCGTTGATGCTTGGAAAAAAGGGAAGGTAAGTAAAATTATTCTAACCCGTCCAGCGGTTGAAGCAGGAGAGAGTCTGGGATTTTTACCGGGCGATTTAAAAGAAAAAGTTGATCCATATTTGCGCCCCGTTTATGATGCACTGTATGATATTTTTGGTGTTGAACATACAACGCGTTTGATGGACCGAGGAGTCATTGAAATTGCGCCGCTTGCTTATATGCGTGGACGAACATTAGATAACGCCTTCGTCATTCTAGATGAGGCGCAAAACACAACGATTGCGCAAATGAAAATGTTCTTAACTAGGCTTGGCTATGACTCAAAAATGATAGTAAATGGTGATATGACACAAATTGATTTACCAAAAGGTGCGGTTAGTGGTCTAGTCAATGCTGAACAAGTTTTAAGCAACGTAAAAAATATCGGTTTCGTTTATTTCGAGCATCATGACGTGGTAAGGCATCCGCTTGTGGCAGAGATTATTAAGGCATATGAGCGAATTTAGCCGGGAAAGGGCTGTAATATAGGTGAGGCAAAAATGGCAAAACTTGTATAGCAAACACAAAGAAAAAGTTTTCATTCCATTATTTATCGCAGTTCTTTTTTTCGCGTCCTATTTTTTGCTCATTCAAGTGACAAAGCCTGAATCCTATCAGGCGAAGTTGTTTTCAGTTTCCGAAAAAACCATTCGATCTCCTCAAACGGTTGTGGATACGGAAAAAACAGAAGAGGAGAAGCGAAAAGCAAGCGATGAAGTGGAAGATGTCTATGTCTATAACCGGGAAACAGCCACAAATCAAGTTGCGTTTACAAAATCCATTTTTGATTATATCAACGAAGTAAGAACAGAAACAGCAGATGCTGAGAAAGAAGCTAAAGCGGAGGCTGATGCAAACAATAAGCCAGCACCAAAGCCTACAACGGACGAAAATAAACTTAAAAATTTCAAGGAAAAACTCGTCGGGGATCATGCTGAAAATATTACCGAAAATATTTCGGACACAACATTTATTAATCTTTTGAACGCCTCACAAGCTGATTTAAAAGCAATAGAAGACCAAGTTGTTTCTGAAGTAGAACGTGCTATGAGTGACCGCATTCGCGAAAGCAATTTAAATGCTAAAAAAATTCAAGCGCGTGATGCAATCGAATTGTCTGCTGTGCCATCAAATTATAAAACAAGCGCTAAATCGCTCGTCTCAAATGCCATTATTCCTAACGAAACGGTGGATAAAGATCAAACTAAAGCGCGAAAAAAAGAGGCTGCAGAAAATGTCGTTCCTGAAAAAATATTGCAAGGTCAGGTCATTGTCCAAGAAGGGCAAATTATTGATAGAGAAACATATCGCCAACTAGAATTACTCCATTTAATTGACCAAAAAATGCCCATCAAACAATATACAGGATATGCATTTTTAGTTTTAGCACTCTTTCTTTTACTTTATTTTTATACAAAGAAAAGAAAATACCCACCTAAAAAACGCCGTCAAACAATCTTGATTTTTACAAGTGTTTATGTGACAACGCTCGTCTTCTTCCTTGTTATACGCTGGCTTGAAGGGGCGAATATTATCAATATCGCTTTTGTCTTTCCAGCCGCCTTTATGCCAATGGTGTTGAAAATTCTTTTGAACGAACGCTTCGCTTTCTTCGGTATTATTGTTATGGCGATAACAAGCTTGTTTGCTTTTGAGTCAGATACAACAAGCATTATGAATGTACTAATGGTTGCTTTCATTCTCTTAAGCGGACTAACGAGTGTCGTCGCGCTAAAAGATTACAGCCGGCGCATTGCCATTTTTCAAACGGGCATCATTGTAGGCGCGCTAAACGTCGTCTATGCCATGTTACTTTTAGGGATTAATAATTCCACGATTCTTAGTTTAAACGCCATCCAAGTTATTTTTTACGCATTTTTAGGTGGAATAGGTTCATTTATGTTAGGCTTGGCGCTTATCCCGTTATTTGAAACAATGTTTGGTATTTTAACAACGAGTCGCCTCATTGAACTTGCGAATCCAAATCACCCGCTGCTCAAGAAAATTTTAATGAAAGCGCCTGGAACGTATCATCATAGTATGATGGTTGCAAACCTTGCTGAAACATGTGCAGATGAAATTGGTGCAAATAGTTTACTGGTGCGAGTGGGTTGTTTCTACCATGATATAGGCAAGACACTTCGGCCGCCGTATTTTGTGGAAAACCAATTGCATGGCATTAATCCGCACGATAGATTGACACCAAAGCAAAGTCGCGATATTATTTTAGCGCATACAACGGACGGGGCAGAAATTTTAAAGGAAAACCATATGCCACAGCCAATTATTGACATTGCACTTATGCATCATGGCACGACAATTTTGAAATATTTTTATGTGAAAGAAAAAGAAAACCATCCAGATGTAAGCGAAAATGAATTCCGCTATAGCGGACCAAAGCCGCAAACAAAGGAAGTTGCCATTATTAATATTGCGGACAGTGTGGAAGCCGCTGTACGTTCTTGTGATGCCCCGACGAAAGAAAAAATAAGTAATATTGTCGACGGGATTATTCGTGAACGTATTTTAGATGGTCAGTTCACAGAATGCGAGATTACACTCCGTGAAATTGAAATGATTCGTGAGACGTTAAAACGAACGCTACACGGGATATACCATCAGCGGATTCAATATCCTGATGATTCGAAAGGGGAAAATGAATGAGTGATTTTGAACTAGACTTATTTGACGAAACAGAGCAAGTAAGCGAAAAAGAACAAAACTTTATTCGTGATATTTTAAATTTTTCTGTAGATTATTTAAAACTAGAGGGTATGATTGAAATGTCAGTCACATTAACAGATAATCCGCGCATTCAAGAAATAAACCGCGAATATCGCGGGAAAAATCAACCTACAGATGTGATTTCCTTTGCACTCGAAGAACTTTTCGAAGATGAAATAGAAATTGTGTCAGAAGAAGAAATGCCGCGAAATATTGGCGATATTATCATCTCGATTGAACGTGCCAAAGAACAAGCTGATGAATATGGACATACTTTTGACCGTGAACTTGGATTTTTAGCCGTACATGGACTACTCCACTTGCTCGGATACGACCATATCGAGCCAGAGGACGAAAAGGAAATGTTCGGACTTCAAAAAGAAATGTTGGATGCTTATGGGTTACAAAGATAGAAAATATAAGCGAAATCGCAATTTATTTGAGTCATTTAAACATGCTTTTACGGGGGTAAAAACGGCAGCAGCCGAAGAGCGGAATATGCGAATTCACCTCCTAGTCACACTTGTCGTTTTGATTGCCGCCAAAGTATTTTCTGTGACAAAAACCGAATGGCTGATTCTTCTTGTCTGCATTTTCATTGTGATTATACTTGAAATGGTGAACACTGCAATTGAACGCGCAGTAGATGCCATTACAACTGATTTTTCCCCTGAAGCCAAAAAAGCCAAAGATGTAGCAGCAGGCGCCGTTTTAATTGCCTCGTTCATGTCTTTTGTTATCGGACTAATCATTTTTTTACCATATGTATTTGCTATTTTTTGAAAGATAGGAGTTTAAAACTATGAGAGAAAGTAATTTTATTGAGCTTGCCAAGCGCGCACGTGAATTTGCCTACGTGCCGTATTCCAAGTTTCCAGTTGGCGCTGCACTTGTGACAGAAGACGATGAAGTGGTTTTAGGCTGCAACATTGAAAACGCCTCATTTGGGCTAACAAATTGTGCGGAGCGAACGGCGATTTTTAAGGCCGTGTCAGAGGGAAAGACGAATTTTAAAAAACTGGTAGTCGTTGCAGATACAGACGGACCCGTTTCACCTTGCGGGGCATGCCGCCAAGTCATCAGTGAGTTTTGTGATAAAACTATGCCAGTTGTACTAACAAATCTAAAGGGCGATGCAGTTGAAGTGACAGTTGAACAATTGCTTCCTGGCGCCTTTACGAGTGGGGATATGGATAATGAACGATACGTTTAAGTCTGGTTTTGTTGCGATTGTTGGGCGCCCGAATGTAGGAAAGTCCACGCTTTTAAACCAAATAATAGGTCAAAAAATTGCGATTATGAGTGATAAGGCGCAAACAACTCGAAACAAAGTGCAAGGGGTTTATACGGAGAGTGATGCGCAAGTGGTGTTCATCGATACGCCAGGCATCCATAAACCTAAACATAAGCTTGGCGATTTTATGGTCAAAGTGGCCTTAAACACTTTTCGTGAGGTCGATTTAATTTACTTTGTAATTGATGCAGAAACAGGTTTTGGTCGCGGCGATGAATTTATCATCGAGAAATTAAAAAACGTGGAAACACCAGTTTTCTTACTTATTAATAAAATTGATTTAATCTCCAAAGAAAAATTAGTGGAGCTTATCGAAAAATATAAAGAGTTACTCGATTTTGCGGAAATTATTCCTATTTCGGCACTGCAGGGCGATCAGGTGCCAAATCTACTAACCGAAACGAAAAATTACTTAGATGAAGGTCCGATGTACTATCCAAAAGACCAAATCACTGACCACCCAGAGCGCTTCATTATATCTGAACTTATCCGTGAGCAAGTGCTCCAATTAACACGTGAGGAAGTCCCGCATTCGGTGGCGGTTGTCATCGAAGGTATCGAAAAAAATCCGAAAACGGAGAAGCTCACAATTATGGCAACAATCATTGTTGAACGTAGTACGCAAAAAGGTATTATTATCGGCAAACAAGGCCAAATGCTTAAGCAAATTGGTATGCGCGCAAGAAAAGAAATCGAACTTTTAATGGGTTCCAAAGTATTTTTAGAAGTTTGGGTGAAAGTCCAAAAAAACTGGCGCGACAAAGAGCATTATTTGCAGGATTATGGGTTTAATCAAGATGAATATTAAGAGACAGCGAGGAGCATTCCTCGCTGTTTCTTAGTTCCAAATTAAATTATCATACTCCATCTCAAGAAAACCATCATCACCTAAATACTCATAATAAATCGAAAAACTCACCGTTTTTCCAGGATCAATCTTTTCATGAAAGTAATCTTTCTTCTCCACATCGGCGTAATCATCGGCATCATATTGGAACAAATAAAAATCTTTTGCAGACACATAAATCGGTTCTTTACCGTCATTACGCATTCTGACATCGACTTTATAATATTTATCAATCCCACGCTCATCAACTTTGTATGTTGTTGGCTCTTTGACAAGGACAGTTGCATTCTCACTAGATTTCCCTTCTTCACCATAAGAGAGTTCCAAGTAATCTTCATCACTATACTCATCCGTATAACCATCACTATAATCGCTTGAGATTCCAGTATCGCTAGAGGCACTATGCTCGCTCATATAAAAAATAAATGCAGCAAGCCCAGTCAGACAGCTAAGTAAAAAAGCAGCTCCACCAATACTTGTAAATAAAACCCCCATAAGCTTCTTTTTCTTTAAAAGTAAGAATGCGACACCCGTAATGGTAGCGGCAAACGAAATTAAACAGACTAACCCAATGATAATCGAATAAATCATACGCGTTTCTCCTTTTTATGTATTACTAACATTGTACCACCTCCGCAGAGTTTAGAGAACTATAAGTGCATCAAAAAATAAAAATACAAGAGTGCGGTATAGATTTTTTTGATATAAAAGAATGAGGATTAATTTCGGTTGGCCTTTGCCTGGTACAAGAAAATCCTATCTTTTATTACGCTATTAAAATCGCTAACTCATTAAAAGAATAATGGAAGAAGATAATCATTATATGGATATATCTAACTAGACAGTTCATTCTGATTATGAAAAATCGTTTGTTTTAGAGTAATGACTATTTATCCTAAAAACGAATTTAGCATTTTATTTAAACTAACTTACGATTTTATGTTCTCATCTTTTTGGTATGACTATAATGTTACAGATGCTTTTAGAATATGCTTTTTCCGTGTATAATAAAAATTTAGGGGGTGTTCGAGTGGAAAAATGTGAAGGTATTGTTTTGCGTGCTAGCAATTACCGGGAGTCAGATAAAATTGTAGTCGTTTATACGCGTGAATTCGGGAAAATCGGAATGGTTGCACGCGGAGCTAAAAAAGGACAAAGTCGTCTTGCTGCTGTGACGCAACCTTTCACACAAGGAAACTTTACTTTTTTTGGAAATAAAGGGCTCGTAACACTCCAACAAGGCGATTTGATTCATAATTTTTCAGATATCCAAACAGATATTTTTTTAACAGCGTACGCCGCTTACGTTTGCGAACTACTTGATAAATCAGTAGAAGAGCGGAAACCAAACGCTTATATATACGAACTTGTTTCAGAAATTCTAAACGACATTGATGAAGGCTATGATGCGCAAATTTTAGTGCAGATTTTTGAAATGAAAATGTTGAATGTTTTAGGGCTTTATCCTGTTATGGATAAATGTGCGATTTGTGGGGCTACTTCCGGACATTTCGATTTTTCAACGCACGCAGACGGTCTTGTTTGCCACCGCTGCTTTGAAAAAGATCCTTATCGCTTACATTTACCAGAAAATGTTGTGAAACTTTTACGTTTATTTTATATTTTTAAGCTGGATCGCCTTGGCGAAATTAATGTAAAACCAGAAACAAAAGCGATACTTGAGAAAACCATTGATACGTATTACGAAGAAAAAACGGGACTCTTTTTGAAAAGCAAACGTTTTTTGCGTGACATGTCAAAGTGGGATCACATGTTGAAGAAAGAAGATAGCGATTGACAAAGCTAAAAAAATGAAGTATCTTGTAAATAAGATTTAAATAGGTACGATGATGAAAAAAAGTAGAAACAAGCTCTTTATTTAGCGAACTTGGATAGGTGAGAGCCAAGTGAAATCTTGTTTTGAAAAGGCATTTCGGAGTACAGACGAAATCAAGGTGGGAATTGTATAATTCCAAATAGGGTGGAACCGCGAGATAACTCTCGTCCCTATATGTTGTCATGGCATATAGAGACGGGAGTTTTTATATGGCCGTAAAACTTTGGAGGTGCTAGAAATGAATGTACAAAAAATGATTCGCACATTGCAAGACTATTGGTCAGAACAAGGCTGCATCATGTTGCAATCCTATGATGTTGAAAAAGGGGCTGGAACAATGAGTCCTTACACATTTTTAAAGGCAATTGGACCAGAGCCTTGGAAAGCGGGATATGTTGAGCCATCTCGTCGCCCAGCAGATGGTCGGTACGGGGAAAACCCTAACCGCTTATTCCAACATCATCAATTTCAAGTGGTTATGAAGCCATCACCAGTCAATATTCAAGAGCTTTACTTAGGCTCACTTGAAAAACTGGGCATTGATCCGTTAAAGCATGACATTCGCTTTGTTGAGGACAATTGGGAGAATCCTTCGCTAGGCTGTGCTGGTCTAGGCTGGGAAGTATGGCTTGATGGTATGGAAATTACACAATTCACTTATTTTCAACAAGTAGGTGGGTTGGAGTGCTCGCCAGTCACATCGGAAATTACTTACGGGTTAGAGCGTCTGGCAAGTTATATTCAAGATGAAGAAAATGTCTTTGATTTAGAGTGGACTGAAGGCATTTCGTATCGCGATATTTTCTATCAAGCAGAATATGAAAATTCGAAATATGCATTTGAAACATCCAATACGGAAATGTTGTTATCGCTATTTGACACATATGAGCGCGAAGCAGGCAACCAAATGGGCGAGGGACTTGTTTTCCCAGCATATGATTATGTACTAAAATGCTCACACACCTTTAATTTGCTCGATGCAAGAGGTGTTGTCTCTGTAACAGAGCGTGCACAGTATATTGGGCGAATTCGGAATCTCGCAAGACGAATCGCACGCACCTTTTATGAGGAACGCGAAAAACTTGGCTTCCCTTTAATAAAGGAGGAACAAAATCATGAATAAAGATTTTTTACTTGAAATCGGACTTGAAGAAATGCCTGCAAAATATATTTCGGCTTCAGCAGAACAGCTAAAAGAACGTGCCAGAGATTGGTTTAAAGAGAAAAAAATTGCAGTTGAAAAAATTCAAACATATTCATCGCCAAGACGACTTACAATTTTAGCGAAAAACGTTGCTGCACAACAAGAAGACCAAATAGAGGAAGCAAAAGGCCCTGCTAAAAAAATCGCTTTTGATGAAAACGGTGACTGGTCAAAGGCCGCTCAAGGATTCGCGAGAAGTCAAGGTGTTACACCAGATGACTTAACTTTTCGGGAAATAAAAGGCACCGAGTATATCTATATCAAAAAAGAAGTAAAAGGCCTCAAAACGTTTGATTTACTCCCTGAATTCCAAAAAATTATAACGGACATGACTTTCCCAGTTAGTATGCACTGGGCGGACCTCGATTTGCGCTATATTCGGCCAATTAAATGGCTAGTTGCATTATATGATACGGAAATTGTCCCATTTATAGTGGCTGGTGTGAAAACGGGAAATGAAACGCGGGGGCATCGCTTTCTTGGTAAGTCTACAATTGTGAAAACGCCATCTGATTATGAGCATCTACTCCTTGAACAATTTGTTATTGCAGATGCGGAAGCAAGGAAGGCGGCGATTTGCGAACAGATTGCGGAAGTCGAAACGATTCAGAACTGGCAAATTCCGACCGATGCAGATTTACTCGAGGAAGTAAATAATCTTGTCGAATATCCAACTGTTTTATTTGGAAATTTTGAGAACAAATATTTAGAGTTGCCAAAAGAAATTTTAATCACAACAATGAAGGAACACCAACGCTATTTCCCTGTATTTAGTAGAGATAAGGACTTATTGCCACATTTTATTACAGTTCGAAATGGCAATCATGAACATTTAGAAATTGTCCAAAAGGGAAATGAAAAAGTGCTTCGGGCACGGCTATCAGATGCCGATTTCTTCTATCAAGAAGATTTAAAAATGACGATTGATGAAGCGGTTCATAAACTTAAAAATATTGTATTTCATGAACGTCTTGGCTCTTTAACCGAAAAAATGAAACGGGTTCAAAAAGTGGCGCTTCTTCTAGCTGATTATTTGAACTGGACAGAAGATGAGAAAAAAGATATTTATCGTGTGACAGATATTTATAAATTTGATTTAGTCACCAATGTTGTTGGAGAATTTCCAGAATTGCAAGGGATTATGGGTGAGAAGTACGCCAAACTTCAAGGTGAGAACGAAGCTGTTGCAACTGCAATTCGGGAACACTATTTGCCAATTTCTTCTGAAGGCGAATTGCCAAAATCAGATTTAGGTGCGCTCATTTCTGTAGCGGATAAACTTGAAACGTTAATTAGCTTCTTCTGTATCAATATTATTCCAACTGGCTCAGCAGATCCATTTAGTCTTCGCCGTAGTGCATTTGGAGTTATGCGTATCATTCAAGCAAATGAATGGGATTTACCATTTGCAGAAGTACTGGCAGAAGTTGTTGGCATCGAACGGAAAGAAGGTTTTTCTGACTTACCAGGCGAAGAAGTTTATCAAGTGGCACAAAATTTCATGAAAAATCGCCTTCGTGTCATTTTACGCGGTCATAATGTGCGCCAAGATATTATAGAAGCTGTTGTGAGCGGTGAACCAAATCAAATCCCGCAAGTGATTGATAGTGCAAAAGTATTAAATGAATCGGCAAAAGATGATTGGTTCCGTCCGACTGTAGAAGCTTTAACACGTGTCACAAATATTGCGAAGAAGTATGATAATCATGAACCAGTAAACCCGAGCTTATTTGAAAATGAGTATGAGAAAGAACTCTTTGAAACCGTGCAGGAGTTAAAAAATGATTACCCAAATATGACAATTGTAGAGCGATTGAAGCGCTTTGCTAAAATTCGTCCCATCATTGATGCTTATTTTGAAAATACTCTTGTCATGAGTGAGAATGAAGCGCTAAAAGCAAATCGATTAGCCCTTCTTGTTGAACTCTCAACCTTTATCCGTGAATTTGCACAAATGGATGAAATTCAGGTAAAATAAATAGATAAAGTAAAGCAGGAATTTTTCTTGAAATGAAAGTTCCTGCTTTTTAAAGGAGACGTGTGTAATGACCCAACCAGCCGTTTATGTCGTTTCCGATTCAACTGGTGAAACTGCTGAACTTGTAACGCGAGCTGCACTAGCTCAATTTGGACAAACGCCAAAATTTATTCACCGCTTTCATCATGTTGATTCGCTTGAAATGATTGAAGAAATTATTGATTTAGTCGCTGTTAACAACGGTATTATTGTTCATACTGTCGTTTTAGAGGAAGTTCGTGTTCGCTTAAATGAAACAGCTGAAGCATATGGCGTTCCAATTATTGATATTTTCGGACCACTACTCGCCCAACTTGAAAAAACATACAAAATTAAGCCATTGTCTGAACCCGGCCGTGTCCGCTCGCTAGATGAAGCATATTTTAACAAGGTGGCTGCAATTGAATTTGCTGTAGAGAATGATGACGGAAGAAATCCCCGTGGCATTTTACAAGCAGATTATGTTTTAATTGGAATTTCACGGACATCTAAAACACCTTTGTCCCAGTATTTAGCTTTAAAAGGACTAAAGATTACGAACATCCCCATTGTGCCTGAAGCAAGTATTCCAGAAGAGTTATTTGAAATTGATCCTAAAAAGATTATTGGCCTTAAAATTAATAAGAAAAAATTAAATCAAATTCGCTCTGAACGATTAATTTCAATGGGATTAAGTGGGAAAGGTATGTATTCTAGCGGTGACAGAATTGATGCGGAACTGAAGTTTTTCAAAAAGTTAACGGATAAACTAGGCTGTTTTGTGCTAGATGTGACAAATAAAGCAGTTGAGGAGACAGCAAATGAAATTTTAAGCCATATCGGACAACTTGATGAAGAAAAATTTGATTTTTAAGAAGGAATTTTAACTTTTATGTCGAATATATATATTATACGTGCTTTTTAAGCTTGAAAATAAGATTTAATCGCGCGTATAATGCAATTTTGTGATATGCAAAATGACGATGCATAAAACGGGTGATCAACTCGTTTTTTCGTTTGTCATAAGCTGAAAAGGAGGGAATGATTTGCCAAAATTTATTGTGGATGCAGATGCATGCCCTGTAAAGACAGAAATAAATCAGCTCGCTAAAGAATTTCAGCTTGACGTTATTTATGTAGCGTCTTATAACCATTTTAGAAGTGTGGCAAATGATGAAACTTGGATTTATGTAGATACAGAAAAGGAGTCTGCAGATATTCGGATTGTCAATTTAGCTCAAAAAAACGATATTGTCGTCACGCAGGATATTGGCCTGGCGAGTATGCTACTTGCGAAATGTGTTGTTTTTTCTAACCGAGGTGAAATCTACTTGGAAGAAAGAATGACAATGATGCTTGAACAGCGTAACGATAGACGTAAAGAGCGGAAGCTTGGGAAGTATAGCAAAGGACCAAAGGCGATGACTGACCAAGATCGCAGGCACTTTTACCAAAATGTCCGTAATTTTTTAGAAAATAAAGTGGAGTTGACGATAAAAAATGAAAAGGATTCCTGAAGAAACGATTGACCGCATTCGGAATCAGACGGATATTGTAGATATTGTTGGTCACTACGTGCAACTCAAAAAACAAGGACGAAATTACATTGGTTTATGCCCTTTTCACGGCGAAAAAACACCTTCTTTCTCCGTTTCACCTGAAAAGCAGATTTTTCACTGCTTTGGTTGCGGAAAAGGCGGCAATGTATTTTCCTTTTTAATGGAACATGATCATCTAACTTTTACAGAAGCCGTTCATAAGGTAGCAGAAATGGGACACGTTGATGTGGATCTTCCCAAACTCTCAAGTGATGAAACTCTATCAGCACCTAAGAATACTAGTGAAGCTCAAAAAATGATTGATATGCATCAACTTGCTGCTAAGCTCTATCATTATTTACTCCTAGAAACCGAAGAGGGTCTCGAAGCTTTAGAGTATTTGAAGGAACGAGGGATGAGTGAGGAACTCATTCAAACTTTTCAAATTGGTTTTGCACCGAATCAACATGCAACGCTCACTTCCTTTTTTGAAAAGCGCGAGTTGGATTTACATCTGGCTGTTCAGGCTGGTTTGCTTTCTGAACGTGATGACGGGAAAATTGTTGACCGCTTTCGCAATCGAATTATGTTTCCCATAACAGATGATAGAGGGCAGCTTGTTGGCTTTTCAGGAAGGTTATATAATCAAACAGACGGTCCGAAATATTTAAATAGCCCGGAAACCCCTATTTTTAACAAAAGAAAGCTGTTGTATCATTTTTCAGAAGGTCGTCAGGCGATTCGAAAACATGAGGAAGTGCTTCTTTTAGAAGGTTTTATGGATGTTATTTCGGTAAGTGCGGCGGGGCTTTCAAATGGTGTTGCTTCGATGGGGACTAGTTTGACGGAAGAACATATTGGGCTGATTAAACGCGTGGCTAATCGTGCTGTTATTTGTTATGACGGAGACCGCGCAGGAATTGAGGCGGCTTTTAAGGCAGGGAACCTACTAGCGCAAGGAAGAGTAGAAATTTTTGTCCTGAGTCTGCCGAGCGGAAAAGACCCAGATGAATATATTCGAACGCACGGGGCAGAAAAATTTAACGCGCTTTATATGCATGAGCGGCAAACATGGACGGCGTTTAAATTGTATTATTTGAGCCGAAACCGCAATATGGCAAATGATACGGAACGCCTAGCCTATATTGATGAAGCACTGCTTGAGATTGGCAAAATTGACCAAGCTGTTGAACGCGAATTTTATTTAAAGCAACTCTCTCTTGAGTTTGATATTACAATCCCGACACTAAAAGAGCAACTTCAGCGTGCGATGCAAGAGTTAGCACGCCAAAAACCACGTGAAACGCAATTTGATGACTTTGCAAATCTGGCCCCACCACCAGATGATGATTTAAGTTTTGTATTTGAGCAACCAAGAGAACAGCAAAAACGTGAAGCACATTTTGTGGCAGAACAGCATTTACTGAAGGCGATGATTGAAAATCAAGATGCCTTTAGCCAAATTCATCAACTTTTAGAAGGTCTCGTTTTTTACAACGATGATTTTCAGGCGCTATATACACATTTAATTGCCTATTATTTAGACGGAAACGAAGCAAGTGCATCAAGGTTTATGGATCATATGACAGATATGCGCTTAAAAAATGTTGTATCAAGTCTTGAAATGTTGGAGTCACCTGAGGAACAAACGATAGAAGCTTATTCTGACTATATTTTAAGTATGAAAAAATATCGTCTTGAAATAAAGATTAAACAAAAGGAACAGGAAGTATCTGAAAAAATGCGTTTGCAAGACCATGAAGGGGCAATAAAGGCCTCTAGTGAAGTGATTCAGCTTCGAAAAAGTCTTGCTAATAAGGATTATGATTCTGCAATTGATGAAACGTTTTAAAACCGCGAAATGATGGTAATGACTAGTAGTTGGTCGTAACGCGGTATTTTGGGAGGAGGAAACAGGCAGTATGAGTGAAAAAGCACAAGAATTAAAACAAGAAACAATTGAACAAGCGAAAGAAGGACTAGTTGAAGAAGGTAAAAAGACAGGGATTTTAACCTATAGTCAAGTAGCTACTAGATTAGCTCCCTTTACACTAGATTCAGAGCAAATGGATGAGTACTTGGAACAGCTTAGCGAAGCAGGAATTGAAGTCGTAGATGATGACGATGATGCTGATCCAGATGAAACTGAGCTTGTAAAAGAAGAAACTGAAGAATTTGACCTCACAGATATGAGCGTTCCTCCTGGTGTTAAAATTAATGACCCTGTCCGCATGTATTTGAAAGAAATCGGTCGAGTGGACTTATTATCTGCTGATGAAGAAATTGCTCTTGCAAAACGTATTGAAGCAGGTGACATTGAAGCAAAAGGTCGTTTAGCAGAAGCGAATTTACGGCTCGTTGTAAGTATTGCCAAACGCTATGTTGGTCGTGGAATGCTTTTCCTCGATTTAATTCAAGAAGGAAATATGGGCTTAATGAAAGCTGTTGAAAAATTTGATTTTAACAAGGGCTTTAAATTTAGTACGTATGCCACATGGTGGATTAGACAAGCGATTACCCGCGCTATTGCTGACCAAGCACGTACAATTCGAATCCCAGTGCATATGGTCGAAACCATTAATAAGTTAATTCGAGTACAACGTTCCTTGCTTCAAGATTTGGGACGTGACCCATCTCCAGAAGAAATTGGAGAAGAAATGGATTTACCAACTGAAAAAGTTCGTGAAATCCTAAAAATTGCACAAGAACCGGTCTCGCTTGAAACACCAATTGGTGAGGAAGACGACTCTCACTTAGGTGATTTTATCGAAGACCAAGAGGCTACGTCGCCATCCGACCATGCAGCATATGAACTGTTAAAAGAACAACTTGAAGATGTGCTTGACACGCTGACTGACCGCGAGGAAAATGTACTTCGCCTTCGCTTTGGTTTAGATGATGGTCGTACACGTACACTAGAAGAAGTAGGCCGCGTGTTTGGCGTGACGCGTGAGCGTATTCGCCAAATTGAAGCGAAAGCACTTCGGAAGCTACGTCACCCAAGCAGAAGCAAACAATTGAAAGACTTTTTGGAATAAAAATAAGAGGTTTGAACTGGGCTTTTTACGCCTAGTTCCAACCTCCTTTTTATAGGGAGTGTCATAATGAACGAACAAAAACTATCAAAGCGCCTCACCAGTGTGGCAAATTACATACCTAAAGGCAGCCGAATTGCAGACATCGGTAGTGACCACGCTTACTTGCCTTGTTACGCCATTTTAAATGAAATGGCAAGTTTTATAGTGGCAGGCGAGGTCGCAAAAGGCCCGTTTGAATCGGCAAAGGAGCAAGTCCTAAAATCAGAACTGTCAGGAAAAATTGATGTGCGTTTTGGAGATGGACTGGCAGTCATAGAGTCGAAAGATGCCATTGACACAATTGTTATTGCAGGAATGGGTGGCACGTTAATTCGAATGATTTTAGAAGCAGAACCTGAAAAATTATCGACTGTTACGCGGCTTATTTTGCAGCCTAATATTGGGGCTTGGCAAATTCGTGAATGGGCGGAAAAAAATCAGTTCATGCTTGTTGCGGAAACCATTTTACGTGAAGATAATAAAATTTATGAAATTCTTGTCCTAGAGAAAACGGCAGAAAAAGCATACTATACGGACAAGGAGCGTCTACTCGGTCCATTTTTATTAGCCGAAAGAAATGAGATTTTTCTTGCAAAATGGCAACATGAGTTAGCAAATTGGCAACGAATTATTGAAGGGATTCAAAACGGGCAAGAAAGTGAACAAAATACGGACAAAATTGAAGAACTTACAAAAAAAATACAAATAGTAGAGGAAGTGCTCAGATGAAAGTAGCAAATGGTTATGAGTATGTTGCAATGCTAGAAGAGATTGCTCCAAAAGAGCTTGCTACGGAAGGTGATCCCATTGGCCTTCAATTGGGTGATCTCTCTAAAAAAGTACGCAAAATTATGTTCACCTTAGATGTCTTAGAAAGTGTTGTAGAAGAAGCAGTTAGTCAAAATGTTGATATGATTATTGCGCACCACCCATTTCTATTTCGACCGCTCAAAAAAATTGATATGACAAACTCGGAAGGGCGTATGATTCGAAAGCTAATCAAGCATGATATTATTGTTTACGCAGCGCATACCAATTTGGATATTGCAAACGGCGGGGTTAATGATATATTGGCAGAGCTTTTGCAGCTTGAAAATACGGAAATCATTGTGCCCACACATCGCAAAAATCATATGAAAATTTCTGTTTATGTTCCGGAAGATAACGTAAATGAAGTGCGGTTAGCCCTTATGCAAAACGGGGCCGGCAAGATTGGTGCAGAATACGAGGAATGTAGTTTCCAAACACTTGGAACGGGAGAGTTTAAACCAAGTGAAAAAGCAAACCCAACAATTGGTGAAAAGGGGGAGTTAACAGCTGTTTCTGAGGTTAAACTGGAAGCAGTAGTCCCTTCTAGCGTAGCTGATAACGTCATAAAAGCAGTACGCATTGCTCATCCTTACGAAGAGCCAGCGATTGATTTAGTTCGCCTGCAAAATCTGCATGAAACAAAAGGACTTGGCCGAATTGGTACACTAAAAAAAGAAATGAGCATCCTAGCTTTCATCGAAGAATTAAAGGGCGCACTCGCAATTAATCATGTTCGTTTCATCGGAGATCCTAATAAGCGTATTAAAAAAGTGGCTGTAATCGGTGGTGACGGAAACAAATTTATTCATGATGTCAAGCGTAGTGGGGCAGATGTTTTTGTAACGGGAGATATTTATTATCATACAGGCCACGACTTATTAGCAATTGACCTACCTACGATTGATGCGGGTCATAATATTGAAAAAGTAATGAAACGCTATTTAAAGACAGAATTTGAGAAAAGAGCGGAAAACTTACAGTATGAAGCAGAATTTGTTATTTCAGAAGCTCATACTGATCCGTTTATATTTTTATGAAAACAAAACTTATTCTTTTGCGTGGTAACTCAGGTAGTGGGAAAACGACGCTTGCACACGATTTAAATGCAAAATTACCAGGAACTAAATTACTTATTTCGCTAGATGTTGTTCGGCGGGAAATGCTTTTTGTAAAGGATGAGCCAAATAATCTTTCTATTGATTTAATCCAACAAATGGCCATTTATGGTAAAAATCGTGTTGATTATGTGATTTTAGAAGGCATTTTTGTGAAAAAAATTTACGGTACAATGTTAACCGAGCTTATTCAGCTGTTTGATGAGCAGGTCATCATTTGTTATTTTAATTTGTCGTTTCAAGAAACGTTAAAAAGACACCACACAAAAAAAGAAATAACGGAGTTTGGCGAAGTAGAGCTCAGACGATGGTTTAGAGAAAATGATGAACTGGGTGTTCCAAATGAAATTATTTTTACAGGTGATATGTCGTTAGAGCAGACTTTTCATTTGATTTTCCCCTAAACATTTAAAAAAAGTATATAACTACTGTAGAAACTCACAAAAATGCAACTTATAATATGTTATATGTAATGTTAAAATCCAAGTATCCTAAATATACTTAAGAAAGGTTTGGAGTAATAATGAAATTCATTATTGAGGATATATTAGATTATGTTCAAAAAAATGTATTTATTTCTGAATTGAAGGTAGAAGACGTTGCCGCTCATTTTGGATATGATAAATATTATTTTAGTAGAGAATTCAAGAATATAACTGGATATTCTCTTAATGAATATATTTCGAGCATAAGGACTGAAAAAGCGATTGAAATGATTCCTTCTGAAAAGAATGTTACCACTATCCAATCTTCGGTTGGCTATTCCAGTTCTGGGAGTTTTTCTACTATTTTTAAAAGATATACGGGATGTTCTCCAAAACAATATATGGGGGAAATGGATGATATATATACTCAAGTTAAAAATTTTGAATCTAGTACAAATAAAGCGTTAGAATATTACGAAAGCAGTAATAACTCCTTTTGTCATGTCACAATCGATGTGCCAAGTAGTTTTAAAACAGGAATTATCTTTATAGGCTTATTCCATACACCGATTCCAAACCATAAACCCATTTCTGGATTAGCAACTAAACAAAGACATCTCAATACGTTGAAAAGTATTCCTGATGGTGAATATTATTTATTAGCATGCGCGATTGATGCTTCAAATAATGCTTTTTCGTACTTTAATTTAAAAAATTGTTTACGAGGGAAAGTGAATGCAAAGTTATATTTTCCAGAGTGTAATGGTGCTCATTATACAATCAAGTTAAGACAACCAATACCAGAAGACCCGCCAATTTTGATTAATGCAGCTAAACTTTTAGCTTCTGTTTTTAAAAAAACCACAATGTAGAATAATATTTTTCGTTTCGTTCATGGTAAGATAAAATAAGATTGGAGGTGGTAATATGATTAAAACAAGCGTTCCTTATTTAGTGTATCAAGATGAGTGTGAACTAGCTTTAGCGTATTATGTTGATATTTTTGGTGCTGAAATTATTGAAAAAATAACATTTGAAGATATGGGATTTACAGAGGATGTAAATCGTAAATCATGCATTGGCCATGCTGTATTTAAATTAGGCGAAAGCATACTATATGCTTCTGACGCAACCGAAAATGAATATTTTCATAATAAGTCGACTAATGCGCAAATAGCTATTTGGCTTGAAATTGATTCAGTAGAAGCCATTACTTCATTAGAAAAGAAAATGCTTCAAACGGGTTCAACAAGTATTGATCCTTTACATGAAACCTTTTGGGGTTCAAAATATGCTAAAATCAAAGATAAATTTGGTATTTCATGGGAGCTGAATGCACAATTATAGATTTAGCCAATTATATTTAGATGGATTTGCGACCAAAACTAAACCTGATGACAGAAGTGCCAATATTCTGCTATCGGGTTTTATATATTGTTACTAAAAAATAAAGGCATGACGATAAAAAAATCTGCTCCGTTTTTCTACTTTTTATAGTTTCGTATAAAATGTATTCCTAGTGACAACTACTTTTCATCATAAAAAATCTTAGATTAAAGTATAACCAATTGATTGCGCGCTTGTGATTGATATATAAATCATAGGAACGTTTTTTTATGTGCGAAATGTTACTATAAACAAAAAAGACCAAAGATAAAGAAATAAAATTCTTTCAGACTGCTGACAAACGGCAATCTTCGTCGTTAAAGCCTCCGTTCCGATGCTCACGTACTCGAGTACGCTCCACTTCGGTACTCGGCTTTGCCTAGAATCTCACCATTTGTCAGCAGTCTGATTTTGCGTGGGTCGTTTTGTTTTGTGTGAACTTTAAGTTTTTCTTCAAGCTGAAAGAAATAAAATTCTTTGTCTTTGGTCTTTGGGGCGAGTAAATTTGCCTTTAAAGTAATGCTTTTTTGATTCTTTAACGACCGCCATTTTTTAAGTGTTCTAATCGCACGCGGCGTTTCTCTTCCATATTTTTCTTTTTGGCACGGGGGAGAATGGCTTCAGCGCTGACTTGGTGATGGCGTTCCCAAGTTGTTGGATCATTTGGTTCGTATTGTTCCAAGAAGATAAGTACTTCTCGGATAACATGTGTTGGTGTACTGGCACCTGCTGTTACAGCGACTTTCTTTGCATCTTTAATCCAGTCTAAATTGATTTCACTAACATCAGCCACTCGGTGCGCTGGAACTAAAGCTTTTTCAATAGACACTTGGGCGAGGCGATTTGTGTTGTTGCTTCTCGGATCACCTACAACAATCGTAACATCTGCGCCGACAGCTTGTTCAGCAACAGCCTCTTGGCGCGTCTGTGTCGCCATACAAATTTCCTTATGGTTTTCTGCTTGGGGGTATTTTGTTTGAATGTAGTCCATCAAATCGAGCACATCCCACTGACTCATCGTTGTCTGATTCGTGACGAATATTTTTTCAGAAGAAAGGTTTAAAGCATCAATATCGGCTTCTGTTTCAACGAGATGAACGATGTCTGGTGCGGTACCATATGCACCTTCTGGCTCTGGGTGCCCTTTTTTTCCAATATAAATGACATGATAACCTTCACTTTTTTTCTCTAAAATAAGGTCATAAGTGCGCATAACATCCGGACAAGTGGCATCAATCGTTACAAGTCCCTTTTCTTGTGCGATTTTTTTTACGCGAGGAGAAGTACCATGTGCTGTGAAAATAACCGTTCCAGTGTCAATTTTGTCGAGAATGGCCTCTCGATTATCGCCGTCAACGGTGTAGATGCCGATTTCTTCAAAAGCATCGGTAACATGTTTATTATGAACAATCATACCTAAAATATGAATAGGACGTGGTAAATTGGGGTCGAGTGAAGCGTTTTTAGCGATGACCATGGCATCGACAACGCCGTAACAATAACCGCGTGGGCTAATTTTGATAATTTCCATTGTATCCTCCTAAACTAAAAAAGCGAGTTCTACTCTTATTATAACGAAGAATCTTTTTTTTTGCTAGAACGGTTTTTTCTGTATTTTTTTGTCGCGGTCATGCGCTGTAGATGGTATAATGGCACAAGGAACTGAAACGGAGTGAAATGATGAATATGAAAAAGACAAGGTTTGAACAATTTGGTTTTCAACCTTTTATCAATGTTGCTATTGAAAAATTAGGTTTTTATGAACCAACAGAAGTGCAACAAAAGTTAATACCGGGTGTCATGCGCGGAGAGAGTATCATTGGGCAATCACAAACTGGAACGGGAAAAACACATACTTTTTTACTGCCGATTATTGAAAAAATTAATCCGCATAAGGACGTTTTGCAAGCGGTTATCACGGCGCCGAGTCGCGAACTGGCTACACAGATTTATAATGAGGTAAAAAAAATCACCCAATATAGCGAAAATGAAATTAGCGCGCAACTTATTATCGGCGGTACGGATAAAAAACGTGCAATCGAAAAGCTTAAAAAGCAGCCGCAAATTATTGTGGGGACACCGGGGCGTATAAATGATATGATTCGGGAAAACGCGTTACAAATTTATACGGCAAATGTACTGGTCATTGATGAAGCCGATATGACGCTTGATATGGGCTTTTTAAACGATGTGGATCAAATTGCTGGGAAAATGCCTCCTGAACTACAAATGTTAGTATTTTCGGCAACAATTCCGCAGAAGCTAAAACCTTTTCTTAAAAAATATATGGAAAATCCGCGTTATGAGCATATTACACCAAACGTAGTGGCATCTAAATCAGTGACACATGAACTAATTGCAGCTAAGAGTAAAAATAAAATGGACTTACTAAAGGATTGTCTTGTGACGTTCCAACCATTTTTAGCGATTGTGTTTACCAATACGAAACAAACGGCAGATGAAGTTCATGAGGGGCTTGTTAGTCGCGGTTTAAAAGTAGCTAAAATTCACGGTGATGTGAATCCACGTGAACGTAAACGGACGATGAAAGCCATTGAAAATATGGATTACCAATATATTGTCGCAACTGATCTTGCGGCAAGAGGAATCGATATTCAAGGCATAAGTCATGTGATTAATTATGAACTTCCGGACGATAATGATTTTTACATTCACCGTACAGGTCGAACAGGTCGGGCGGGGCATTCTGGTATTGCCCTCACCATTTTTGAACCTGCGGATGAGGATCGTTTAAATCAATTGGAAAAACTGGGAATTAGCTTTAAACATGTAGAGCTTAAAAAGGGCGAATTTGTTGAAGTACAAGATCGAAATAAACGCGCGAAACGTGAGGCAAAGCGCGAGGCGGCGGATCCACGTGAAATTGGTATGCGCAAAAAAGCGAAGCAGAAACGAAAACCTGGTTATAAGAAGAAAATTAACTATAAAATGGCGGAAATTAAACGTCGTGAAAATCGGAAAAAGAATCGAGGGAAAAAATGAGCAATTTAAGAATTGGTTCGCACGTTTCAATGAGCGGCAAAAAGATGCTATTAGGTGCAAGTGAGGAAGCAGCATCTTACGGAGCCAACACTTTTATGATTTATACGGGAGCTCCGCAAAATACGCGTCGAAAACCTATTGCTGAATTAAACATTGAAGCAGGTCAGACGCATATGGCGGAAAATGATATGCAAGATATCGTTGTTCATGCGCCGTACATTATTAATATCGGAAACGCGGTCAAGCCAGAAACATTTGAGCTTGGTGTAAGTTTCTTGCGTCAGGAAATTGAACGTACAGCGGCACTTTCTGCGAAGCAAATTGTGCTACATCCAGGTGCACATGTTGGAGAAGGTGCGCATGTTGGTATTAAGCAAATTATTAAAGGCTTAAACGAAGCACTCGATCCTAGTTTTGATGTGCAAATTGCGCTTGAAACAATGGCTGGAAAGGGAACGGAAATTGGACGTTCTTTTGAAGAAATCGCACAAATTATGGATGGTGTGACACATAACGAGCTTTTATCGGTCACTTTTGACACGTGTCATACGCATGATGCTGGGTATGATATTGTGAATGACTTTGATGGCGTTTTAAATGAGTTTGATAAAATGATTGGTATCGATCGCTTAAAAGTGCTTCACATCAATGATAGTAAAAATGTTTGTGGTGCGCATAAAGATCGCCATGCAAATATTGGTTTCGGGCACATTGGTTTTGATGCTTTGAATTATATCGTGCATCACCCTCAGTTAATGTCTGTTCCAAAGATTTTAGAAACACCTTATGTAGGTGAAGATAAAGCAAATAAAAAACCGCCATATCGATTCGAAATTGAGATGCTGCATAAGCAAAAGTTTGATGCTGATTTAATCGAGAAAATTATGGCTGATGAATAAGGAGAGATAAATATGGAAAAAATGTTAGTTTTTGGGCATAAAAATCCAGATACCGACACAATTTGTTCGGCTATTGCCTTCAGTGAACTAAAAAAAGCAGAAGGTTTTGATGTAGAAGCAGTTCGCCTTGGTGAATTAAATTCAGAAACAGAATTTGTTTTAAAAAGTGCAGGCATTGAAGCTCCGCGCTTAGTCCAAACAGTTGCAAATGAAGTCAATACAGTTTGCCTTGTCGACCATAACGAAGCGCAACAAAGCGCAGATGACATCAAAAATGTGACGGTACATACGGTCATTGACCATCATCGTATTGCAAACTTTGAAACAACAGACCCACTTTATTACCGTGCGGAGCCGGTTGGTTGTACCGCGACAATTCTTTTAAAACTTTTTGCAGAAAAAAATATAGAAGTATCAAATCTCGTTGCAAAATTAATGGTTTCCGCCATTATTTCGGACACACTTCTTTTTAAATCGCCAACATCAACAGCAGAAGACAAAGCTGCGGCAGAAAAACTAGCGAACATTGCGGGCATTGATTTACAATCTTACGGCATGGAAATGCTTCGTGCGGGCGCCGATGTAAGCAAAAAATCAGTTGCCGAGCTATTACTTGATGCGAAAGAATTTGATATGAACGGTCATAAAATTGAAATCGCACAAATTAATGTGGTAGATGAAGAAGATGTGTTATCACGTATGAGTGAAGTGGAACCTGTTATCCAAAAAGCAATCGCAGATAAAGGCTTAGGTTTATATCTATTCATCATCACAAATATTCTAACAAACGATTCTGTTGGCGTAGCCATTGGAACAGAAACAAAAGCTGTAGAAGAAGCATATAACGTAAAAATTGTAAACGGCAAAGCACCACTTAGAGGGGTTGTTTCACGTAAAAAACAAGTTGTTCCAATATTAACAGAGATTTTCTCTAAATAAAAAATAGCCAAGCGAAGTTGATCGCTTGGCTATTTTTTATTTGAATTGTTTTAAACGAAACCAATTTAACATGAAAATCATAATGGCCATAATGAGCGCCGTATAAGCGACAAAGGGCGCGAAGGCATAATCACGAACAAAAATACCAATAAATGCCCAAACAAAAACAAGTGGAACGATAAAATCATTTTGCTTGTAGCGAAAGACGAGAACGAAAAAGCTAGCTAAAAGGAGTATCACAATGGTTGCGCCTGATTGGAATGCCGTTAAACCTAAGACATTAAAGTAATAACAAATGTTAGCAATTGCCGCTACAAAAATCCAGCCAAGGTAAACGGAAATGGGCATGCGCCACAAACGCCGCTTTGAAATTTGCTTTTGATAGGCATAAAATAATAAAAGTGAAGTAAGGAGTAGTAGCATAACAATGATTGATAAAAAAATTAAGTTGAAATGCCACATAAAAATCCAAAGCACATTCAAAAGACTGCTAGTAATAAATACAAATGCAAGTTGATTTGTCACGTAAGCGTGCTTTATTGTGATGCCTACAAGCCAAATAAATAAGAGCAAATAAATAATACCCCAGATTGAAAATACATAGCCAGAAGGTGTAAACAAGGTTTGGTACCGGTTACTCACCTCACTTGTTGTTACCCCATTTAAAGGCAAAATATTGGCAAAAAGATTTACAGCCACCATGATAAAATACGTTATGTACATCCAGATTAATTTCATCTGTCACACCCCCTGACAACTTATTTCCCTAAAGTAGTAGAAAATAATCTTTTTTCTTAATCAGATTCATTACGATTTACATTTTATGATAAATCCGCTATACTAGGAAAGTGCTTGAGAAGCTCAAAAAGGAGTTTTGAAAATGAAGGAAATTTTGGAGATAAAAGGACTATCCTTTCATTATGACCATGAGGAAGTTCTTTCAAACATACACTTTTCTGTTAAAAAAGGAAGTTTTACAGGTATCATTGGGCCAAATGGCTCTGGCAAGTCAACGCTTTTAAAATTAGTTTTAGGGCTTTTAAAAAATCAAAAGGGAAGTATTTCTTTGTTTGGCGAGAAGCAACAAAATTTTCGCCATTTCGAAAAAATTGGTTTTGTTTCCCAAAAATCAAACGCGTTCAATTCAGCGTTCCCGGCTACCGTGAAGGAAGTTGTGGCGAGTGGTTTAACCAAGAAAAAAGGGCTTTTTAAAAGGCTAAATAAAGCGGATAATGAAGCTGTTTTTGAGGCGCTTCAAATCGTTTCGATGACTGATTTTTTAAACCGAAATATTGGTGAATTGTCAGGTGGTCAGCAGCAGCGCGTCTTTATAGCAAGATCACTCGTCAGTAAGCCAGAAATGCTTATTTTAGATGAACCGACTGTTGGTGTCGATGTGGAGAATGTTAAAGCTTTTTATGAGCTACTGGGAAAACTCAATCAGACGAAGAAAATGACGCTTATTCTTGTCACTCATGATATGCTTGCAATCAACAATTATGTCGACCACGTCATTAGCATAAACAAACGGATTTTGTTTGACGGGAGTGCGCGCGATTACCATCTTTATTTAGAGGAACGTGAAATCGAAGCGACCTCACGAGAATTTGAAAGAGAGGGGACGCATTGTGATTGCCACACTGTTTCATTATGATTTTATTCGAAATACCTTTATAGTTGGCCTTGTTATTGGCATTGTAGCACCGCTATTAGGCAGTTTTATTGTCGTTCGCAAATTGTCGCTTATGGCCGATGCACTTAGCCATGTAACGCTTGCAGGTATTGCTGTAAGTTTATTTTTAAGTAAAACATATGTGCCACTTGTTAGTTTAAATCCACTTTATTTAGGGTTTGGTTTTGCAACGGCGGGCTCACTTTTAATGGAAAAATTACGAACCGTTTACAAACATTTTGAAGAACTTGCTATCCCAATTATTATGTCCGCTGGCATGGGATTTTCCGTCATTTTTATTTCGCTTGCAAATGGTTTTAACACAGACTTATTTAGCTATTTATTTGGGAGCGTTAGTGCAGTGAGTAGAGCAGATATGTATACGATTGTCAGTATTTCTGTATTTGTCTTTATCGTCATTTTACTGCTGTACAAAGAATTATTTTTACTTTCGTTTGATGAAGAATATGCACGAGTTTCTGGAATACGTGCGAAAGCCTTTGATATTATTTTCATGGTACTTGTTGCACTCGTCATCGCAAGCTCCATGCGCATCGTAGGGATTTTACTCGTATCCTCACTCATGACTTTACCTGTTGCAGCAGCAATTCGTATTGCGAAAGGCTTTAAGCAGACAATTATTTTTGCGATTATTTTTGGAGAAATTTCCGTTATTGTGGGGCTTATTAGCGCCTATTATTTAGACTTAGCGCCTGGTGGGGCTATCGTTTTGCTATCTGTTATGATTTTGATTGTCACAATGGTTTATCAAAAAATTCGCATGCGCCTTATTCTTGCGAAAAGAGGTGAAGAAAATGGCATTATCAGCGAGTGAAGCACTCATGAAAATGAAAAATTGTGGGTATAAGCATACCGATAAACGACAATTTTTAATTGAATTATTTGCGCGTAAAAATTGCTATTTGACCGCAAAAGACGTACTTGAAAATATGAAAGATGATTTTCCTGGTATTAGCTTTGACACCATCTACCGAAATTTATCCCTTTTCGTCGAACTCGGCATTTTTGAAGAAACCGAACTTTCTGGTGAAAAAAACTTCCGTCTAGCATGCTCACATGAACATCATCACCATCATTTTATTTGCCTTAATTGCGGCAAAACAAAAGAAATTATGATGTGTCCAATGGATTTCCTAACCGAAGCTCTTCCCGGATACGAAATTGAAGGTCACAAATTTGAAGTCTATGGAAAATGTCCTGATTGTTTAAAAAACGCAGCTAGCTAGTTGCGTTTTTTCATTTTTGTTCATATTTCATTCATAATTATGACGCAAACCTTTCAAAACTATTGTTTATACTAATAAAGAATCGTAAGAGAAAGGAAGTCGTACATGAAAATCAAACAAACTTTAATTGTACTAGCAGCCACCACTACACTTGTATTAGGAGGGTGTTCAAGTAGTGCAGTTGTTAAAACAGATGCAGGAAATGTAACAGAAAGTGAACTTTATGAAGCACTAAAGACTAGTTATGGAAATGATGTCGTTCAGCAACTTACATTTGAAAAAATCCTTGAAAAAAAATACTCTGTATCTAGTAAAGAAGTGAATGCTGAATATAAAAAATATGCAGAACAATACGGAGATAGCTTTGAGTCAACGCTTGCTTCAAACAATTTGACTAAAGCAAGTTTTAAAGACAATATTAAATATAACTTACTCGTCCAAAAAGCAACTGAAGCAAATTTGAAAGTGACAGATAAAAAACTAAAAGAGTATTATAAGACTTGGGAACCTGATATTACAGTAAGTCACATTCTTGTTGAAGATGAAGCTACTGCAAAAGAAGTGAAGGAAAAACTTGCTAATGGTGAGAAGTTTGCAGATTTAGCCAAGGAGTACTCTACAGATACAGCCACTGCTGAAAATGGAGGTAAGCTAGATCCGTTTGGTCCAGGAGAAATGGATGAAGCCTTTGAAAAAGCTGCATATGCACTTAAAAATAAAGGAGATATTAGCAACCCAGTAAAAACTTCTTATGGTTACCATATCATCCAACTTGAAAACAAAACGGAGAAAAAATCTTTTAAAGAAGATAAAAGTAAGGTGAAAGCCGCCTATATTGAGTCACAAATGACATCTGAGAATATGACAAAAGCACTAAAAAAGGAACTAAAAGCCGCTAACATCAGCATAAAAGACAGTGACTTAAAAGATGCTTTTGCTGATTATACAAGTTCAAGTAAGTAGTGCAGAATAAAATCTCAAGTTGTCCATAAAAAAGAACCAAAAATCAAGCAATAGATTCATTTCTAAAAATGAACTGTACTTGTTTTTGGTTTTTTATTTTATAAGTCAAAACTTACCTTCTTATTTTAGTGAAGTTGGCCCCGTTTATTTGCCCAAACTTATAGCCAATAGAATCAACGAGCGTTGGCACTGTAGAAACTTCTTTTAGTTCTGCGAGTTTTAATACAATTTCTGCAGCCGCTTTCGAATCATCAAGGGCATTATGGTGATTAAAGTGAATACCAAAATAGTCCGCTACTTGATTTAAACGGTGGCTTTTTAATGGTAGAATTTGCTGAGATAAAATGCATGAACAGAAATAATCATTATTTGGTAAAAGCAATTGGTATTTTTCGGCTGACTTGCGGAAAACGCTAATATCAAAGCTAGCGAAATGAGCAGTTACGGGATTTGTTCCAATAAAATCATTCATAAACGGATAAATATCTTGAAAAGTTGGAGCATCACTTACATCATCTGGATAAATACCATGGATTTCAATATTTCGCCGGTAAAATGGCTCCACGGGATTAATTAAAGAATAAAAGGTATCACGAATTTCTCCATTTTCAACTTTTACAATTCCAACAGAGCAGGGGCTTGTTCGGTTGCCGTTTGCAGTTTCAAAATCAAGCATGCAGTAGTTTAATTGATTCATAATAAACCTCCTAAAAGAAAAAACGTAGTCCTGCCATTGAAAGTATACCAATAACAACGACCCATAGTAAATTTTTAGTTAAAATAGCAGTCAAAATGGTCGGTAGGGCGGCAAGAAACGGTAAGAGATTGAACGCTGGAAATTCACCGTCTCGCTTGATGAGTAAGCTCTGAATAAATAAGGCTGTTAAAATACAGAGCGGAACATAGGAGAGGTAACTCATAAGTATATCTGGTAGTTTCATTTTTTTTACAAAAAGAAATGGCAGAACACGAGGGACGAATGTGACAATCGCGCAACCGACTATCGTGAGAAAGGTGTATGTACTGATTGACATCTGTCTAAAATCACTCCCATCAAACAACCTAATAATGTAGCGCAAAGTACAGCAATCTCTGGTGTCATGATACGCATGAAAAGAAAGGTGAGGAACATAACACTTAGGATTACAAGTAACGAAGTTCTTATTTTTTTGCTCTTATCACTTATAAGTTGTAAATAAAGTAAACCGATAAACATGGCAGTCAGAGCGAAATCAAGACCAAATAGCTCAGGATTTGGCAACCAATTTCCAATAATTGCACCAACCAAACAAGCCAAAATCCAAGTGAGATACGCTGTTACGTTTAATCCGTGCATCCAAAAGGCACTCACTTCTTTTTTATTCCCGATTTGATTCATAGCAACTGCAAATGACTCATCTGTTAGTAATGCTCCAATACCAATGTTATGTAAGATGGAAGCTTTTTTAAAGCTCGGTGCTGTTGCCATGCTCATAAGTAGATGCCGTGAATTAATAAGAAAAGTTGTTGTCACAATCGCTGAAATTGGACTTTGCAGTAGTAATAATCCACAAATGATAAATTGAGCAGCTCCAGCATAAACAAGTGCCGAAAGCAGTACAATCTCTAAAATGCTCAAGTGTGAAGCTTTTCCGACAACGCCAGCAGCAATACCGATGCCAATATATCCAAAAACAGTTGGCAAACAAGCTTTTACGCCGTCCCAAAAAGTTAATTCTTTATCCATTTAAGACTCCTTTTTTACCTCATCATAGCATAAATGAGAACGTTTAGGAATAAAATTAAAGAGGTTAGAACTTCTACAAGTTCTAACCTCTTTAATAAGTTTTACTGTGCCGCAGCTTCTTCAGCTGCCTTTTTTATAAAGTATTCCTCGGCCAAAATGTCAATCTCTTTTTTAAGTTCATCGACCATAATTTCCTCAGGAACTTTCCGAACAATTTTACCGTGACGGAAGAGAAGGCCTTCTCCTTTAGCACCAGCAATCCCAATATCTGCCTCACGTGCTTCCCCAGGTCCGTTTACAGCACAACCAAGAACGGCCACTTTAATGGGGGCTTTTATGGTAGAAATATATTCCTCAACTTCATTTGCAATACTAATGAGATCAATTTCAATTCGGCCACAAGTTGGGCAAGAAATTAAAGTAGCAGCATTAGAAGAAAGGCCAAATGATTTTAATAATTCACGCGCCACTTTGACTTCTTCAACTGGATCGGCACTAAGTGAAACGCGAAGAGTATTCCCAATCCCGCGGCTTAAAATGGCACCAAGACCAGCGGCACTTTTTATCCCGCCAGCAAATTGTGTCCCAGACTCAGTAATTCCAAGGTGGAGTGGATAATTGAATGCGCGACTTGCCTTATCATAGGCCTCGATAGCTAAGTTTACATCGGAGGCTTTTAAAGAAACAATAATATCGTGAAAATCTAAATCTTCAAGTATCTTTATATGATGTAAAGCACTTTCAACCATGCCATCAGCAGTTGGATAACCATATTTTTGAATGATTTTCTTTTCAAGACTACCCGCATTGACACCAATTCGAATGGGAATGCCTTTTGCTTTTGCGGCATTTACGACTTTTTCCACTCGTTCCCGCCGCCCAATATTCCCAGGATTAATACGAATTTTATCAACACCTGCTTCAATCGCTTTAATCGCCAAACGATAATCAAAATGAATGTCCGCAACGAGCGGAATGTGGATGCGTTTTTTTATTTCGCTAAGCGCATCAGCAGCACGCTCATCAGGACAGGCAACTCGAACAATTTGACACCCAGCCTCTTCTAACCTCAGGATTTCAGCAACAGTGGCCTCCACATCATGCGTTTTTGTCGTTGCCATACTTTGAATAAATAATTCATTACTACCGCCAATAGTCAGATTTCCGACTTTTACAGGGCGTGTTTCCGTACGTAAAGTTCTCTCGTTCAAGGATAATTCGCTCCTTTATAGTGTTTTTCACCTAGTATCATACCATTTTTTTAGGGTGAAAGCACGATTTCAAGTATTAGAATTTGATAAGAAAAATGTAGCGTGCTGCGTTTATTTTTGCTCTTTCGCCTGCTTAGGTAAAGATCTAATTGCAAGAAAGAGGACAATTAATGTAACAAATAAATTGATTTCCATTCGGTAAGGAACAACAATTTGAAGCCAGTCCATTATCATTGTAAATGTTGCCGAAAGTGTAATAGCGTACGTCGCCATCATCCAATTTTCCTTGTAAGAAACGCTTCCCCGGCCAAAACCGGTTAAAATATAACCAAATAAGCCAGCAATTGCAACACGGAAAAAAGTTGATCCAAGTGAAAATAAAAAGATAATTAAAAGAATAACTGGAATGAAAAATTTCGACATATCCGTGATAGACTCATATAAGCTTAAAACATCGTCTTTATCTTTAATTCCAAGCGTATCATAGCTAATCGCCTGCGAAGTTCCAGCAGCTGTCACATAAATTTCTTTAGATAAAAAAGCAAAAGCCCCATCATAAGAACCAATTTTATTATCAACAGCATCTTCATCCAGTGTGCCGCTCGCATCAAAATAAACATGTAAATTCCCTTCATCAATTGAAATCGGTAAATCATCTTTTGATGGATCTTTTGTAACCAGTTTACCATTCTCGATTGAAAAATCAGGAATCTCATTTTTTAATGTACTTTCACCAACTTTAAGCGCATTGCTCGTGGTTGTTGCTGTATAATAGGCAAGTGGAAGGAAGATGATGAATGTTAAAACAATGATGTAGAAAATGCTAGATCTTACTTTATCTTTTCGGAAGTTTGCAATATCTATAGGAGAATACAGGCTCTTCCAAAAACGTTTAAAAATATTCATTTGTTCGTAAACACCTCACTGCTTGTTTTAAATTTTTCGAAAAGGGAAGAGAGTAGATGTGTGTACATAATCTCAACGTCTTTCGCTATTTCATCATAGCTTTATTTGAACTGAAAATCAATTCAAGCAGAAAAATTGCATGTGATTTCGGAAAGTGCTAGTCTAAAAGATGTAAGCGAGAAGATAAAATGGTACGGGTGAGGCTGTTTTTTTTTAGAAAGCTAAGTCTATTGGCATGGTCTGATTTGTTTACGCACAATCAAAATTATTTTTAAGGAGGAATTTTAAAATGACTTATGAATTACCAAAACTACCATATACTTACGATGCGCTAGAACCTAACTTCGATAAAGAGACAATGGAAATCCATTATTCAAAGCATCATAATACGTATGTTACAAAATTAAACGACGCGTTAAAAGGACATGATGATTTAGGAAGCCTACCTGTTGAAGAATTAGTTGCTAAATTAGATGTTGTCCCTGAAAATATCCGTACGGCTGTCCGCAATAATGGGGGCGGTCATGCAAATCATACACTATTTTGGTCCATTTTAAGCCCAAGTGGTGGTGGGGAACCTGCGGGTGACTTAAAAGCCGCTATTGATGCTAAATTTGGAAGCTTTGCTGATTTTAAAGCAAAATTCGCTGATGCAGCAGTTGCTCGCTTTGGCTCCGGCTGGGCCTTTCTTGTAGTGAAAAATGGTGCGCTTGAAATTATTAGCTTACCAAATCAAGATTCCCCGTTAAGCGATGGTTATACGCCAGTTCTTGGTTTAGATGTTTGGGAACATGCATACTACCTTAAATTCCAAAATCGCCGCCCAGAGTATATTGATACTTTCTGGAACGTAGTAAATTGGGATGAAGTTGCAAAACGTTTTGAAGCAGCAAAATAAATTAGTTAACCTATCAATATAAAGTATTAGAACCGTAAACGAGCCATGTTTGCGGTTCTTTATTTTTTCTTATACTATTTTTAATTAAATTCTAACTTACAGAAGGTGGAAAGTTATCCTGTTTTCAGATACAATGTAAAGAGCCATTACTTTTAAGAGAGGGTTTGTGATAGGTGAAACTGAATTTTAGAAAAAAGAAAGATAAATCAAAGAAAAAAAAACGTGCCGTCATACCACTCCGACTCAATATTCTTTTCTTCGTTATTTTTATTTTGTTTTCGGTACTCATTTTACGCCTCGGTATCGTACAAATTGTCCAAGGAGATACGTATAAAAGGCAACTAGAAGAAACGGAAAATGTTACGGTTTCAAAAAATGTACCACGTGGCGTTATTTATGATCGCAATTATAATCTATTAGTTGGAAATACAGCGGTGAAGTCGATTACGTATACAAGAAGTCAACAAACAAAACCATCTGAAACCTTACAAGTTGCACAAAAACTTGATAAGATGATTAAAGTTGAACCTGAAAAATTAACAGAACGTGATCAAAAAGATTATTGGATTTTAACTAATGAACAAGAATCGCTTAGCCGCTTAACTGCAAAGGAACAAGCACTTGATGCGTCTAAGTCCTATAAAATTCAAGTTGAAAAAGTAACAGACAAAGATTTAGCAAGTTTAACAGCGGATGACAAACGTATCGCTACAATTTATAAAAAAATGACAAGTGGCTATGCGATGACAGAAGCTGTTGTGAAAAGCAAAGATGTGACGGATGAAGAAATCGCACGGGTTAGCGAAAATCTCGAAAGTTTACCTGGTGTCGATACAACAACAGACTGGAATCGTTTTTATACCTATGATGAAACACTTCGTTCTATTTTAGGATCAGTGTCATCGGCAAAAGAAGGACTTCCAAAAGAAAAAGCAGAATATTACTTGTCGCAAGGCTATAGCCGAAATGATCGCGTTGGGAAAAGCTATCTAGAAGCGGAGTACCAAAACGTTTTAGCTGGTCAAAAATCGCAATCAGAAAGCGTACTTGACAGCCAAGGAAATATTATTGAAACGGTACAAAAAAATGAAGGCTCAAAAGGAAAAGACCTTGTTTTATCCGTTGATGTTGAATTTCAAAAAGCGGTAGAAGAAATTTTACGAAATAACATCAAAAAAGGTAAGTCTTCAGGTGGTTCTGATTTACTCGACCGCGCATTTGTTGTCGCAATGGACCCATATAGTGGCGAGGTCCTAAGTCTTGCGGGACAAAAAATAAATGACAAAGGTGAATTTGAAGATTACTCTCTTGGAACATTTACAACCGCCTATAATATGGGGTCAGCCGTTAAGGGCGCTACAGTTTTGAGTGGGATTATGAGTGATGCGATTACAAAAGATACTGTCTTTGTCGATCAGCCAATTGTTTTTAAAGGTACAAAACCAAAAAGTTCTTGGTTTAACCGACACGGGGAACGTTCGCTTGCGCTTAGCCCAGTGGGTGCGCTTGAAATTTCATCAAACTCCTATATGTACCAAGTTTCCATGAAAATGGGGGGAGCGAAATATGTACCGAATGGTCCACTTCGTGCACCACTTTCAACATTCGATAAAATGCGTTATTACTATAACCAATTTGGCTTAGGGGTTCGGACGGGCATTGATTTACCAGGCGAACAAGTAGGCTATAAAGGTCAAGACGATACAATTGGTAAGATTCTTGACTTTGCAATTGGTCAATATGATTCTTATACACCGCTTCAACTTGCGCAATATGCTTCAACGATTGCAAATGGTGGTTCACGTATTCAACCATCAATGGTGAAAGAAATTCGCAATCCAAGTACGTCTGGTGATACAGTTGGAACGGTTGCATCTAGTAATGAACCAAAAGTATTGAATCATTTAGGCGTTACAGAAGCAGATATTAAAACCGTACAAAATGGTTTTTATCAGGTGACACATGGTTCAAATGGTACGGCACGCTCTGTTTTTAGCTCAGCAGATTATGACGTAGCAGGAAAAACTGGTACGGCGCAAGGCTTCTATGATGGACCTAAAACAGCATCAAAAATGGCCGAAGTTTGGAATACAACTTTTGTTGGGTATGCACCAGCTAAAAAACCAGAAATTGCCATCGCAGTTGTTGTCCCTTGGGAATATCGTGATGGATACAGTGATAGTAAAATCAATATGAGCATTTCAAAAGAAGTTTTAGATAAATATTTTGAACTGAAGAAGAAACGCTCAGAGCAAAACAAAGAAACTTCAAATGTTGATCAACCCATTAACAATTTGCAAGCAGCACGTGTGGCACAATCAAAACAAACAGAAAAATAATGAGTAAGACCTTGTCTCTAAATCAGGCGAGGTCTTTTTTTCAAAAAAAGTGGAAAAGAACTGCGAAATACTGCGTTTTATGATATGATAAATAGAGTTTAAAGTGAACGATCACTTTGATGAAAGCAAAAATTAAAGGAGGAATAATGAATGACAAAAAGCTATCATGTTGCCGTTGTCGGTGCGACTGGCGCAGTAGGAACACAAATGATTCAGTTATTAGAAGAGGCGGCGACGTTTAAGATTAAGCAAATTTCTTTCTTATCTTCCGCACGTTCTGCAGGACAAACACTGACTTTTAAAGGAAAAGAAGTAGTCGTAAAAGAAGCTACACCTGAATCTTTTAATGGTGTTGATATAGCTTTATTTAGCGCTGGTGGCTCAGTTTCAAAAATGTTTGCTGGGGAAGCCGTGGCGCGTGGTGCCATCGTGATTGACAATACAAGTGCGTATCGTATGGATGAACAGGTTCCACTAGTTGTTCCTGAAGTGAATGAGCGGGCGCTAAAAAATCATCAAGGTATTATCGCAAATCCCAATTGTTCAACGATTCAGATGGTAGCGGCACTTGAGCCAATTCGAAAAGAATGGGGTTTAAAACGTGTCATTGTATCAACGTATCAAGCAGTTTCAGGTTCTGGCGTTTCAGCTATTCAAGAACTTCAGGAACAATCCCGTGCAGTATTAGATGAAAAGCCTTTTACGCCTGAAGTTATGCCTGTGAAAGGTGATAAAAAGCACTACCAAATTGCTTTTAACGCACTCCCACAAATTGATGTTTTCACTGAAAATGACTATACATACGAAGAAATGAAAATGATCAATGAAACGAAGAAAATTATGGAAGATGCATCAATTCAAGTGGCAGCAACTTGTGTGCGCATTCCAGTTGTTTCTGGACATTCTGAATCTGTCTATATTGAAGTTGAAAAAGAAACAGATGTTGCAAAACTAAGAGCTTGTTTGAAAGAGGCGCCAGGCGTTGTTTTAGAAGATGATCCAGAAACACAACTTTATCCGCAAGCAGCAAATGCGGCTGGTAAAAAAGAAGTGTTTGTTGGGCGAATTCGTCGCGATTTAGATAATCCGCTTGGTTTTCATCTTTGGATCGTGTCAGATAATTTACTTAAAGGAGCGGCTTGGAACTCTATTCAAATTGCAGAGAGCCTAGTTAAATTAGAAATTATTTAGAGGTGCGGGAATGAAAATAATAGTTCAAAAATTTGGCGGGACGTCCGTGCAAAGTCCAAAAACACGTGAAATGGCATTTAAACACATTAAACGTGCCGTTTCGGACGGCTATAAGGTCGTTGTTGTTGTGTCGGCAATTGGGCGGTACGGCGATCCGTATGCAACGGACACGCTACTTGAATTGATTGGCACCAAAAAGACGAAGCTTTCAAAGCGCGAACAGGACATGTTGCTTTCTGTTGGGGAAACAATTTCCTGTGCGGTTTTTACAAACATGTTGAAGGAATCTGGCGTTTTAGCAGAGGGGTTTTCAGGTGGGCAGGCTGGTATTCGCACAACGTCTGATCATTTGAATGCGAAAATCTTGGAAGTGGACACTGAACGAATAACAACAGCTTTAGAAAAAAATGATGTTCTTGTTGTTGCTGGTTTTCAAGGTGTTGATGAACGAAATGATGTGACGACGCTCGGCCGTGGTGGTAGCGATACATCAGCAGCGGCACTCGGTGTTGCGCTTCGGGCTGATTATATTGATATATATACGGATGTAGATGGCATGATGACAGCTGATCCGCGCATTGTCGAACATGCAAAAAGCTTACGGCAAGTGAGCTATAACGAAGTGTCCAATATGGCCTATCAAGGGGCAAAGGTTATTCACCCAAGAGCTGTTGAGATTGCGATGGCTGCAAAAATCCCAATGCGCATACGTTCTACTTATTTGGACGGAGAAGGTACGCTTGTTGCAAGCGGAGAAGCACCGCACTTTGATGTAAAAGAACGCCTTGTAACAGGCATTGCACACGTAACAGATTTAGTGCAGGTTTCTGTACAAACTGATGCAAAAAGGACACAGGAATCAGCCTTCGCTCTCTTAGCTGATGGCGGAATTAGCCTTGATTTCATCAATATCTCAGCGACAAATATCGTGTTTACAGTACCAGAAGAAAAGAAAGATACCGTTGAAAAGCTTTTAAAAACAAAAGATTTTTCGGTTATGTCTAAAACGGAGTGCGCGAAAGTTTCAATTGTTGGTGCGGGCATCACTGGTGTACCAGGTGTCACAGCAAAAATTGTTCGCGCGCTTGCCCAAAAAGGTATCCAAATTTTGCAATCTGCAGATAGTCATACAACCATCTGGGTTTTAGTCAGCGAAGACGATTTAGTTCCAGCAGTCAATGCTTTACATGATGAATTTTGTCTTGACTTTGAATAATTCCCTACGATTTAGGAGGAATAAAAATGAACTTTGGGAAAGTGATTACGGCGATGGTAACGCCGATTCATCCAGAAAAAAATGTAGTTTGCCGCAAACGAATTCATGCTTTAGTAAATTATTTGATTGAAAATGGCTCAGATGCGCTTGTCATTTCAGGCACAACAGGCGAGTCACCGACTTTAAGCCATGATGAAAAAATCAAATTGTTTACGGAAGTGGCAAAAGCAAATGATGGACGCGTAAAACTAATTGCGGGTACGGGATCGAACAATACTTTTGAAACAATTCGTTTTACGAAAGAAGTCGCCGAACTAGGCAGTTATGACGCAGCGTTAATTGTGGCGCCGTATTATAATAAGCCCAATCAAGATGGCCTTTATGCGCATTTTAAAACGGTTGCAGAAAATTCACCATTACCAGTGATGATTTATAATATTCCGGGTCGTTCCGTCGTGAACATCGAACCGGAAACAATTATTGAACTTGCGAAATTGGATAATATTGTTTCTGTTAAAGAATCAAGCGGAAACTTAGACAATATTTCTAAGATTATTGAAGAAACAGCGGATAATTTCTCTGTTTATAGCGGGGATGATAGCTTAACATTGCCCATTTTAGCTGTAGGTGGACAAGGCGTAGTATCTGTTCTTAGCCACGTAGCAGGCCCTGAGATGCAAGAAATGATTCATTTGTTTGAAAACGGGGAAGTGAGAAAGGCAGCCGCAATTCATCGGAAGTTGCTTCCGCTTATGACGGGTATTTTTGCCGTTCCAAATCCTGCCCCAACGAAGTTTTTATTACGAGAATTAGGGGTTGATGTTGGCCCTGTCAGACTTCCTCTTGTCGATTTGAATGCGGCGCAAGCGGAAAAATTACAATCTATTTATAAACAAGCGAAAAAAAACTAAAGGAGGTTTCCGCTTTGACAATTAAAAAAGCGAAACAGATTAAAATCATTCCTCTTGGTGGAGTGGCTGAAAGCGGAAAAAACATGTACGTGGTGGAAGTGGATGATGAACTTTTCATTCTTGATGCGGGGCTCATGTTCCCAGAAGATGAATTGCTCGGCATTGATGTTGTCATCCCTGATTTCCGATATTTGGAGGAAAATAAAGATAGGGTGAAAGCCATCGTATTATCACATGGACATGAAGATGCGATTGGTGCTTTACCGTATTTACTTCAAAAAGTAAAAGCGCCTGTTTACGGAACTGAGCTTACGATTGAACTTGCGAAAGCTTCTGTGAAAGAGTATAAAAAAGTCCGCTTTAAAAATTTCAATGTAATTGATGAAGATAGCGTAATTGAATTTAAAAAAGCGAATATTCGTTTCTTCCGTACAACCCACACGATTCCTGATTCCGTTGCAATTGTTGTTGATACGAGCGAAGGTGCAATTGTTTACACTGGGGACTTTAAAATTGATCAATCAGCGAAAGATGGCTATGAAACTAGTTTAAGTGCGATTGCTGACATCGGGGAAGCTGGCGTTCTTGCGTTACTATCCGATAGTTCGGAAGCAGAACATCCTGGGACAACTTCTAGTGATAGTGAGATCGAAGAAGAAGTACGTCATGCTTTCCGTACTGCCGAAGGGCGAATTATTGTGGCCTGTGTGGCTTCAAATGTTATTCGTTTGCAACAAGTTTTAGACGCTTCTGCTGCAACAAAACGTAAAGTTGTTATTGTTGGAAAGGAATTGGAACGAGTTGTAGAGATAACAAGACGCCTTGATAAACTTGTTGTCGAAGATGATTTGATTATCTCGCATAAAGACATGAAGAAATATAAAGACCATGAAATTACAGTCATTGAGACGGGGAACTTAGGAGAGCCTATTCAGTCACTTCAACAAATGACAAAAGGGAACCATCCACAACTTAATATTAAAGCGGGTGATACAGTTTATGTGACCACAACGCCAAGCCCTTCACTTGAGACGATGATGGCGAAAACAATTGATATGTTATACCGAGCGGGTGCTCGTGTTCTAACTATGAGTCGCAATTTATTTATTTCTGGTCACGGAAGTCAAGATGACTTAAAATTGGTATTGAATTTGCTGAAACCGACATATTTTATTCCAGTTCACGGGGAATACCGAATGTTAATTAGCCATGCAAAACTGGCATATAGTGTTGGAATTCCGAAAACCAATGTTTTTGTCGCAGGAAAAGGCGATGTAGTAGACTACAAGGCGGGCAAAATGACGATGGGGAATCGTGTTTTTGCTGGCAACACGCTTATTGACGGTCTAGGTGTTGGTGATGTAGGAAACATTGTACTGCGCGATCGCAAATTGCTTTCAGAAGATGGTATTTTTATCGTGGTTGTCACATTAAACCGTAAATCGAAAACGATTATTTCAGGTCCAGAAATTATTTCGCGCGGCTTCATTTATGTGCGCGAATCGGAACATTTGATTGAAGAATCGGCCAAGGTGGTTAGTAAAATCGTGCTAGACAACCTGCAAGAAAATGAATTTGAATGGGCAAAACTTAAACAAGATATTCGCGACAAATTAAATCGCTATTTGTTTGAGCAAACAAAACGTAGACCGATGATTCTTCCGATTATCATGGAAGTATAATAAAACTGCAAAGCCAGTAATGGTTTTGCAGTTTTTTGCCTCACTGTTAAATAAATGATATGATGAACACAATATTTCATTAAAAAGGAGACATAATATGGTATTTTGGATTTTTGGTGGAGGTATCTCCTTTATCTTATTCATTATAGGTGTTGTCATCCTCTTTTTCCCGAAAAAAAGAAAAGTGGGTGCCATTATTCTTTTGAGCGGTACTGTTTTGATGATTGCTTCGATAATTGGGATTATTGTAGCATTTAAAAACTTTCAAGATGTTCAAGATAACGTGCGTAATTTTTCAATGGCCAATGATTCAGAGGAGAGTGCGGCTACTGAATCAAAAACATATCAAGTTCATTTTAGCCAGACAGATGATCAAATTGAAAGTAAGATTACGAGTATTAAAGTGGAGAAAAAAACCATTTACTCCTCGCTTGAAGATAAAGAATTGCCAGGGAGCGTGACGATTGCACTTGAAATCACAAACCATGGTGATGAAAAAGTAACGACTTATCCGAACCAAGGGGAGTTAAAGACGCCAGAAGAAAGTGTAAATGGTGGGGATATGCTTCTTTCGAGTTTTGATGATAGTGAAATTGAAAAAGGCAAAACGATTTCTGGGGAGCTTGTTTTCCCGATTAGTAAAATTGATAAAGTCAGTGACATCAAGTGGGTATCTTTATCGTTTCTTTCTTATGTGGGCGATTCTGCTTCGCCAATTACGATAGATACAGGTGAAATTACTTTGAAGTGAGGCGGAAAATGGATTATATCAAATGGATTCGTTCAAAAGTAGGACATGAAAAAATTATTTTGACCTTTGTTGTTGGCATTATGCGCAATGAAAAAGGCCAGATTTTATTGCAACGCCGTGGTGACAGCAATCTTTGGGGCATAACGGGCGGTGCGATGGAGCTTTCTGAGAAACCTGAGGAGACACTTCGGCGTGAAATTTTTGAAGAAACTGGTATAGAGAAGTTTTCCATTCAAGGTTTCCAAGGTGTTTATACGACACTTGAACAGCACTATCCAAATGGTGATGTGGCACAGTGTGTTGATTTAGTGTACCAAGTCGATGTAACAGAAAATGTTGATTTAAGTTTTCATAATGAAGAAACGCTAGAATTGAAGTGGGTAGGGCAAAATGAGATTCCACCACTTTTCAATCCAACACACATGGAAATTATAGAAGATTACTTTAAAAAAGCGTGAATCCACCGGATTCACGCTTTTTTTAGTCATTCACTTGCATGACTTCTGCTAAGTAGCCGTCATAACTAATTTCTTTATTATAGAAATTATCTTTAGAAAGGTTCACAATTCGCGTTGCAATACTTTCTAACAACTGATGGTCGTGTGATGCTAAAATCATAGCCCCTTTAAAACTGAGTAGACCATTATTTAGTGCGGTAATTGATTCTAAATCCAAGTGGTTCGTTGGCTCATCAAGCAGTAGTACGTTGGAACCTGAAAGCATCATTTTCGACAACATACAACGTACCTTTTCACCTCCAGAAAGCACTTTAACTTTTTTAAGCACCTCATCACCACTAAAGAGCATGCGTCCAAGAAATCCGCGTAAGAACGCTTCAGAATCATCTTGTGGGGAATATTGACGCAACCACTCGACAAGATTTAGGTTGTTTTCAGTGAAAAATTCAGAGTTGTCTTTTGGGAAGTAGCTTTGGCTTGTTGTCACACCCCAGCGGAAAGTTCCAGAATCTGGTGTCAACTCACCTGCTAAAATTTGGAATAGCGTCGTTTTTGCAACTTCGTCATCCCCAACAAGCGCCACTTTATCGTCACGATTAATAGTGAAAGAAACATTATCTAACACCTTAACCCCGTCGATTTCTTTGGTTAAATTTTCTACGGTTAGAAGGTCATTCCCGACATCTCGGTCAGGCTTAAATTGAATGAATGGATAGCGCCGACTTGAAGGCTGAATATCTTCTAACGTAATCTTTTCAAGCATTTTCTTACGGCTAGTCGCTTGTTTTGATTTTGAGGCATTCGCACTGAAACGCGCAATGAAGTCCTGAAGTTCTTTCATCTTTTCTTCTTTCTTCTTGTTGCGGTCACTCATCATTGTTTGCGCGAGTTGGCTCGACTCGTACCAGAAATCATAGTTTCCAACATAGAGTTTAATTTTGCTAAAATCAAGATCGGCAATATGCGTACATACTTTGTTTAAAAAGTGACGGTCATGCGACACGACAATAACAGTGTTCTCAAAGTTGATGAGAAACTCCTCTAACCAATGAATTGCCCGAATGTCCAAGTGGTTGGTCGGCTCATCGAGTAGTAAAATATCAGGTTTGCCGAACAGAGCCTGTGCAAGTAAAACTTTCACTTTTTCAGAACCAGTTAAGTCTTTCATCAATTTGCCATGAAGTTCAGACGGGATACCAAGTCCATTTAAAAGAACAGCGGCATCTGCTTCCGCTTCCCAACCACCAAGTTCGCCGAATTCTCCTTCAAGTTCAGCAGCACGAATGCCATCTGCATCGCTAAAATCCGGTTTCATATAAATGGCATTTTTTTCTTCCATAATATCATAAAGCGTTTTATGACCCATAATCACAGTATTTAAAACGAGTTCATTATCGTACTGGAAATGATCTTGCTGTAGCACAGCTAGGCGTTCACCAGGCGTGATATGCACATTTCCTGCCTGTGAATCCACTTCACCAGATAGAACTTTTAAAAATGTTGATTTACCAGCACCATTTGCGCCTATTAAACCATAACAATTGCCAGGTGTAAATTTAATCGATACATCTTCAAATAGCTTTTTATCGCCATATCGAAGTGCGACGTTACTTACTGTTAACATTATTTTCCTCCTATAAAAAAGCACATTATCCCTATTTTACCATGCTAGTGCTCGTAAATAAAGCTTAATACATGCTATACTAAAAAAAGAGGGGGGAGAAAATGGATTTTGAATTAGAACGAATAAAATGGGTAGCCTTTTGCGAGTCACTGCAAGGAGCAAAACTGACCTTTCCGTTTGGAAAAGAAGCGAGTGTGATGAAAGTTTCTGACAAAATGTTTGCTCTCATTCACAAACACCAAGATATTCTTTTTGTTAGCGCAAAATGTGAGCCTGATAGAGCGGAGCGTTTAAAGGAAGAATACGAGGCAATTGTTGCGGGTTATCATTTGAATAAGACACACTGGATTTCTGTGATGATGACGAGTGCTTCTGATGTGCCAGATGAACTTCTTTTTGCTATCTTGGAAAATAGTTATAAACTGGTTTTTGCGAAGCTTAGTAAGCGGAAACAAAACGCAGTGCTTTTTTCAGGAGAAGATTAGGGTTTACTTTTCTTTTTAGCATGTTATAATAGGTTTTGTTAAGAATTTCATATTACGTTACCACAGGGGGGGCTTTAAGCTGAGATTGAGTGTTTTACTCTGACCCTTTGAACCTGTTCGTTAATACGAGCGTAGGGATTGTGGCGAATGCATTTTTCATATTGAAAACTGCTTTCTTCTGCGGTGCGTGTATGTCCAAAAGAAGAAGGGAGTTTATTTTTTATGTCAAACAAACGCTTAATTGTTTTACTCGAATGTGCGATTTTTGCTGCTATTGCAATGGTTCTGAGCTTTATACCGCTTGATATTGGTTCTAGTTTCTCCATTTCACTAGGGATGATTCCAATGTATGTGATTGCAATCAGAAGAGGCTTTTTCGCCGCCGGATTTTCTGGCTTACTTTGGGGGCTGCTCCATTTTTTAACTGGTAAAGCGTATATTTTAATGTGGAATCAGGCGCTTATCGAATATGTACTTGCTTTTGCTTTCATCGCTTTCTCAGGAATTTATTCTAAGAAAATTAGAGCTTTTTTAGCTGAGAAAAACTTAAAAAAAGCAATCACTTATGCATGGATTGCCATGTTTACCGGAGGAATTGCAAGGTATTTTTGGCATTATCTCGCTGGTGTTCTATTCTGGGGAGCGTATGCTTTTGCTGGTTGGAGTGCTCAACTTTTCTCCGTTGTCATGAACGGAATAAGTTGTCTTGCAACAGTTGTTGTTTGTGGGCTAGTGATTACCGTGATGATGAAAATGAAGCCGCAATTATTTCAACCCAAATAAACTATAAAACTCCTTGTCGTGCCATCTTCAAGGAGTTTTTCAAGTTACACTTAAGCAGGATGGTTTGCGTTTTATAAAGCACAAGTATATACTTTTTATATAGTCTCCTTATAGATTGTTCTATAAGGTTTTTTTGTTTAGTAGCTAGAGGAATAGGGAAATTACCTAAAGATTGGGTAAAATAGAAATACATATGGAGGTGTCCTTCGTGTTAAAGTTTGAACACGTTACGAAGACGTATAAAGGTGGGAAAAAGGCGGTTAGCGACCTAAACCTAAACATTGAAAAGGGAGAATTTATTTGCTTTATCGGACCTAGTGGGTGCGGAAAAACGACGACGATGAAAATGATAAATCGTTTAATTGAACCTTCTGAAGGTAAAATTTTCATCAACGATAAGGATATCTTACAAGAAGATCCTGTAAAGTTACGCCGGTCAATTGGGTATGTGATTCAACAAATCGGTCTCATGCCGCACATGACGATTCGCGACAACATCGTTTTAGTCCCAAAGCTTTTGAAGTGGTCGGATGAAAAGAAACATGAGCGCGCGAAAGAATTGATTAAACTGGTTGATTTGCCAGAAGAATATTTGGATAAATATCCGTATGAACTAAGTGGTGGGCAACAACAGCGTATTGGGGTGCTTCGTGCTTTAGCAGCTGACCAAACACTCATCTTGATGGATGAACCGTTTGGGGCGCTTGATCCAATTACGCGAGATGCTCTTCAAGAAGAGTTTAAAAGCTTACAACAGGAACTTGGGAAAACGATTATTTTTGTTACACATGATATGGATGAAGCGATAAAACTAGCTGATCGTATTGTCATTATGCGAGACGGAAAAGTCGTGCAATTTGATACGCCAGATGAAATTTTACGCAATCCTGCTGATTCATTTGTTGAAGATTTCATTGGGAAAGATCGTTTAATTGAAGCACAACCAAATGTAACAGTAGTTAGCCAAATTATGAATCCAAAACCAGTTTCCATTACGGCGGATAAATCTTTACAAGCCGCAATTCAGCTTATGAAAGAACGCCGAGTGGATACGCTTCTTGTCGTTGATGAGAAAAATATTTTGAAAGGTTTCATTGATGTCGAACAAATTGATTCTAATCGTCGTACAGCGACATCAGTTGTTGATATTTTGGAGAAAAATGTGTTTTTTGTGAAGGAAGACGCCTTACTTCGCGATACCGTACAACGTATTTTAAAACGCGGTTACAAATATGTGCCCGTTGTAGATAATGATAAAAAACTTGTTGGAATTGTGACACGTGCTAGTCTTGTTGATATGGTATACGATTCAATTTGGGGCGACGATACGTCTACTTCTCATGAAAAGAAAGGCGAAGAACTTGCGCACAGTAGTCAGGGGGGAGAATAATGGATGCCATTACGCAATTTTTCCAAGAAAATGGGCATAACTTGCTTGTTCAAACTTGGCAGCATCTTTACATATCGCTTGCCGCTGTTATTTTAGGCATCATTGTAGCCGTTCCTGTAGGTATTTTACTTACGCGTTCGCCGAAAATAGCGGATTTTGTGATTGGTGTTGTCAGTGTCTTACAAACAGTTCCGTCACTCGCCATTCTTGCGTTTATTATTCCAATTTTAGGCGTAGGTACATTCCCAGCAATTATTGCACTATTTATTTACGCGCTATTACCCATTTTACGTAATACGTTCATCGGGGTTCGCAGCGTAGATAAAAACTTAATTGAGTCGGGGCGTGGCATGGGAATGACAAGTTTTCAGCTTATTATAAACGTGGAAATTCCGAACTCAATTTCGGTTATTATGGCTGGAATTAGGCTGTCAGCTGTCTATATTATTGCGTGGGCAACGCTCGCGTCATATATTGGTGCTGGTGGACTAGGTGACTTTATTTTTAACGGCTTAAATTTATATCGTCCAGATTTAATTTTAGGTGGCGCGATTCCAGTTACTATTTTGGCGCTACTTGTTGAATATTTCCTCGGTAAACTCGAAAATATTTTAACACCAAAACCACTTCGCGATGCAAGAAACAACGGTTAGGAGGGACGGAAAATGAAAAAAATTACAACTTTAATAACTGTTTTATGTGCGTCTTTCGTCCTTTTAACAGGATGTTCACTGCCAGGTTTAGGCGGGGGCTCGGGTGATACCATTCGAATTGGTTCAATGTCAACAACAGAATCACAAATTGTTGCGAATATCGTGAAACAAATGATTGAGCATGACACAGATTTAAAAGTAGAGATGGTAAATAATTTAGGATCATCTGTTGTGCAACACCAGGCGATGGTGAACGGAGATGTGGATATTACAGCGACAAGATACACAGGAACCGATTTAGTTGGACCTCTTGGTGAAGAACCTATTAAAGATCCAGAGGAAGCTCTTTCCGCTGTTCAAAAAGGCTTTGAAGATAAATTCCAACAAACGTGGTTTGATTCTTATGGATTCGCAAACACATACGCCTTTATGGTGCGACAAGATACAGCTAAAAAATATAATTTAAATACGATTAGTGATATGCGTCCAGTCCAAAAAGAGCTTACAGCTGGGGTAGATAATTCCTGGATGGAACGTGCTGGCGATGGTTATAAAGCTTTTTCAAAGGAATACAACATCGATTTTAAAAAGATTTTTCCGATGCAAATTGGTTTGATTTATACGGCACTTAAAAATGATCAGATGGATGTGGCGCTCGGTTACTCGACGGACGGACGTATTCCAACCTATAATTTGAAGATTTTAGAAGATGATAAAAAATTCTTTCCACCATATGACGCCTCACCTGTAGCTACAGACGAGATTTTAAAAGAGCATCCGGAACTAAAAACTACTTTAAACAAACTAGTTGGAAAAATTTCTACAGAAGAAATGCAAAAGTTAAACTATCAGGCCGATGGTAAATTGAAAGAACCTTCTGTTGTTGCAGAAGAATTTCTTCAAAAAAATAACTATTTTGAGGATGAAAGCAAATGAATACGTTTAATCAATTAATTGACTATTATGCGACAAATGGGGCATATGTGGCGGAAGCTTTTTGGAGACACTTTTTGATGAGTATTTATGGTGTGCTTTTTGCTAGTATTGTTGCGATTCCACTCGGCATCTATATTGCACGTAAACGCCGACTTGCAAATTGGGTTATCCAAATTGCTAATATCATTCAAACGATTCCAGCGCTTGCTATGCTTGCTGTCTTGATGCTAATTATGGGTCTTGGCACAAATACGGTTGTACTCTCACTGTTTTTGTATTCGCTTTTACCGATTTTAAAGAATACGTATACGGGTATCCAAAATGTAGATGGTGCATTACTTGAGTCGGGGAAAGCTATGGGGATGACAAAATGGCAAGTTCTACGCATGATTGAGTTGCCGCTTGCGCTTTCTGTTATTATGGCTGGTATTCGTAACGCACTCGTTATTGCAATTGGTGTTGCTGCAATTGGAACATTTGTCGGAGCAGGCGGACTAGGGGACATTATTGTTCGAGGAACAAACGCGACAAACGGTACTGCCATTATTTTAGCCGGTGCGATTCCAACTGCACTAATGGCTATCATTGTTGACCTCGTACTTGGATTTATTGAACGTTCATTAAATCCTGTTAAGAATAAAAAGAAAAAATTAACTGAAGCGCTCTAGAAATAACAGGCAAATGTGGTGTAATTTTAACTGCATTTGCCTTTTTATTATAAAGAGGATTACCGTTTTTATGGTACTCTACACATGTATTTTCTTAATTTCCGCTTATAATTAACGATAATAAAATTATGTAAACTGTAAATTAAAAATATCTTAATATTTTCCCTCGAATTTTTCACCTAGATTCGTTATAATTAAATTATTAGAATAAGCGTAGTAAAGGTGTTGATTATAATGGCTAGCAAAATGTTGAAACCACAAAAGAAACTTTTAGAGCAAGACCATGTGTTACCTTATAAGATAGATGCGCAAGATCAATTATTTCAGGTTGTCATTTTTACCAAGCTAGGGAAAATCTCTGGCATCACTGTACTAAGAAGCGAAGATGAACTAGCTAGCCGAGAAGAGGCTTTAGCGGTCGTTCAAAAATTGCAGAAGTATAATTTTTATTTTGAATATTTGACAAAACGGGCTAGTATCGTGAAAGAACGTGACAGTATTGTGGCCGAACGAATTGAACAAGCCCAACTTATTTTAAACAATAACGTTTTGTTTGGAGAAAAACTTCAACCTACAATTGATCAACTTAGTCTTGCACTTGAAGTTTACAAACAACAACAGCATAAAATGGATATTTATCAAGAAGATATTGCGTTATTGAATGAAAAAATTAAAGAACAAGGGCTTATTAAGCCAGAAGACTGGACATCAGCAGAAGATTTATCGATTGCTTTTATGAAAGCGGCATATGCGCAAACTATCTATTTGGAGGCGACGAGAGAAAATCGTTCTGCTCTTGCCAAATGGTATCATACCCATCAAAAACAATTGCCATCTGAAGAACGAAAAGCACTAGCTAAAATGGTTAACGTTTTGAGCGATACAAATGGCGGCTTAGTTTTTGATCAAATTATTTCGCTACTTCCACTTTTAGAAGCAGGCTTACTAATTGATAAAACAAACCCCTTACCGAAACGCGCACAAGAGTTTAATATGGAGTATGAAGCACATTGTCGTTTTTATAAACCAAATACAAATAAAATTATCGAACTGATTCGAAACGAATGAGAGAAAAACTAGAATTTGTTTGACGCAAATTCTAGTTTTTTAAAAAAGAGAGGAATGGGAGATAGTATGGCAGATGAACGCTTTAAAAAAGTTTATACGCAAGGGAAAATGACAGTAATGGAAATTTGGGAAGATCAAGAAACGGGAATTCAGTATCTATATCATTATGCGGGTTACTCAGGAGGAATGACGCCACTCTTAGATGAAAATGGTCAACCCGTCCGGCGACAAGAAGACAAATAAACTCATTTTACTTGATAAATAATAAAAATGGATACTAAAAGCGATTAGCTTCTAGTATCCATTTTTATTATTTTTTAAGAATTTTTTCTTTAACTAAAAAGGCACGTGCAACTTCCTCAGCTGATTTTCCATTTACATTGACCTCATAGTTCATCTTTCGCATTTCATCATCCGTAATTTTGCCCGCAAGTTTATTTAGCGGTGCCCGAATTTCTGGATACTTCTCAATTGTTTTAGTGAGCATTAATGGGGCTCCTTGATACGGGGGGAAAAACTGTTTATCATCTTCTAAAACTTTTAATTGATATTGCGCGAGTTCACTATCTGTTGAATAGGCATCAATTAGATTAATATCATTCGCTTCAATAGCACTATAGCGTAGTTTTGGTTCCATCGTTTTTACACTATCAAATTGTAAGCCATATGTTTTTTGGATACCTTTATAGCCATCATCACGGTCATTAAACTCCAGCGTAAAACCAGCTTTCACAAGATTTTGTACGCCAGACAAATCGGAAATTTTTTGTAAATCATTTTGTTTCGCGAAATCGCTTGATACCGCAAGAGCATACGTATTATTATATTGCATAGGTTTTAAATAAGTCATATTAAATTGCTTGGCAAGTCCGTCTCTTGCCTGTTTGTAAACTTGATTCGCATCATGCGATTTGGCAGGATCGTTTGTAAAGGTTTCTAAAACGGTACCAGTGAATTCTGGATAGATGTCGATGTTACCGGATTTAAGTGCGTTAAATAGAAAGCTCGTTTTACCCATATTCGGCTTTAAATTGACGGTTAAATCTGTTTCATCTTCAATTACTAATTTATACATGTTAATTAGTATCTCTGGCTCAGCACCGAGCTTTCCAGCAATCGTAATTTCTTTCTTATCAGAAGTAAAGTACGGAACAATTATGAGTGCAGCAGTAAGCAGAATACCGATGGACACCGTTATAATAGTACTCCTAAAACTTGCCTTTTCTAAGAAGCGCAAAAGAACATCGAATAAAATCGCTAGAAGAGCCGCTGGAATGGCTCCAAGTAAGATTAAACTATTGTTGTTGCGGTCAATTCCAAGCAGAATTAAATCCCCAAGCCCACCAGCGCCAATAAGGGCAGCAAGAGTTGCCGTACCAATTATAAGCACCATCGCCGTACGAATTCCGGCCATAATAACTGGCATTGCAAGAGGTAGCTGTACTTTGTAAAGGCGACGCCACTTGTTCATACCCATAGCGCGCGATGCTTCAACGAGTGCCGGGTCCACTTCATTGATTCCTGTATATGTATTACGCAAAATCGGAAGTAACGCATAAATCACAAGTGCAATAATCGCTGGAACAATCCCAATACCAACAAGCGGAATCAAAAGACCAAGAAGAGCTAAAGACGGTATTGTTTGAAAAATAGCCGCGACTTGGATAATCGGTTCAGCTATTCGCTTATGCCTAGTTAAGTAGATGCCAAGCGGAAGGGCGATTAAAACAGCGATGAAAAGGGAAATGAATGAAATTTGAATATGCTGAACGAGCGCCGTCCAAAGAACATCTTTTCTTTCAATAAATGTATTGATGAGTGTATTCAATTCGCCTCACCAACCTGTTCTAATTGACTAGCTAAAAACTTCGTCAAATCTGCATGTGTCAGAGTATACATTCTCTTGTTATCATCTTGAATTTGCACCGCATTATCTACTGCCAACGCCCCAATAATTTCGCTAACTGTTGCATCATTCTTTAAAACTTTCAAATCAGGCGCATTTTTTTCCTCTAAAGCTAAGAGGTTTATAATGTCTTGTGCATTTTTATTTTCAGGTAATAAATGAGGTTTTGTAATATTTCCAGAATCAAGGAAATGTCTAACAAAGTCATTTTTCGGGTTTTTTAAAATATTTGAGGGGGTATCACACTGAACGATTTTTCCGTCTTGCATGAGGCAAATTCGGTCACCTAGCGCGAGCGCTTCTTGCATATCATGAGTAACAAAAACAATCGTCTTTTTAATTTTCTTTTGGAGGAGAGAAATATCCTGTTGTAGTTTTTGACGTGTAATAGGATCGAGTGCGCTAAATGGCTCATCCATTAAAATGATGCTAGGATCAGCGGCAAGTGCACGCACAACGCCAACACGTTGCTGTTCACCGCCAGAAAGCTCTTTTGGTTTACGATCACGATAAATTTCTGGATCAAGACCAACCATTTCGAGCAGTTCTGTTGTACGGTTATAAATTTTTTCTTTATCCCATTTTTTTAGTTCAGGAACAATCGCGATATTTTCAGCAATCGTCATATGCGGAAACAGGGCAATTTGTTGTAACACGTAACCAATATCGAAACGAAGTTCATGAATATTGTAGTCACTAATGCGTTTCTCATTGATATAAATCGTTCCTGTTGAAAGTGGAATGAGTCGATTAATCATTTTAAGTGTTGTTGTTTTTCCACAACCGCTTGGACCGATAAAAACAAAAAATTCACCATCTTTAATATCCAAGTTGAGCTTACTAACGGCAATATTATCATCCGTATAGTTTTTTGTGACATCTTTAAAACGTATCATAGGGTCCTCCAATCTTTTAAAACAAAAAAGCGAATATTTGTTCCTATACCCGAATTTACCATTTTTTAATCCAAAACACAATTATTTTACATTATTTTGTAAAAAACGGGCTTCATGGTAGAATAGAAGGAGTGAAACTTACAACGTGAATGGAAGGTTTTTAAAATGAAAAAAATAATGAAAGACTTAAACGAAATTTTGCCTAAATTAAATATGAAAGAAAATGAAAGTCTTGCTACATATACCTATACAAAAACAGGTGGAAATGCTGACTTATTTGTGATGCCATGTACAAATGAAGAAGTTCAAACCGTTGTGAAATATTGTCATGATAATCATGTGGCACTAACGATTTTAGGTAATGGTTCAAATTTAATTGTAAAAGATGGGGGCATTCGAGGGGTCGTTTTATATTTTGATGCACTAAATAAAGTAGAACGAAAAGAAACAACCATCTATGCAGGAAGTGGTGCCAAATTAATTGATGTATCACGTTTTGCCCGTGATGCAAGTCTTACTGGTCTTGAGTTTACCTGCGGAATTCCTGGTTCGGTTGGTGGTGCACTTTATATGAATGCCGGAGCATATGGCGGCGAAATTAGTGATTGCCTAGAGGGTGCCACTGTTCTAACATCTACTGGTGAATTACTTCATTTAAAGCGTTCAGAACTCGCAGCAAAATATCGTCATAGTACCGTCGCAGAAAAAAATTTGATTGTGCTGGAAGCAGAATTCAAACTGGCACTTTCAGAAAAACAACCAATAGAAACGAAAATGGCTGAATTAACTGAAGCACGCGAATCCAAACAGCCGCTTGAGTATCCTTCTTGTGGTAGTGTTTTTAAACGTCCACCAGGTCACTTCGCTGGTAAACTTATCCAAGAAAGTCACTTGCAAGGCTTCCAAATTGGTGGCGCACAGGTTTCTAAAAAACATGCTGGCTTTATTGTAAATGTTGGTGGTGCGACAGCAACGGATTATATGTTGGTTATCAAACATGTACAAGAAACTGTAAAACGCAATTTTGATGTCGATTTAGAAACAGAAGTACGTATTATCGGAGAAGACTAGCGCGTCATACTTGAGATGTATCTTTTAGAAGATTGCTGATTACAGCTAAGATATTTGTTACAATAACTAGGTAACTACTTTTTGGGAGGACTATATTTGGAAAGCTTATTTGATTTTTTTAGCAAAAAGAGCACGCGACGTGTCCTAGTCTTTATGTTAGTCGTATTTGTCTTGTATTTGCTCCGTAGTATGATAGACATTATACTGCTAACATTCATCTTTTCATTCCTCATTACAAGGCTTGAGAATTTTATTTTAAAACGGGTTTCTATTTACCGACAAATTATCGTTCTTATTCTGTATGCTTTAATCGCGCTTGGTCTCACATTTGTTGTTGTAAAATATATTCCAGTTCTAACTGAACAAATTGGACAACTTGTGAAATTTGCGAATACTTTCTTTACACAGGAATCGAATAATGAATTCATTAATTATATTATTACGATGGCCAATCAAATCGATATTATGAAATATACTGAACAGGGCGTTCAAATGATTGTCACGTATTTAACGAATATAAGCGTGGTAGCCTTCAATGTATTCATTGCGCTCATTTTAAGCCTGTTTTTCTCTTTAGGAAAAGATCAATTAATTACCTTTACGAATCAATTTGCGACTAGTAAAATTTCATTTGTTTATGATGAGATAAAGTACTTTGGTACAAAATTTGTTGGCACATTTGGTAAGGTTATTGAAGCGCAGTTTTTAATTGCGGTTGTAAACTGCATCCTAACTACAATTGCGTTATGGATTATGGGATTCCCGCAACTCTTAACACTCTCCATCATGGTCTTTTTACTAGGACTAATTCCAGTTGCAGGTGTTATTATTTCGATGATTCCGCTGACCATTATCGCATATACTGTTGGCGGCTTCCAATACGTCTTTTATATTTTAATTGTGGTCGTGATTATTCACGCGCTCGAATCATATGTGTTAAATCCCAAATTAATGTCTGCTAAAACTGACTTACCAGTTTTTTACACTTTTATCATCTTGATTTTTGGAGAACATTTCTTTGGTGTCTGGGGGCTGATCGTTGGTATTCCAGTTGTCATGTTTTTCCTTGATGTACTAGGAGTTACTGATCAAGCTGAACATTTACTTGAAAAGAAACCCAAAAATACGGATAAGGCTTAGACTCTGTGTCTAGGCTTTTTTATTTGTTTTTGATACAATAGGGAGAGAAAGAGGTGCGTAGTATTGGATAGACATTTGTTTATAATTTCTTTTGATGCTTTAGGCGCGAAAGATTTAGAAGATATTGAAAGTTTACCAAATTTTAAAAAGATAAAGGAAGAAGGCACTCATGTTAAAAAAGTCCGCTCGGTGTATCCTTCGCTAACTTATCCAGCTCATACCTCCATTATAACGGGACATTATCCACTTACTCATGGGGTTGTTAACAATACAAAAATTCAACCTGACAAAAATTCGCCCGATTGGTTTTGGTATAAGGATGCTATCAAAGTTCCAACATTGTATGAACTAGCAAAAGCAAAAGGGTATAAGACGGCTTCTTTTTTATGGCCAGTTGCCGCACAAAGTGGCATTGATTATAATATCGCAGAAATTTTTCCGAATCGTTTTTGGCTAAATCAAGTGATGGTTTCTCTTTGGGGAAGTTCACCGCTTTTTCTTTTAAATATGAATAAAAAATTTGGACATTTGCGAAATGGAATTCAGCAGCCTCAACTTGATGACTTTATTACGGCTGCTGTCTTAGATACCATTCAAACGAAAAAGCCGGGTCTTTTAATGGCTCATTTTGTGGATATGGACAGCATGCGGCATCGCTACGGTGTTAGTTCAAAAGAGGCGAACGAGGCACTACAACGGCACGACAAAAGATTAGGCGAAATCATTCGGGCAACTAAAAAGGCAGGTATTTTTGAAAAAAGTGTTTTCGCAGTTTTAGGGGATCATTATCAAATTGATGTTGATACAATCTTGCGGCTTAATGTTTTATTTGCTGAATACAACTGGTTGAGCGTTGGCAATGACAATAAAATAGAGGCATGGCAAGTTTATGCGAAAAGTTGTGATGGGTCTTGTTATATTTACATAAAAAATCCTGAACTTGAAAATCAAGTTTTTGAAGTATTGCAAAGCTTACCAGGGACAGAGAAAGTGTATAATTCAACTGAAATCATTCGCTTAGGTGCTGATGCGGAAGCGACATTTATGGTCGAAGGGATCCCAGGCTGTTATTTCATGGACAATATGGACGGGCCACTTGTTGAAGAGGTAACCGAAGAGAAGATTGGACAGCCAGATTATTATAATGCCGTGCATGGGTATCATCCGCAAAAACAAGATTACGAAACGACTTTACTTATAAGCGGTCCGGGAATAAAACGCGGAAAAGAAGTGGAGATGGCCAGTTTAATTGACGAGGCGCCGACTTTTGCAAAAATTTTGGGCTTTGAGATGCCAAAAGTCGAAGGGAAAGTCATCATTGACATTTTTGAGGGAGAATAAGGGATGTTTACAAAAGAGGAGAAAAGTTGGATACTTCAAGATTGGGCAAATTCTGCCTATTCCATTATGATTACAACGGCAATCTTGCCGATTTATTTTAAAAGTGTAGCATCGAGTGCTGGCGTAAGTGATTATATGTCAACGGCTTATTGGGGTTATGCAAATTCAATTGGGACTTTGCTCATTTCTTGTTTAGCTCCGATTCTTGGGACGATTGCGGATTACCAGTTTTTCAAAAAAAGATTCTTTAATATTTTTACGCTTTTAGGGATTTTATGTACGGTTTCGTTCGTTTTTGTGCCTAATGATGGCTGGCTCATTTTGCTCGGTCTTTATGCGCTATCTCTAATTGGTTTTTCTGGTGCGAATATTTTTTACGATAGTTTTTTAGTGGATGTAACGACAAATGACCGGATGGACCGAATTTCATCAGCTGGTTATGCGTTTGGTTATTTAGGAAGCTCAATTCCGTTTATCATCTTTATTATTTTAAAAGCAACCGGGATACTTCCAATTAGTGATGTTGCTTTAGTAAATATCGGTTTCCTGCTTACGGCAATTTGGTGGCTCGGTTTTACAATACCTTTCTTTAAAAATGTTCATCAAAAGCATTTTCTTGAACGTGTGAAAAATCCAGTGCGAACAAGTTTTAAGCGTTTATTTACAACACTTCGTCAAATTGGTCAGTACCGCACGATTGGATTGTTTTTAATCGCATATTTCTTTTATATTGACGGTGTAGATACCATTTTTCGCATGGCAACATCATATGGCATTGATTTAGGTATTACGGACACAACTTTAATTATTATTTTACTAGTCACACAACTGATTGCATTTCCGTTCACCATTTTGTATGGCTTTTTAGCTAAACACTTTGGGGCAAAAAAGTTGATTCTCATTGCTATTTTTGTCTACCTTGTCATTTGTGTATATGCGCTATTTATGAAAACAACGCTTGATTTTTGGATTTTAGCTATACTTGTAGGAACAAGCCAAGGGGGCATTCAAGCTTTAAGCCGTTCATTTTTTGGTAAAATCATTCCAAAAGAGCGCTCTAATGAGTTTTATGGTTTCTACAATATATTTGGAAAGTTTTCTGCGATTATTGGCCCTGCGCTAATGGGGATAATCACGCAACTAACTGGAAAGACATCTTACGGGGTTTCAAGTTTAATTGTTCTATTCTTAATTGGCGGGGTTTTATTTTTATTCGTACGTGAGGAACAAATTTAAACTTTCTTTAAGTCCTTTTAACGAATTGTTTAAAGATAAGCGCTATACTAATATAAACAATTCAAGTTAGGAGGAAACAAAATGAAAAAAATAGCTTCTATAGGAATCTTGCCTTTTGTTTCCGTAGCGCTAGCACTGTATCTCTACATTTACTATTTTAAAGGTTGGTTGTTATTTTATTTACATCATATTATGGAAACCTATACTTTTATTGATTACATCGTGATTGGACTAACAGCTCTTTTTATTTACCTCATCGGCATACAATTGGTGGAATGGAAGTTCAATAGAAAGTTAACAATCTTAGCTTACGTGCTATATTTTGCAAGTTTGATTGTCTTGCTATTTGGTAAAGCAAGTCATGTTCAAGGCTTCTCTTTTGAAACTTTTGATTTTATTCTTCCATTTTTAGAAGGCAATTTACGAGTCATTACAACAGGAAATATCCTAGCATTTATTCCAATCGGGTTTTTATTTTATAAGTGGCGTTTCATTCAAACTTTGCTCATATCTATTTTCCTGATTACGTTAGTTGAAACTGCTCAATTTATTTTCGCAGTTGGTTTTTTCGATACAGGTGATATCTTTTTAAATGTATTAGGTATTATGAGTGGATATGCTTTCATTCGATTAAAAGCATTCATATCAATGAGAAAGCAATTTGTAAAAAGTCAATGATTTCATTGGCTTTTTTTTATGACCAAAATGGCATTAGAACAGCTTTTTATCCTAACGTATTTTTTTATAGTGAAAAAAATATAATAAAAGTGTTGACGAAATCACTACTTTGTATTACTATATAGTTGTACCTAGTAATACAAAGTAGAGAGGTGGACGTTATGAAAGGATTGACAGAGCTGTTAAAAGGCGTCTTAGAAGGTATGATCCTCCAGAAAATTTCTAAAGGAGAAACATATGGTTATGAAATCACGAAGTATTTAAATGACTTAGGTTTTGATGAAATTGTTGAGGGGACCGTATATACGATTTTAATGCGTATAGAAAAGAAAGGCCTTGTAGAAGTTGAAAAGAAAAAATCTGATTTAGGCCCTGCTAGAAAGTTTTATACACTAAATAGTACGGGTAAAGAAGAATTGGCTAGCTTTTGGAAACGTTGGGAGTTTGTTGCTGCTAAAATGGTAGAGGTTGAAGGAGGGGAATCGAAATGATAAAGTGGTTTAAAAAATATCGCGAAGAAAAGCGTGCATATAGAGCTTACAAAAAACGTGTTACTGCCTTACCAACTGAGTATCGCCGTGTCATGGAAGGTATCCAAACGTATTTATGGAATTTCGCGAATGGTTCTGGCATGATGGATATTTTAATAAATGTACTTGAAATGTTTGAAAATGCTGTGGAAGATAAACTAGATGTGCACGATGTTGTTGGTGATGATTTAGCAGAGTTTGCAGATAATTTACTAAGCGAATTTCCAGAAGAAACATGGATGGAAAAACAACGTAATGCGCTTAGAAAAACGTTAAAATAGAAAGGAGAGGCTATGATGCCTATTATCGATATTCAGAATATTAAAAAAAGTTTTAAAAAACAAACAGTTTTAGAAGATGTGAGTATTCAAGTTGAAGCAGGAAGTATTTATACGTTACTTGGTGCGAATGGTGCTGGGAAGAGTACATTGCTTAAAATAATGACAGGTCTATTAAATAGTGACGGAGGCCAAGTTGAAATTGACCAATTGTCAGTTGATAAAGACCCACGAGAAGCACAAAAAGTCTTTAGTTACAATGCTCAACATGCAAGTGTTGACGAAGTGCTAAGCGGCTTAGAAAACTTGATACTCATTGGAAAACTTAGACACGTTTCAAATCCTAAAAAAGTGGCTCTTTCACTTTTAGAGCAGTTTGGCTTACTGGATGCGAAAGATAAAATTGTTTCCACATATTCAGGTGGGATGAAACGTAGACTGGACCTAGCTATGAGTTTAGTGGGGGATGCTAAAATTTTGTTTTTAGATGAACCTACGACAGGGCTTGACCCAAGTAGCCGACTTGATTTATGGAAAGTTATTCGGAATCTCCAAAATAGTGGAAAAACAATTTTCTTAACAACGCAATACTTGGAAGAAGCAGATCAATTAGCTGATACAATAGGCTTTTTAAAAGACGGAAAGATTATTGCAACCGGAACGCCTAAAGAAATGAAACGCTTAGCGGGTGAGAACAGACTACATTTGACTTTCTCTCCGGAAGATTTAAAGCAAGCAAAAGAAGTTTTGATAGATTTCCAACCAAAAGTGCTTGCCCCTGAACTAATTTCTATTGAACTTACTGAAGAAATGACAACAATTTTGAATATTTTAAAAGTGTTAAACGATCATCAACTTGAACCGACTGATTTTGAAACAATCCGTCCAACGCTTGACGATGTTTTCGTAACACTGACGAAAGGGTGAACAATAATGAAAGAGTATTTTAGTGATATCTTCGCGCTATCTGGGCGCATTATTAAACATAACTTACGTAGTATCGACACGATGATTACAGTTGTGATTATGCCAATTATGATTATGTTAGGTATGGTTTATATTTTCGGAGGTTCCGTACAAATTCAAGGTTTATCTCATCAAGACTATGTGGACTACATTATGCCAGGTATTTTGCTAATTACCATTGCTTCAAGCTCAGCTTATACATCGCTTCGTATCAATCTTGATAAATCAGCAGGAATGTTTGAGCGGTTTAAATCAATGCCAATCGCCAAATCTGCTGTTTTAGGTGGACATGTGTTAGCCTCTGTTATTTTTATGATGATTTCTTGTGCAGCTGTTCTTTTAGTAGGATTACTCATTGGTTTCCGCTCTGATGCAAACATCGGGGAATGGCTACTCATTATTTTGCTACTCATTTTGTTTGCTTTCATGTTAACATGGCTTTCAGTACCGTTTGGTTTAATGGCTGGAAGTATTGAGGGAGCAGGTGCCTTCTCATATGTTATCTTAATGCTTCTATTTGTTAGTTCGGCGTTTGTTCCCGTTGATGGAATGAACAAGTTTGTCCGAATTTTTGCAGAAAATCAACCTATGACACCGATTATTCAAACATTACGTGATTTATTTAATGCCCAGCCACTGACAAGTGATGCATGGCTTTCTCTAGCTTGGATTGCAGGGTTGCTAATTATTTCTTACATTGCGGGCATGAGAGTTTATCGAAAAGTATAATATGAAAAAGCCTTTCCAAATGGGAGGGTTTTTTTTTGAATAAATCCACTATATTGTCGTAGAATTTAAAACCTATTTCAAAGTATAATTTTAAAGGTTTATTATTTAAAATAAATCAATAGCACATGCTATTTGCTAGTAGAATATTATGTATATGTTTGATTTATTTTTTCAGAAAAATACATAAAAACTGTAAGATTTAATCATTTATATGGTTATTTAGGACCAAAAACGGGGTTTCTAGGGAAGTTTACACTTTTAACGCTAAAATTGTGATATAGTGAACATGATTCATCACATCACGGTGAATCAACTTATCATCTTTTGAGATAATGAAAACAACCGCAAAAAGGGCCTTTTGGAAGGGGCTCTTTTTGTGGTTCCATTATTGTAAATTTACGTAAATGATATGTTATAATAGCAAAGTGCCTAAAATAGAGCTGGCAGCTTAAAATAAGGAGAGATAAACACTAAATGACATATGCACTCGAAATTAAAGACTTAAAAAAAGTATATGCAACTGGCGTTGAAGCTTTACGTGGAATCAATTTAGTTGTAGAAGAAGGAGACTTCTACGCACTTTTAGGACCAAATGGCGCCGGAAAATCAACGACAATTGGAATTATTACTTCGCTTGTTAATAAAACTTCAGGCAAGGTAAATGTTTTCGGTTATGATTTAGATACTGAATTAGTTCGAGCGAAACAGCAAATTGGCCTAGTTCCGCAAGAATTTAACTTTAATCCATTTGAAACTGTTCAACAAATTGTTGTAAATCAAGCTGGCTATTACGGAGTTTCACGCAAAGAAGCACTTAAGCGAAGCGAAAAATATTTAAAACAATCTGATTTATGGGAAAAACGCAATGTGCGTGCCCGAATGCTATCAGGAGGTATGAAACGGCGCTTAATGATTGCTCGTGCACTTATGCATGAACCACGCTTGCTCATTTTAGATGAGCCAACTGCTGGCGTGGATATTGAACTTCGACGTGAGATGTGGAAGTTCCTTAAAGAATTAAATGAACAAGGGACAACCATTATTTTAACGACACATTACTTGGAAGAAGCTGAGATGCTTTGCCGTAACATTGGAATCATCCAGACTGGTGAACTAATTGAAAACACCAGCATGAAATCGCTACTCGCGAAACTACAATTTGAAACGTTTCTTTTTGATCTTGCACCTTTTGAGAAAAAACCTGAAATTACTGGCTATAAAAGTTTTTTCGAAGACGAGTTAACGCTCGCTGTTGAAGTCGAACGCAATCAAGGGATCAACGAAATATTTGAGCAGCTCTCGGGACAAAATATAAAAGTTCTTTCGATGCGAAATAAATCCAATCGTTTGGAAGAATTGTTTTTAAAAATCACTGAAGAAGAGCACCGAGTGGAGGAAAAAAATGTTTAATCTATATTACACAGCGCTAAAAAGTTTAGCTGTAAAAGAAACTAACCGTTATATGCGTATTTGGGTGCAAACCTTAGTACCGCCGGTCATTACAACATCGCTTTACTTTGTTATTTTTGGTAATTTAATTGGCGGACGAATCGGGGAGATGGGTGGCTTCTCCTACATGGAATTTATTGTGCCTGGCTTAATTATGATGTCTGCCATCACAAGTTCCTACTCAAATGTTTCCTCTTCCTTTTTCTCACAAAAATTCCAAAAGAATATTGAAGAATTACTAATTGCGCCAGTCCCAACACATGTTATTATTTGGGGATTTGTTATCGGTGGTTTAGGAAGAAGTATTCTCGTGAGCGCACTCGTTACCATGATTTCCCTTTTCTTTGTACCTTTACAAGTTTTTTCTTGGCCGATTATCATTATCGCCCTTTTGATGACAGTCATTTTATTCTCACTAGCAGGCTTATTAAATGGTATTTTTGCCCAATCTTTTGATGATGTATCAATTGTACCAACTTTCGTCTTACAACCCTTAACATATCTTGGCGGTGTATTTTATTCTGTAGCCATGTTACCACCGTTTTGGCAAGCTGTTTCAAAAATTAATCCCATTGTTTACATGATTTCTGGATTTCGATATGGCTTTCTTGGAAAAACGGATGTATCGCTTTTTGTATCTGTAGGAATTCTCGTACTTTTCATTGCCGTACTTTACTCCGTTTGCTGGTATTTAATTGAAAAGGGACGAGGCTTAAGAAGCTAAATAAGTTACATTTATTCACAAATAGTCTGTACAATCTAATGATTTTGTGTAAAATGTACCGTTTTGATGCTTAAATAGTATAGAATGTTCTTATTTTGTTCACAGCTTTTATGTTATAAAATATGATAGTATATAATTATTCACCAGGCATCTATAGATTTAACCAACTCATTTCTGTTACGAAAAAAGCGACTTCTTAAAATAGAGGTCGTTTTTTTTATTTCTAATTCTACGCATTCATTCTATCTCGCAAAACCTAATTTTATAAAAAGATAATTATTTTGTTTTGTTAGTCGTTTTTAGTGGAATAATTTACTTATCAAGGTGAGGGAGTTGGGAGAATGAAGGAGAAAAAGGTAATTTGGTTTGCTCTTTTTGGATTTTTACTACTTATTATTCTAGTCTCAGTTATGTTTGTGAAGCATCAAGATGCTGTGAAAGCAGAAGAAAAAGAAGAGGCAAGAAAAGTAGCATTAGAACGAGAAAAATCGTTAGAAAAAAACGCGACTTCTGCGGTTCAGCGTTTGTTTTCTTCTGAAAATAAGGACTTATTGAGTGATACATATTCTGAAGAGTTAAAAATGAAGGCTAAACAACTTGTAAAACAACTGCCTAATACTAATAAAAAAGCTAATTTAAAAGAAAAATTAGCTCGAGTTGATCAAATTGTTAGCCAGATAGCTACAAATCAAATGAAGGTGAACGCCTTATTCTCGGATAAAAGCAAGCAAACGCTCGCACAAAATGTTACGCATGAAAAAGTAGATACCGTAAAAAGTGCCGTAACAAATGAAACTTTACAAGCGAAGGCAAAAAAAGTTCAACTGGCTGATGTGCAAAAAGCATATCATCTGCTCACGCAACAACAAGAGGTAGAAAAAAGGAATGAAGAAGGTTCAACTAAAGAGCAAACTACTGGAAATCGCACTCAAACACCATCTGGAGAGTCTCATCCTACGACTGATTCATCAAAATCATCTACAAGTGCTCAAAAAAGCGAACAGCCAAAAAGTAGTTCAAGCAATGCTACAGCAAGGTCTTCTGCTGTAAATGAGAATATGCCTACCGTTGCAAAAATGAAGCTTGCTTCACGAACAAATCAAATCATTACTGTAGTAGCAAATGGAACAAGTGCAAATGTAAAATTTTGGGAAAAATCAGGTGGACAATGGAAACAAATATTTTCTACTTATGGTCAAGTAGGTGCGCAAGGGATTGGCTCAGCAGATGAATACCATAGTCGAACACCGAGAGGGGCGTATTCACTTGGTTTTGCTTTTGGAACTAGCAATCCAGGTACAGCTTTATCATTTAGACAAATTACAAATCGGAGTTATTGGATTTCAAATGTGAATGATAGTCAGTATAATACATGGCAAGAACGCGACTCATCAAATAATGCTGATGAGCATATGGCAAACTATCCGGCGCAATACCGCTACGGTGTCGTGATAAATTACAATACAAGTCGAACAAAAGGTGCCGGATCTGGCTTTTTCTTACATTGCAGTAATGGCGCTCCAACTGCAGGCTGTGTCGCAATCCCAACGAACCAAATGGTAACGGTATTGCAAAAACTTCATAGCGGAGCCTATATTGTGAATGTGACAAGCGAAGAAGAATTATTACAATATTAATGTACAAAAAAGAGCAAAAACAAAATTTGCTCTTTTTTTGTACTAAAAGTAGCTTTTGAATTAAAAAAACACTATGGCATGACTTATCAAATATCTTTGAGGAGGTGTAAAAAAAGATAACGGATGTGGAATAGGGAGGATTGATTTTACAAGCTTTTGGAACTCGGCAACTTTTAAATTTTCTAGTTTACATAACATATATTATAGGAAGTATTGAATTATCGTAAACAAAAACGCCTTCTATAAGGAAAACGTTTTTGCAGAGTTTATTCCATTATTTCAACTGTATGTTCTACAGGTCGCACCTTCAAAAATAAAATGCCCATTCCAACAATTGCTAAAGCGGCAGCAATTAAAAATGGATAGCTTGTTCCAAATGCTTCGCTAATAATTCCTGAACATAATGGTGCAAATGCAGCACCTAACCAGCGAATAAAGTTATATGCGCCACTTGTCACGCTACGTGCGTATGGTGAATGCTCTATGACCGTTGTTGTAAATAAAGCGTTGTTTATTCCTAAAATTAAGCCTGAGATGATGATTAAAATGATTCTGATCCATAGAATGTTAACTAGACCTAAGAAAATCAAAATAACCGCACATGTAATTAAAGTGAATTTTAATATTGTTTTTGAATTGAATCTAGTTTCTAAATCATGTGCCACTTTGGCGGAACCAAATGCAAGGCATAGCCCCCAAGCGAAAAAGACAAAACCAATTTTTATGGCAGATAATCCAAGGACAAGTGGTGAAAAAGCGAGAATGGTGAAGAAACAATAATAGTAAAACATCCCACTAAGCGAAATTTGCAGGAATGGTTTATAGGTAAACAAATGCAACATTTGCTTAATCGGAACTTGCTTTTTACCTGTAGAGATTTCAATGTTTTTCGGTGCTTTCACTTTAAATAAAATAAGCAAACATGCAATGAAAATCAAAATGGCGGTTGCTAAAAATGGATAACGCCATGATATATTTCCTAAAACACCACCTAGTAACGGACCAAATGCCATTCCAAGCCCCATAGCTGACTCATATAAGCCAATGGCGTGAGAGGTTGTATGAGAAAGTGAAATTAAAAGCGTCATAGCAGTTGCTAGAAACATTGAATTCCCAAGTCCCCACCCTGCTCTAAAGATAGATAATGCGCCAATGCTATTTGAAAAGCTACAGAGAAGTGCAAAAATAGTAACTAAAAATAGTCCACTAACAATGAGCCTTTTATCCCCTACTTTACTTGCGACAATCCCAATTGGAATCATCATGATGGCCATCGTAAAAATGTAGGCCGTAAATAGCATTTCTACTTGTGAATGTGTGGCCCCAATACTTGAGGCGATGCTCGGTAGAATGGGATCGACAATCCCAATTCCCATAAAAGCAAGTAGTGATGCCGCAAAAGTAATCCATTTACCAGTATTTTTCTGTTGTTCCGTTAACATGTTCGTTCCACTTCTTTCTATTTTTTCGACTTTTTAAGTGTATCGTTATTTTATCTATATGTCAATATTTACATATGTTGTTTTTAGCGAATTCTTTGCACAAATCCGCTAAATCGATTACAATGAGCAAGAAGAAAGCTACTGGAAAGGAAGTAAACTTTGTGAAGTCTAAAATTAATTTACTTGGCTATACATTGCTTGAAATGATTGCTCGCGAAGCTTCGAGTGGCTATGACCTTGCTAATCGCCTTCGAATCATGCAAAATACGAATCATAGCCAAATCTACCCAATGCTTGCAAAGCTTGAAGACGAGGGCTATTTGACCGTTCACACGCAGCAACAAGAAGGAAAACCGAATAAAAAGATCTACGCCATCACAGAAAACGGTATTTTTTTATTAAAGGAATGGTCCGAAACAGCGCTCAAAATACCAGTAACGCGTGATGAATTTATTATCAAACTGCAACTGGATTGGCTAAATCCAGAACGAACAGCGATTCTTTTAGAAGAACGCTTGACCTATTTAGATGGGCAACTGCGATTGACAGAAGATAGTTTAGAACATTTCGAGAAACTATTGGGACTGGTGAATGAGAATGATTTTGCAAACAACATGCCCTATCAAATTTATTTGCGAAAACGTGACTTAATCTGTGCTGAAATCAATTGGTGCCAGGACATTTTAAAGCATAAAAAATAAGCCTTCGTTGCAGAAGGCTTATTTTTTATGCATAAGTGGCCGTTTTTAAAATTTCATTGGCCATTTTAATTGTTTCCTCATCAGGCGGTTCGATTCCTTCAAGTGGATAACGAATGCCAAGTTCTTTCCATTTGTAAACACCCATCGTGTGATAGGCCAACACTTCGACGCGCTTCACATTCGGTAAAGTATCGATGAAATCACGTAAAGCTGTCAAGTCTTCTGGGTCATCCGTTTTTGTCGGAATTAAAACATGGCGCACCCAAATGGCTTGGTTTTTATCACGTAAATAATGCGCAAAGTCTAAAATTGGTGCATTCGATTTTGTTGTAAGTTTTAAGTGTTTCTCAGGATTCATTTGTTTAATGTCAAGCAAGATTAAATCTGTCACTTCCATGAGCCGATCAAGCTTTTCAATGAATTCAGGTTCACGTGTGAAACAACCACCGCAACTATCGATAGTTGTGTGAATCCCGGCTTTTTTACATAAAGTAAAGAACTCAATTAAGAAATCGATTTGTAAAAGTGGCTCCCCGCCACTAACAGTAACACCACCACCAGAAGCATCCCAAAATTCGCGGTATTTAATCGCTTCATCAAAAACATCTTGTGCCGAACGCTCTAAACCCGTACCAATTTTCCAAGTGTCAGGGTTATGGCAGAACTGGCAACGTAGTAAACACCCCTGCATAAATACAATAAAACGGATTCCCGGACCGTCAACCGTCCCCATTGATTCAACTGAATGTACGCGTCCCATTACTTCTGACATAACAACCTCTTCCTTTCGATTGGCTTAAAAAGGGGGATGCTGCTTCTCGCCTAGCATCCCCTTTTTGAAATCTACTTTTTTATTTATTACATGCTTTCGTGCATTGTGCGGTGGATAACATCTAATTGTTGTTCACGAGTAAGTTTAATGAAGTTAACTGCGTATCCAGAAACACGAATCGTTAGTTGCGGATATTTTTCTGGGTGATCCATTGCATCCATTAATGTATCACGATTGAATACGTTGATGTTTAAATGATGTCCCATTTTACTAGAATAGCCATCTAACATAGCTACTAAGTTATTGATTTGAGATTCATCTTCGCGACCAAGAGCTTTTGGTACGATAGAGAATGTATTGGAGATACCATCTTGACCATATTCATATGGTAATTTTGCAACAGATGAAAGGGAAGCAAGAGCTCCTTTTGTATCACGACCGTGCATTGGGTTCGCACCAGGTGCAAATGGTTCCCCGGCACGACGTCCGTCTGGTGTGTTACCTGTTTTCTTACCATAAACCACGTTTGAAGTGATTGTAAGAACAGACGTTGTATGAACAGAATCACGATAAGTTTTATGTTTTTTAACTTTTGTCATGAAGCGTTTTAATAAATCAACAGCAATTTCATCAACGCGATCATCATTATTACCATATTTAGGATAGTCACCTTCAATTTGGTAATCTGTTACGATACCATCTTCGTCACGAACTGGTGTTACTTTAGCGTATTTAATTGCAGAAAGGGAATCAGCTGCAACAGATAGGCCGGCAATACCAGTCGCCATTGTGCGTAAGATATGTGTATCATGTAATGCCATTTCGATACGTTCATAGGAATATTTATCATGCATATAGTGAATAACATTTAAAGTGTTTAAATAGAGTTCTGCAATCCATTCCATCATAGCATCATATTTTTCCATTACTTCGTCGTATTCAAGAACATCACTCTCGATTGGACGGAAAGCTGGACCAACTTGTACTTTTGATTTTTCATCAACGCCGCCGTTAATTGCATAAAGCAATGTTTTTGCTAAGTTAGCACGAGCGCCGAAGAATTGCATTTGTTTACCAACACGCATTGCAGATACACAACAAGCAATGGCATAATCATCGCCCCATTTTGGACGCATAACATCGTCATTTTCGTATTGAATAGCAGATGTTTTAATAGACATTTTCGCACAGAATTTTTTAAATCCTGATGGAAGTTCAGTAGACCAAAGTACAGTTAAGTTTGGTTCTGGAGCTGGACCTAAGTTGTCTAATGTATGCAAGAAACGGAATGAATTTTTAGTTACAAGTGGAAGACCATCTTCACTAATCCCACCGATAGACTCAGTTACCCAAGTTGGGTCTCCAGAGAATAATTCATTGTAGTCTGGTGTACGCGCGAATTTAACAAGACGAAGTTTCATGATGAAGTGATCCACAATTTCTTGTGCTTCTTCTTCAGTTAAAACGCCATTGCGTAAATCACGTTCAACGTAGATGTCTAGGAATGTAGAAGTACGTCCTAAACTCATCGCCGCACCGTTTTGTTCTTTAATGGCAGCTAGATAGCCTAAATATAACCATTGGAACGCTTCTTGAGCTGTTTTTGCTGGCTTAGAAATATCAAAACCGTGTTTTTCCCCTAAAACTTTAAGTTCTTGAAGTGCACGAATTTGTTCGTTGATTTCTTCACGTAAGCGAATGATATCATCGCTCATCGTGCGAAGACCTGTGTTATTTAAATCTTGTTTCTTTTGGCTAATTAAGTAATCTACACCATAAAGCGCAACACGACGATAGTCACCGATGATACGACCACGGCCATATGCATCTGGTAAACCAGTAATAACACCAGATTTACGAGCAGCACGCATTTCAGCAGTGTAAGCATCAAATACACCTTGGTTATGCGTTTTGCGGTATTCAGTGAAGATATGGCTAATTTCTTCATCAACTTTAAAGCCATAAGATTCAGCAGCTACTTCTGCCATACGGATTCCACCAAATGGTTGTAATCCACGTTTAAATGGTTTGTCAGTTTGGAAACCAACAACTTTTTCTAAGTCTTTGTTTAAGTATCCAGGGTCATGAGAAGTAATAGTCGATACAATCTTTGTATCCATATCCAAAACGCCACCGTTTTCACGTTCTTGTTTTGTCAAATCCATTACTTGATCCCATAGTTTTGTTGTTGCATCAGTTGGTCCAACTAAAAAGCTGTCGTCCCCTTCATACAAGCGATAGTTTTTTAAAATGAAATCTCGAACATCTACTTCTTCTTGCCAGTTACCACCAGTAAATTCATACCATTGTTCAGTCATTATGGAAACCCTCCTGTTATTTTGCTCATTTTCGAGCGTTTGTTAGTGAGCAAAGTTAGTTATATTTATACTGTTATCATAACATAAAATAAAAAAAATGCTACAGTTTTGTGCATCTTTTTTCAAACTTTTTTATTACAATTTTGTTACAAAACGTCCGAATGGCTTTCTTATCCCTTGTTTTCAGCCTGTTTTTTATTTTGGTTGAAACAATTTATTTTTGAATGTTGATTGATTTCACTTTGCCTGTATCAGTTCAATACATCCTTTTTGTTATAGTACAGTTTTAGAAACCGCTTTCTGTTTCATATAATTGTTTTTCATGAAAACAACTCGACTAATGAAAATTAGTCGAGTTGTTCAGCCCACAATTCTTTATTTGAAGTTGTTACTGCTGCCGCACCAGCCTCTAATACGGTATCAATTTGAGATTTCCTTTCTATTAAGCCACCTGCAATAATTGGAATTTGAAGCTTTTTGCTTAAGTCCGCAATTTGTTCAGGTAAAATTCCTGGTAAAAGCTCAATCGCATCTGGTTCAACTTTTTCAACTAATTTCATGCCTTTTTGATATGCGCTTGAGTCAATCATGAATAGGCGCTGAATAGCAAGCACCTTATGTTGTTTGGCTTTTAAAATAACATTTCCACGTGTTGAAATGATGCCATCAGGACGGATTTGTTGGCAAATAAAATCAATGGCATAGTCATCGTTTTTTAGCCCATTAATTAAATCTGCGTGAAGCAAAACTTTTTTACCAGTAGATTTTGCAAAGTCGACAAGTGATTTTACCTGAGCCACATGTGTTTCAAGCATGACCATATATTGAACTGATTGCTTGGTAATTTTCTCAATATCACGTTGATGATGGGCAGCTGGAATAATTTTTTGTCCGCCAAATAGTTCCATCCCTTTTTCTCCTTACATAACCCGCTTAAACATTTTTTCAAGCTCATAGGTCGTATATTTAATAATAACCGGTCTGCCGTGTGGACAAGTAAATGGATCACTTGCCTCGCGTAATGTATCGAGAAGAGCTTCCATATCAGCAGTCGTTAAATAATGATTGGCCTTAATAGATTTTTTGCAACTCATCATAATGGCCGTATCTTCACGGAGTTTATGAATACTAATATTTGGCGCATGAAGAGCTTCGTCCACAATGGAGCGAAGTGTTTCCTCTTCTTCACCTTTAGGAAACCAAGTTGGGTGCGCTCGGATAATAAAACTATTTTGTCCGAATGATTCCAAAAAGACACCGACTTCTTTCAGACGCTCCGTTTCAGCGCTTAGACGAATATACTCATCATTCGAAAATTCTAGAACAATCGGGACGAGTAGTTCTTGTAATTCGCGTTCCACCTCACCAATTTTCTCACGGAAAAACTCATATTTAATACGTTCCTGCGCCGCATGTTGATCAATAATAAAAAGTCCCTCTTCGTTTTGTGCCAAAATATAGGTCGCGTGCATTTGCCCAATCGGGTACATTTTCGGGATACGCTCCTTCTTCTCTTCTACAACAGGTGTCGCGTCTGATACATACTCCTCAGGGGGTTCTTTTACAAGCGAATCCAAGTTTTCAAGCCTATCCTCTTCCTCAGGAATAAAGTCTGGAACATTTGGCTTTTCGAATAAAGTTGGTGATTCTTGACGTTTTGGTTCGCGTTCTGCTTCAAAGTCAATTTGCGTTTGTTCAGAAATTATCTTCTCGCGTTTTGACACGCTCCCGTCTGGAATAAGTTGGAGTTTATGAAAAGCCTCTTTGATGGCTGCCGTAATAAGCTGACCGAGCTCTTTTTCTTTACTAATACGAACTTCTAGTTTGGCAGGATGAACATTGACGTCAACGATAATGGGGTCCATTTCAATTTGCAAAACAATAATTGGAAAGCGCCCAATTGGTAGTAACGTATGGTAGCCTTCTTGAATAGCCTTGACAAGTGCGAAATTTTTAATGAATCGCCCATTAATAATCGTAGAAATATAATTGCGATTTGAGCGATTAACTTCAGGTAGCACCCCGTAACCGCTCACCTTAAAATCAAGTGATTCAGCAGAAATAGGGATTGTCTTTTTCGCAATTTGCACGCCGTAAATAGCCGCAATTACTTGGCGCAAATCATTGTTTCCGCTCGTACTTAATAATGATTTGCCGTTATGACTTAGTCGGAAACTAATTTCAGGATGAGAAAGTGCAAGGCGGTTAACAACATCTGTAATATTTCCAAGTTCTGTTGGCAAACTTTTTAAATATTTTAAGCGAGCTGGTGTGTTGTAAAAAAGGTTACTCACTTCAATTTGTGTCCCGCGTCTTGCAGCATCATGATGTTTTTCTTTTTCTTGGCCACCTTCGATAACAATTTTTGTTCCTGTTTCGCCTGTCGAAGTTGTCATTTCAACACGTGCTACAGAAGCGATACTTGGAAGAGCCTCACCTCTAAACCCGAGCGTATGCACGCGAAATAAATCATTTTCATTTTTAATTTTACTCGTCGCATGGCGCAAAAAAGCAGTTGAAACATCTTCTGGATCAATGCCAGCGCCGTTATCAATGACTGTCATTTTTGATAAACCAGCTTCTTCTATCAATATGTCAATGACCGAACTTCCTGCGTCAATCGCATTTTCCAAAAGTTCTTTAATGACAGATGCGGGTCGTTCGACTACTTCACCCGCCGCAATTTTATTTGACAAATCGTCTGTCAACTCAATAATTTTGGCCATAAAATCACAACCTTTTATAATTTGCTTTGTAATTCATACAATTTGTTCATCGCGTCCATTGGCGTCATTTGCATCAAATTTAATTTTTTGATTTCCTTTTCGACCGTACTACTTGCTATTTGTTCTTTTACAGGTGTCTCCAATTCAAACAGTGGTAGTTGCATATCATTTGTTACATCGTTTTTTTCGACCTCTTTTGGAGATGCAACCACTTGATTTCCTTCCGCTTCAAGCGTCGCCAGAATTTCAGAAGCACGCTTAATTAAAGAAGCCGGCAATTCCGCAAGCTCCGCTACATGGATTCCGTAACTTTTATCTGCTGGACCTTCATTAATCTTATGAAGAAAAACGACTTTTCCATTTTCCTCTACCGCACTAACATGAATATTGCGTAGTTTTGGTAATGCTTCATCTAAAACCGTCAGTTCATGATAGTGAGTTGAAAATAACGTTTTTGCATGGACTTCACTATGAATATACTCAATAATCGCCTGGGCTAGCGCCATACCATCATAAGTGGCTGTTCCGCGTCCAATTTCATCAAATAAGATTAGACTATTTGATGTTGCATGTACAATGGCGTTGCGTGCTTCAAGCATTTCCACCATGAAAGTACTCTGTCCAGCAATTAGATCGTCTGCTGCGCCAATACGTGTGAAAACTTGATCGAAAATAGGAAGTGTCGCGCGTTCTGCTGGGACAAAACAGCCAATTTGAGCACAGATTGCCGTTAGTGCAACTTGGCGCATATACGTACTCTTACCGGACATATTTGGTCCCGTAATAAGCAAAATTTCGCGATTTTTGTTCATTAGGCAATCATTTGCAACATAACTTTGTGCGCCCATGACTTTTTCAACTACCGGATGACGACCTTGAACAATTTCGAGCTTGCCGTCTGCGCTTAATTCTGGACGAATGAAATGATTTTTCTCGCTAATTTCGGCAAAGCTTTGCAAGCAATCAATTTCACTTACAGCTCTTGCAAGGGCTTGAAGACGTTCAATATAGTCTTTGACAGTTTCCCGAACTTCTGTAAACAATCGGTATTCAAGTTCAATACTTTTTTCTTCCGCATCAAGAATTAGTTTTTCTTTTTCTTTTAGTTCTGGAGTAATATAACGTTCAGCATTTGTCAACGTCTGCTTCCGCTCATAACGCCCTTCTTGTAATAAATGCGTATTAGCACGAGTCACTTCTATATAGTATCCAAATACTCGGTTGAAACCAACTTTAAGTGATTTAATACCTGTTAGTTCACGCTCTTTCCGTTCTAATTCTGCAATCCAAGTCTTCCCGTTTCGACTGGCATCACGGTATGTATCAAGTTCTGTGTTGTAGCCGTCACGAATAATGCCACCTTCTCGAATGGAGAGCGGCGGGGAATCAATAATCGCTTTTTCAAGTAAGCTAGTTAGCTCCTCGCAAGGGTCAAGCTTTTCGCCTAAACTATTTAAATGTTTAGCACCTTCCATACTTGCAAGTACGGCTTTAATTTTCGGAATTTGAAACATTGAATTACGAAGCTGAACTAAATCGCGAGCATTGACATTTCCATATGCCACTCGTCCAGATAAACGCTCTAAATCATAGACGTTTTTTAAGTTTTCGACAAGTTCAACGCGCTCAAAGAAATGTTTCATCAATTCTTCCACATCATTTTGTCGACCAAAAATCATGTCGTGGTCAATAAGCGGTCTGTCAATCCATTGTTTGAGTAAGCGTCCGCCCATTGCGGTTTTTGTATGATCAAGCAACCATAAAAGCGTTCCAACTCGCCCCTTGCCGCGGATGGATTCCGAAAGTTCCAAGTTACGTTTGGAATAATAGTCCATTTTCATAAAGTGACTCGTTTCATAATGGACAGCTTTTTGAAGGTGCCCTAAATCGCGTTTTTGAGTATCGGAAAGGTAGTGCAGTAATAAGGCAATCGCTTTTTTCTCCGAGAGTGCAGTGACACGGTCTATAAGTTTATTGGCTAGATCGCATTCTGTCTTTTCATGATTGGAAACAAGTATCCCCATTTGTTTTGTTAATTCTTCAGATAAAAGGAGCCCGTCGTCCTTACGAGCTACGAGTTCTTTTGCAGAAAGGGTTGTTAATTCGTTTAATAAACGGTCTTCGCGTGCTTCTAAAACGGTTGATTTGAGTTCTCCAGTTGATAAGTCACAGTAAGCAAAGCCGAATTCTTTATCTTCATATAAATAAAAAGCAGCGATATAGTTGTTTTCTTTCTCTTTTAGCCCTTTTTCGTCCATTACGGTTCCAGGAGAAATGAGTTGAACGACTTCTCGCTTTACCATGCCTTTTGTCGTTTTGGGGTCTTCTACTTGTTCACAAATCGCTACTTTATAACCTTTTTCAATCAATGTATCGATATAACCACTTGCTGAATGATAAGGTACACCACACATTGGGATTTTACCTTCTCCTCCGCCCTCGCGCCCAGTTAATGTAATTTCTAAAATTTGTGATGCTTTTAATGCATCTTCAAAAAACATTTCATAAAAATCACCTAGACGAAAGAAAAGGAAAGCGTCTTGGTAGTTCTCCTTAATACTTAAGTATTGTTGCATCATTGGTGTGTACGTTGTCATTTTCTACATCATCCCTTACTTCATCGCGTTTTTTTCATCTTTTTATTATACCATAAATTTTTTCTTGATTAAAAAATAAATAGACTGACGACAAAAAGTCATCAGTCTAAGTCTTTCTTTAACTCACTATAAATTGAATCCGTAATCGTTTGCAGCAAATCATTGGCGTCGTTTTGTGCGCGTCTAAATTCTCTTACAACAGGCAAATCGTCAATTTCTTTTTTTAACGCTTCAATTTGTGCTTCTGATTGCTTCATTGCCTCATATTTTCCGTAATGTTCGAGATTGACAGATTGCTTTTGCAACTGTTTAATTTCCGCAATTTTTGCTTGAACTTTTTGATTCGCATTAATTTGTTCTTCTGCTTTTTTATAAAATTCGATTTCTTCCGTATGCGCAAGTGCTTCTTTCAATTCTTCAGCTTTTTTCAAAATGTCTTCTTTTTTGTACGGCAAGCTAACACCCCTCTTTTATTCATAAAATGGATGATCATCGTTAATTAAAATACGTTCAATTTTAGATGCACGCCCTGTTTTTTCATCTAAAGTGATTAAACAAGCAGACAACACGCCGCGACCTTCTTTAGGCACTTCAAACCGAGTTGGCAGCTGTGTTTTAAAGCGACGTAGCACAGCCTCTTTATTCATCCCAAGAATGGCATCATATGGTCCAGTCATCCCGGCATCCGTTAAATAAGCAGTACCTTTTGGTAAAATTCGTTCATCGGCCGTTTGCACATGTGTATGTGTTCCGACAACAGCGGTGACGCGTCCATCTAAATGCCAGCCCATCGCTTCTTTTTCGCTCGTTGTTTCAGCATGAAAATCAACAAAGATAACATTTGTTTTTTTAGATGCTTCTTGAACAAGTGTATCAATCATTTCAAAAGGATCTTTCAAGTCTTGCCCCATAAACGTCCGTCCCTGTAGGTTAATTATCGTAACAAGAGTTTCATTTGCTTTCACATACACCATACCTGACCCAGGCGCACCTTCTGGGTAATTTGCTGGACGCGCTAAATATTTTGCATCATCAATAAATTCAAACACATCGCGATTATCAAACCCGTGATTTCCAAGGGTAACCGCATTTGCCCCTTGCTCTAAAAAAGTTTTATAAATTTTTTCCGTAATCCCACGACCAGATGCAGCATTCTCACCATTTAAAATGGTTACAGTAGGTTTATACTTTTGCTTTAGTTTGGGTAAATATTCGGAAATCATCTGGCGACCAATCGAACCAACACAATCACCTATAAATAAAATTTTCATTTTTTGTTTCTCCGTTCCATTAAAAATTTACTTAAAATGCTTTTTTCGACGTTCTAAAAGAGCAACATCCCGAAAAACACCATCCATCTTTCCTAAGTTTTTATGTATAGCAAGTGTTTCAAAGCCAAATTTGTGATGTAGCGCAATGCTCGCCTCGTTTTCTGGGAAAACAAGTGATATTAAAGTCCAAAAGCCCGCTTTTTCACTTTCTGTCATTAAGTTTTCCATAAGCAATTTGCCAACGCCCATTCCTTGTGCGGCATTTGCAATATAGATACTTATTTCAGCGACACCTTGGTAACTTGGCATACTTGAAAACGGCAAAAGCGCTGCCCAGCCAATAACTTCCCCCGCCCTTTTCGCAACCAAACGACAATCCTTAAGATATTTTGCATCCCACTCATGAAAGGCGAGCGGTTCAGTGAGAAATGTAGCATTTCTTGATTCAATGCCTTCTAAATGAATGGCTGCAACATCGGCATAGTCCTCTTTTTGCATGACTTCAATTAAAATCTCCATCTCGCTTTGCCTCCCTTCTTTAATTTAAAATCCGGTAAACGTTATAAATTCCTAAAACATTAGCTTTCCCGCCCAATAAGCGAATTTCTTCAAGGGCATTTTGAATGAGTTCTGCTTTGTTTTCAGAAAGTAAGTCAATTAAAAAGAAATATTCCCCAAGTGCAGTTTTTAGTGGACGCGATTCTATCTTACTCATATCAATGTTTCGCCAAGCAAAAGTGGATAGAATTTTATGCAAAGCACCTGGAATATTGTTTGGTAACAGTACACTAACAGATGTTTTTTCCTCTTCTTTTTTCAATGGAATCGATACTTTTTTTCTGCTAAGCACGACAAAACGTGTTTGATTTAGTTCAATATCTTGCGCATTTTCTTTCACAATTTGAAGGCCGTATTCCTCTGCAGCCATTCGCGGTGCAATGGCTGCAACGAGTTCACTTTCATGCTCGCTGACCCACTTGGCTGCATAAGCCGTTGAAGGAGTAGCCTCACGTACTGCACCGTACAATTCTTCTTTCAAAAATGTCTCACACTGTGCGAGTCCTTGTGGATGGCTCATAATTTTTTGAACGGATTGCCAAGAAGCTGCATTAGTTTTATGTACCATGACATGTTGCGCAATTGGTAAAACTAGTTCTGCCTGAATCGGAACATCTGAAAAATGGAATAAATAATCAAGCGTAATATTTACGCCACCTTCAATCGTGTTTTCAACAGGGACAACAGCCGCATCGACTTCGTTATTTTGAATCGCCATTATACATTCTGGGATAGAGGCAGTCGGAATTAAACTTGCTCCTCTAAAAGCACTCTTTGCGGCACTATGCGTAAAAGAAGCCGCAGGGCCTAGATAAGCAATTTTCATAAGGTCAACACTCCTTTCTAACGTAACAGGCTGATGACAAACCGAAATTATAGTTTGTCATCAGCCTGATTCTATTACTCTTGGAATTCAAATTCAAAATCAAGCAGACGAACAGTGTCGCCATCTTCTGCACCACGTTTACGCAGTTCCTCGTCAACACCCATAGCGCGAAGCTGTCTTGCGAAACGATTAATGGAAGCATCTCTTTCAAAGTTTGTCATCGCAAATAGTCGTTCAACTTTTTCACCACTTAGAACAAAAGCACCGTCCGGGTCACGTGAAACAACAAAATCAGGTTCTTCTGCTTCAAATTTATATAGCACCGTATTCTCTTCTTCTTTTTCGAGCAGTTCATCAAGCGGGAATTCAGGCGTAGTTTCAAGCTTATCAGCAATCGCAAGTAAAAGCGCATTTAACCCCGTTTTGGTTAAAGCAGAAATTGGAAAAACGGGAATACCCTTGTCTAATTTCCCTTTGAATTTTTGCAAATTCTCTTCGGCATCTGGCATATCCATTTTATTCGCAACAACGATTTGTGGACGCTCTAAAAGACGTAAATTGTAGTCTTCAAGTTCTTTGTTTATCGTCACGAAATCTTCATAAGGATCGCGACCTTCCGCACCAGACATATCAACGACGTGTACAATGACACGCGTCCGTTCAATATGGCGCAAAAATTGGTGTCCTAACCCGATGCCTTGACTAGCACCTTCAATAAGCCCTGGCAAGTCAGCCATAACAAAGCTACGTCCATCGCCAGTATCCACCATGCCCAAGTTTGGAACAAGTGTTGTAAAATGATAGGCTGCAATTTTTGGACGTGCTGCAGAGACAATGGAAAGAAGTGTAGATTTTCCAACACTTGGAAATCCTACTAGCCCAACATCAGCGAGTACCTTTAATTCAAGCTGAACTGTACGCTCTTGCCCAGGCTCTCCGTTTTCAGATAGTTCTGGAGCAGGATTTGCTGGCGTTGCAAAACGTTTATTTCCGCGTCCGCCGCGCCCCCCTTTTGCGATAATAGCTTCTTGTCCATTTGCGACTAAGTCTGCAATGATTTCCCCAGAGTCAAGGTCTTTCACGATTGTGCCTGGCGGGACAGGAATAACTAAGTCATTTGCACCGCGCCCGTGCATACTTTTACTCATTCCATTTTCTCCGTGCTCCGCTTTAAATTTTCGCTTAAAACGAAAATCTACTAAAGTGCGCAACCCTTCATCTACTTTAAAAATTATATTGGCACCCTTACCTCCGTCACCACCAGCAGGTCCGCCATTTGGAACGAATTTTTCACGACGAAAAGCAACCATACCGTCGCCGCCATTCCCTGCTCTTACATTAATCTTAACCTGATCTACAAACATATTGTTTTAATCTCCCGTTCTTTAAAGTCTTATTTATCATTATATCAATAAAATTGCCAATCACACAACATTTATTTATATACATAAAAAAGATGCTAGAAACAAGTCCTAACACCTTTTCTTTTTTTATTTAAATGCTTGCGCCGCTTTAACAGCTTTGTGCCAGCCTTCATACAGCGTCTCGCGTTCATCGTCCTTCATTTTAACCTCAAATTTCTTATCGAGTTTCCAGCGCTTGACGATTTCATTTTTATCTTCCCAAACGCCTACCGCAAGCCCAGCCAAATAAGCAGCGCCTAAAACGGTAGTTTCCAAATTGTCTGGCCGCTCAACCGGGACGTTTAAAATATCCGCCTGAAACTGCATTAGGAAATTGTTTGCGGAAGCACCACCATCAACACGAAGGGCTTTGAGCTTAATTTTTGAGTCTTCTTCCATCGCATGTAGTACATCACGCGTTTGATACGCAAGAGATTCTAGAGTTGCTCGAACAAATTGTTCTTTTTCAGTACCGCGTGTTAGACCGAAAACAGCACCACGCACATCTGAATCCCAGTACGGAGCGCCTAATCCAACAAATGCTGGGACAACATACACACCATCTGATGATTCAATCTTTTCTGCATAGCCTTCCGATTCGCTTGATTGGCGTAACATGCGTAAACCATCGCGTAACCACTGGATAGCTGAACCAGCGACGAAGATACTACCTTCTAACGCATATTCCACTTTCCCATCAATTCCCCAAGCGAGGGTTGTTAATAAGCCATTTTCAGACCGAACTGCTTTTTCTCCTGTATTCATTAGTAAGAAGCAACCAGTTCCGTATGTGTTTTTCGCCATACCACTTTCAAAACAGCCTTGACCAAATAGTGCAGACTGTTGGTCACCAGCGATACCTGCAACTGGCACCTCTTCACCAAAGAAATGATAAGGTACGGTTGTTTCATAAACTTCAGACGATTGACGCACCTCTGGAAGCATAGATTTTGGAATATTTAACATTTCAAGTAGTTCATCATCCCATTTTAAATCATAAATATTGTAAAGAAGTGTACGTGAAGCATTGGAATAGTCGGTAACATGAGCTTTTCCACCAGTTAATTTCCAAACAAGCCAACTATCGATTGTTCCAAATAGTAATTCGCCATTTTCAGCACGTTCTTGCGCGCCTTCTACATTATCCAAAATCCAACGAACTTTCGTACCAGAGAAATAAGCGTCAATTAAAAGACCTGTTTTTTCACGAACCATGTCCTCTTTGCCTGCTTCTTTTAACTCTTTACAAATGTCTGCTGTCTGACGAGATTGCCAGACAATAGCGTTATAAATGGGATTTCCAGTTTCTTTATCCCATACAACGGCTGTTTCACGTTGATTGGTAATACCAATACCCGCAATTTGTTTAGAGGAAATATTCGTTTTAAGTAGTACACCCGCAATTACAGCAAGTATTGAAGCCCAAATTTCGTTTGCATTGTGTTCCACCCAACCAGGTTTTGGAAAAATTTGTTCGAATTCTTCTTGTTCTACCCCGATTACTTCTCCGTCACTATCAATAATCATTGCTCGTGAACTAGTTGTTCCTTGATCGAGCGCTAAAATATATTTTTTTTCCACAGAAATTGCCTCCTCTAAGTATAGGGATATGAGCATCCCTTTATCTTATGTGTATTATACTAAATCTTTTTTCTTGTCGAGTGTCATTGTGAAAATTAAAACGAGAATAAATAGTGCTGCAAAAACCCATAGCCAAACGCCCATATCTTTGTTTACAACAGCATTATAAACAAGTGCTCCAAGTCCCCCGCCTAAAATAGGTCCAATGACTGGAACCCAAGAATAAGACCAGTCGGAACCACCTTTTCCTGAGATGGGCCAAACAAAGTGGGCAATGCGCGGTCCTAAATCACGAGCAGGATTAATGGCATACCCAGTTGTTCCACCAAGACTCATCCCAATTACAACAATAAGACCGCCGACCACAAGTGGATTTAAGCCATCAGCAAAATGATTTGCGCCTAAAGATAATAAACCAAATACTAAAATAAAAGTACCTAATGCTTCACCAAAAACGTTAGATGTATAATGCCGAATTGCTGGTGCGGTGGAGAAAACGCCTAATTTTGTTGCTTTGTCTTCGGTTTTTTTCCAGTGTGGATAATAGTGTAACCAGACTAATGTGGCACCTATAAAAGCACCAATGAACTGGGCAGCGATATACGGGAAAACATAATCCCAAGGGAATGCTCCTGCAAGAGCCATGCCAACCGTTACGGCCGGATTTAAGTGCGCCATACTCATGTAACCGGAAACATAAACGCCCATTGTAACAGCGAGTCCCCAGGCAATGGCAACAACAACCCAGCCTGCGTTCTCAGCTTTAGACCACTTGAGCGAAACGCCAGCAACAACGCCTCCCCCAAAAAGTACTAGTACAGCAGTTCCAAGCAACTCGCCTAAAAACTGTGTCCCTAAACTAGTGTCAATCATTTAGAACATCTCCTTTTTATCCTTTGAGTTTGGTCTGTCTTTCTTTTATTCCCCTTAACAAACAACCCAAACTTCATTTTATTTCAAAAAAAGAATGACAACCAAAACATTGGCAAATTTTAAATATTGCCGTTCTGATTGTCATCTCTTCTCCTGACAAGTTGATTAACTTGGTTCTATTAAAGCATACCGAGAAAGCGCTGTCAACGAATGAACTTGCTAAAATTTTCACATTTTAAAAAACGAATTCCTTTCTTGCTGAGCGTTTAAAAAGAGTAATGTTTTTATTTTCACATAAAAAAACCAAGGTGAAAAACACCTCGGTTTTAATCTTACGCTTCTTGCGCAGCAGGATAAACACTAACTTTCTTTTTGTCACGACCCATACGTTCAAAACGTACTACGCCGTCTGTTTTAGCGAAAAGTGTATCATCGCCTCCACGACCTACGTTAGTTCCTGGATAAATTTTTGTTCCACGTTGACGATAAAGGATTGAACCGCCAGTAACGAATTGACCGTCTGCACGTTTCGCTCCTAGACGTTTAGACTCGGAATCACGACCATTGGAAGTGGAACCACCGCCTTTTTTGTGGGCAAAATGTTGAATATCAAATTTTAACATGAAATACACCTCCTATTTGGAGTTAATTTTAATATGATCAGGATAGCTGTACGCTAATGACCTAAGTTGATTCACCATTCCATTTAATAGGATTTGAACGCGTTCATTTAAAACAAATTCTTCTGGAACTGTATAAAAGAGATAGCCAGATTCCTCTTCAAAAACTGGAGGAACGCCTTCCATATCTTCTAAAGCACCAATCATTCCAAAAACAATTGATGATGCTCCTGCACAAACGAGATCTCTCCCACTTTCAGCAAAATCAGCATGTCCCTTCATGATAAATGATACAATGTGTTCATTTTTCCAATTAATATCGACTTGAATCATGGTTTCGTCCTTTCAAATTAAGCATTGATTGCATCAATTGTTAATTTTGTGTAAGGTTGACGATGACCTTGTTTTTTGTGGTAGTTCTTCTTAGGTTTATATTTATAAACCGTAAGTTTTTTAGCACGACCTTGCTTAGTAAGTTTAGCCGTAACAGTTGCCCCTTCAACGAAAGGAGCTCCCACCTTGCTTGCGTCGCCACCAACAAAAAGAACTTTATCAAAAGTAACCACATCACCAACTTCTCCAGCTAATTTTTCAACATAGATTTCTTGGCCTGCTTCAACTTTGATTTGTTTCCCACCAGTTTCAATAATTGCGTACATACTTGCACCTCCTCATACTCAGACTCGCCATCGTTGGGGGCAAAAATGCACTTAACCCAATTCTGCGCGGTTGTAGCGTGGTGCGCTACAAACATAACAGTAAAATAATATCATACGAAGCTTCTAGTGTCAATCCTTATTCTACTCGGGTAATCTGGTAGAACGGGATTATTTCATCTGCAATTTCCCAATCTATGGGTGCATCGGGTAAAACGTCTAAGTCTAAAAAGGCAGATAAAACAGCTTCAGTCGTTACAATTAAAATAAAATTAAGTGAATTAAGATCAAAGGTTTTAAGCTCACGTTCAAGCTCATAGGCAAGTGAATCAGCAGATGTTACATGCCCGACTCCCTTGCAACTCGGACAGATTTCGGTAGTTCTCTCAAGAAGAGACGCTTCTTTTTTTCGTCGTGTTAGTTGCATAAGTCCTGTTTTAGAAAAACCAGCAATTTGTGTCGTTACTAGCTCTTTTTTTGCCATATGTTCCATTTCTTCTAAAAGTTTTGCATGGTCTGTAGATGACATACCACCGATAAAGTCAATCACAATAAATCCGCTAATTTGGCGCAAGCGAATTTGACGTAAAATTTCGGGAATCGCTTCAAAATTCACTCTTGCAACTGTATTTTCTTTTGTAAAGTCGCCAGAAAAGCTTCCAGAATTCACGTCAATGACCCACATCGCCTCGGTTTTTTCAATAAACAAGGAAGAACCATTTTTCAGATGAACAATGGGTTGTAGCAATTTAGTAAGGCTAGTATTTAGCTTAAAAGTATCGAAAATATCATTGTCCGTGACTAATTTTGTAGCAAACGGAAGCGAAATATCAGAGAAAACTTCTTTAATTTCGTAAGCATCTCTAAAACGTGTGATTTTTTCAAAAAATAAATCTTCTGACGCATGAATAAGCCCTAGCCGCTTTTGTTTCGCTGCTTTCTGCTCAAGTAAAGCAAACTCTTTTTTTAGCTCTTCAAAGTGTGAAACAAGCTCTGCTTCCGTCAAATTTTCTGAATCAGAACGAATAATAACCGCTTCTTCGGGCATTAAAACAGGGGTCATTATTTCCTGTAACCTCGTTTTTTCATTTTCATTTATGCGTTTTGAAACTGACAAATACTCCTTCCCTTTCATATAAACGAGATAAGAATTTGAAACTTCCAGGATTCCAGTGACAAGAGGCAATTTTGTTTTTGAACCCATTCGAACAACTTGAACAAGTACGCGCATACCTTGTGTTAAAACCATGGAGTTTGGCAGGTCTTTTAAGTGTAAAAAGCCTTTTTCTGAACCGAGGTTTAAAAAAGCAGCATCTAATTTTTTATCAATTTTTTCAATTTGCGCTAAAAAAATATGACCTACTTGAGCGTTTTGGCTAGGTCGGAAAAGTTGGAAATCAACTAATTGTTTATCCTGCACGACCGCCATTCGCTTTTCTGTATTTTTTGCATTAATAATAAGTTGCGCCATGAAAATTCCCACCTTCTTTAAAAAAAGCCCCCTTTTCAGAGGGCTATCTCATCTATTATTTACCACTAAAAAGTTTTTTTAATCGTGCAAAAAAACCTTCTTTTTTGGTCTCAATCGACATAAGTGGAATTGACTCACCTAGGATGCGTCGCACGATATTTCGGTACCCTTGTGATGCCCGATTATTTGGCAACATAGCAACGGGATCACCACTATTTGAAGAACGAATAACCTCATCATCATCAATGATAATACCTAATAGCTCGATTGATAAATGCGTTGTAATTTCATCTATATCCATTACATCGCCATTTTGCATCATTTGTGTCCGAATCCGATTAATAATTAATTTTGGTGGCTCAATATCTTCTTTTTCAAGTAAGCCAATAATTCTATCTGCATCACGAACTGCAGAAATTTCAGGCGTTGTTACAACAATTGCTTGGTCAGCGCCAGCTACTGCATTTTTATAACCAGTTTCAATTCCAGCAGGCGAATCAATCAAAACATAATCATAATCTGGTTTAAGCTCATCAATTAATGCTTTCATTTGATCAGCGCTAACAGCAGTTTTATCAGTAGTCTGTGCAGCTGGCAAAAGGAAAAGTAAGTCATCAAAACGCTTATCTTTAACCAAAGCTTGATGAATCTTGCATCTCCCTTCAATGACATCTACTAAATCATAAATAATACGATTTTCCAGCCCAAGAATAACATCTAAGTTTCGAAGGCCAATATCCATATCGACCAAGCAAACTTTTTTGCCTTGAAGCGCAAGAGCTGTTCCTAGATTGGCGGTTGAAGTTGTTTTTCCAACGCCGCCTTTCCCAGAAGTAATGACTATAGCCTCACCCATGTTTATCGTCCTCCCTCAAAATTCGAAATTTCAGGTCTAATTTTTCTAATTTTATGTATATCATCAATTATGATTGCATCACTATGAATATAGGCTGAAAATAGTTCTGTATCCACAACATCCTTATAATCTTCACTATCAAAACCAAAAACTTTATCCGCAATACGAATTTGTGAAGGATATAAAAATTTACCCGCAACAATGGCTTTTTCATTGCCCTCAAACCCTGCATGCACGATGCCTTTAATCTGCCCTAAAACAAAAATATTTCCAGTTGACCTTATTTGTCCACCAGGATTAATATCCCCGATAAGAAGCACATCACCAGTTGCTTGAATAACTTGTCCAGAACGAATGATAGTTGCAAGTGAATAGATTTGATCGGATTCTTTCCATTTTTTTGCATCTGACTTCGTCATCACGTTACTATAAAAAGCACCAATCTTCATCTGGCTATTTTCCGCAATAATCTTTGCAATGCTAGCCTCTTCTATTTCTGAGAAAAGACGATTCCCAATTTGCACTTGGACTGAAAGCTTCTCGCCAGAATAAGGTGCTGTTTTTTGTTCTTTTAAAAGACTAATTAATTCCACTTCTAATTCATCAATGCTTGCAGTGTCGCTTAAGAAAATTTGAATACCTTCTTTTGTTCCTTTCATTTGAACATTCTTCTTCATTCCCCTATCACCCCGCTAAACTCGTTTTCTTAAAACCGATTGCTTGTTTTATTATAGCAGAACTTTCATCTCATTAACATAAAAAAACAGCTAACTCGTGCTTATCAAGTGCAGAACTTTCAATACTTGATAATAACTCGCACGATTTTAGCTGCTTTTATTAGGATTCAGATTTTTTTAATTTGAATAAGAAATAGCGGAACGGAAAGAATACAACTAGAAAAAAAGCAAAGTTTAATATAAGTGTTGTCCACAATCTATAGTCAATAAACTCAGCTAAACTCATTGTTGTTGTTCCGATTAAATAATAAAAAGCATACACAAGTGCTTCGCTTAATATAACATTAAAAACAGCAATTAACCCAACTAGAACAATATTATTCTGCAAAACTTTCAAGAATTTATCTGTTATATACACAATGAACGGGAAAATCGCAAAGTAGATGCCCATCACACCTGTATAGTAAATATCAAATAAAAGACCTAACACGAATGCATAAATAAGAGTTGTATTCCGTTTGTAGAAGGCTGTCATAATGATTAACATGATAAGAAGAAAATGAGGGATAAATAACCTATCTTCTCCAAACAATTCTTGTCCAAATTGGAGACTAACAACACCTTCTAAAATAAAAGTACCAACCATGATTGCTGGAAGCCAAATATTTTTTTTGACATTCATGATTAATTGCCCCCAGTCGAGTCAGTATCTTCATCACTCGATGTAGAAGTTTCCGCTGTACGTTTTAAAATTGTTACATGATTTAAATCATACATATTAGCTCCAGGCTTCACATAAGCAGTTTGTGATAATCCCATTTTATCAGTTTCCACTTTTTCAATTGTTCCAATGAAAATGCCAGAAGGGAATTTTCCGCCAAGACCCGAAGTCACAATTTTTTGGCCTTTCGTAAACTTCATATCATATGGCAACTGTTTTAATTCTAGCAATTTAGTATCACTATCATAACCATTAATAATGCCATAAGCAGATGCACTTCCTTGAACCATTGCAGAAACACGATTACGTGTGTCAGAAGATGTCAAAAGCTCAACAGTTGATGATTTTGCACCAGTAGTCGTTATTCGACCAACAAGCCCGCCTGATGTAACAACAGCCATATCCGGTTTCACACCATCTCTTGAACCTTTATCAATTTCAACTTGCTCATTCCAATTTGTTGGATTTCGCGAAATGACTGAGCCATTTATAGGGTCATAATCGCTTAAACTCGATTGGATATTAAGTGAATCCTTTAATTCTTTATTTTCCTTTTGTAAATCTGCAACATTACTTTCCAGTTGTGCCAATTCTTCTAAACGTTTTTTTAAATGCTCATTCTCAGTATAAGTGTTTTTTAAATCTTGTGCGCCACTTATAACACCAGAAACAAAACTTGCTGGTTTTGAAACAATATTCTCTCCAAAACCAACCACATCTTTGACAAATTGTTCGGGCCACGATGCATTTTCTCTGTCTCTGAGAGAAAAACCGACAAGGGCCACAAGAACAATGATAGCTATCAGCATGATAATTAAACGCTTATTTAGAAAAAATTGTGGCATAATGAACACCTCATCTCGTTAATCCTCTTTTTTTCGATTTGAAGCTAACACTTTCTAGTTGAAATAAATGAGTGTTCCATTTAGTTCATTTTTTTCTTTTTATATAAATCCATATTTTCAAGTGCTTTCCCAGTCCCAATTGCCACACAATCAAGCGGTTCATCCGCAATAATTACCGGCATTTTTGTTTCTTCAGAAATGACAGAGTCTAGATTACGTAATAACGCTCCACCACCAGTAAGTACAATCCCTTTATCCATAATATCAGCCGACAATTCAGGCGGTGTATTTTCAAGCGTACTCTTAACCGCATCAATAATAGCTGAAATTGTATCAGATAAAGCTTCGCTAACCTCTTCAGGTGTCACTTCAATCGTTTTCGGTAATCCAGTAACAAGATCACGACCACGAATGCTGAAAGGTTCTAAATCCAGATTGGTAGCATCAGCAGAACCAATTTCCATTTTAATGGATTCAGCTGTACGATCTCCAATAAGTAAGTTATATTTTTTACGAATATAATTAATGATAGATTCATCAAGATCATCCCCAGCAGTGCGAACTGAACGACTTGTGACAATACCACCTAAAGAAATGACAGCTACCTCAGTAGTACCTCCACCAATATCAACGACCATACTACCAGTTGGATCCCAAACAGGAAGTCCAGCGCCAATAGCTGCAGCAAATGGTTCTTCAATTGTATAAGCATCTTTTGCACCAGCCTGCCTTGTCGCATCAATAACTGCACGTTTTTCTACGCCAGTAATACCAGAAGGAACGCAAATCATGACAAATGGTTTACTTGCGCTCATGCCTTTACTTGCTTTTTGAATATAATACTTCATCATTGCTGCTGTAGTATCATAATCCGCAATTACCCCATCTTTCATTGGACGAATAGCTACAATATTACCCGGTGTTCTGCCAATCATGTTTTTAGCTTCATTACCAACGGCCACAATCTCTTGAGTATCTTTTTTCATTGCAACTACGGAAGGCTCTCTTAAAACAATACTCTTCCCTTTCATGTATACAAGTGTATTCGCAGTTCCTAAATCAATGCCGATATCTTTGTTTCCAAATCCAAACATCTGTATTCTCCTTTTCTTTCAAAAATTAAACTTTTGTATAAGTAATAATGAAGCTGACACATTTGCACAGTTCAAAAATGAAGTTTACCTTATCCCTCGAGTGCCACTATCTCTATCTCAACACATATACAACCATTTTATTATAACATAACTGTTTCATTGCGGCATCAATTTTTAAATAAGAAGAAATAAAATTATAGTTTTCTTTAAAAATACTTTTTTTCTTTCATACTAAGATGTTTGTTTCTCCCAATAATGATATGATCTAGCAAACGAATACCTAATAGTTCTCCGGAATTGGCAAGTCGTTTCGTGACTCGAATATCTTCTTGTGAAGGTGTTGGATCACCAGACGGATGATTATGAAAGCAAATAAGTGAGGCGGCAGATAATTTTAGCGCAATCCGAAAAACTTCACGTGGATGTACTACACTAATATTTAAGCTGCCAATGAATACGGTTTCCCGATGGATAATTTGATTTTTGACATTTAAAAAAACACAGTGGAAATGTTCTTGATATAGAAAGCTAAGTTCTGGCTGTACAATTGAAACTGCATCAAATGGAGTTTTTATAATAGTAGTGCTTTTCTCATTTTGATTTAGCCTTTTTCCCATTTCAAGAGCTGCAACAATTTTTGCTGCTTTTGCAAGACCAATACCATTTATTTTTTGAAATTCTTCAATTGTAGCATGCTGGACGCTATCGAGTTCACGGAAACGCATAACAATCCGATTTGCGACAGAAAGAACAGATTCGTTTTTTGTTCCAGTTTCAATAATTAGAGCAATTAATTCTGAAAGAGTCAGCGCATCTGGGCCATATTTTGCCAATTTTTCTCGAGGTTGGTCATCTAATTTCAAATTCATTCAAATCCGCCAACTTTCAAACATAGATAACTTAAATATCCTAAAAATATAAAAGGGATAAAAGGAATCATTTTTTTTCGGGAGATTTTATTAGCTAGATAAGCGACTCCTAAAGAAATAGCAGCAATTATAAGTGCATAGATAAATATTTTATAACTTGCTACAAACCCAACAGCTACACCTAGGATGATTAATACTTTAATATCTCCTAATCCAAACCCTTTTTTGGCAAAATAATAACAGATGCTATAAGCGACAAGACTAATTATAAATTGACTAATGACAAATATAATTCCTCTGTTTAAGAGTTGGAAAATGAGCGTCACTATCAGAAAAAATCCCAGTATAGCGTTAGGGACATGTAAAAAATAAATATCAGTCAAAAGAAAATAGTATAAAAATAGAAATATAATGAAGTGAATGATACCTATAAAATGCATGAGATAGAACTGATACATAATAAGCATTAGGGCTGGAAAGGTAATTTCTTGCCAGAGATACATCTTATATAACGCTTTTTCACAGCAAATTGTTTTTCCCTTCTGAATGAAATATGAAAAAATCGGAATCATCTGTTTAAATGAAATCTTCTGTTTGCAATAATCACAATGAGAAAGACGGAATAAAAAAGGTTTCTTTTGTGGTATATTTTGTGCGCAGACGTGTAAAAAAGAACCAAAGACCGAACTGTAAATGAAAACAAGTATATAGCTCAATTTATCAGGACCTCCATTTTTTCTAGATTTTAACAGTATTTTTTATAAAAGTCATATGGGTAAAAATCCATTTTAGAAGTACTTTTTATCTGAAATTATCAGAATTGCTTAGCTAAAAAGATTATTTTTAAAGAGACTTTTTTAAGAAGAATCATTTTCAACATTTGCTTTTTATTTTTTGATAATCTATATTAAAAAAACTCCCCCGTTTCGGAGGAGAATAGCTTGTTTAGTTTTTATTTAATAAAAACTTTCGAACTTCTGAAATGAAATAAAGTGAACCAGAAATGTAAACTGTAGAAGTCGATTTTGTTGCTTGTTTTTCAGATATAAATTCTTTCCAGTTTGGAACTGCATTTATTCCATATTCTTTTGAAATTCTTCTTACATCTTCTTTAGAAAAAGACCTTGGAAAATCAAAAGTTGTAAGATGAAGGCGTATCTGTTGAAGTTTTTTTAAGGATTGAATCATGCTTCCATAATCTTTATCACTTAAAATACTAATTAAAAGTTCTACATGTTCTTCGCCTTTTAGATGATTCATAAGTGCCTGGATTCCTTCTGGATTATGTGCACCGTCTAAGACGAAATCAGGCATTCCCTGAATTGTCTCAAGCCTTCCCGCCCAAAATGCTTCTTCTAAACCTTGATAAATGGAATTTTTATTTAAAGATATGAGTTTTTCTTCTTTTAGAATAAGCAAAGTTTGAATGGCAACAGAAGCATTTTGAATTTGGTGGTGCCCTTTTAATCCAATTACAAGATCTGGAAGTTCTAGTTTTTCCGTATAAAAAGTAAAAGCGTTTTTTGCAATATTTTTGGAATTAAAATCTTTACCATAATAATAAAAAGGAGCATTTTCTTTATCTGCCAATTTCTGTAGTACATCAATGACGTTTGGTTGGGTCACACCTGATATCACTGGAACGCTTTGTTTGATAATACCGCCTTTTTCAAATGCGATTTCTTCAAGCGAATTGCCTAAAAATTCCATATGGTCGAGTCCAATTGTTGTTATGACAGAGATAAGTGGCGTAAGTACGTTTGTCGAATCGAGACGACCTCCTAAACCAACTTCAATGATGCCAAAGTCAATTTGATCATAGTCAGCGAAATAGAGAAACATCATCGTTGTAATAATTTCAAACTCTGATGGAGGTCCAAGATCAGTTTTAGCAAGTTCTGAAGCTAAAGGAGCTACGCGATTAGCCAACTTTAAAATCATATCATCTGAAATAGGTTCATTGTTGACAGAAATACGTTCATTAAAACGTTCGATATACGGGGAAGTAAACGTCCCAATTCGATATCCTTCTGCTTCAAGAACCGAACGGAGAAATGTTAATGTTGAACCTTTGCCATTAGTTCCAGCGACATGAATCCACTTTGTCTCTTTTTCTGGATGACCAAGCATGTCTAACATCTTTTCCATTCGAGAAAGTCCGGGTTTAATTCCTAGACGTAATGTGCCATGAATCCAGTCTAAAGCTTTGTCATATGAAGTGAACTCCAAATATATCAACTCCCTTAAAAAAGCAGCCCTATCCTATTCGGTAAGACTGCCGTTTAGCTTAGTTTTTCTTCAAATTTGCAATACGTTCTTCAACAGAAGCTTTTTTAGTTAAATAATCTTGTTCTTTTGCTCTTTCTTCAGCAACAACTTTTTCTGGAGCTTTTGAAATAAAGCGTTCATTTGACAACTTGCCTTGAACACGTGCTACTTCTTGATTCCACTTCAGAAGTTCTTTCTCTAGGCGGGTGATTTCTTCTTCAATGTTAATTAAACCATCGAGTGGTAAGTAGATTTCTACACCAGAAATAACTGCAGTCATCGCAGAGTCAGATGGTTTCAAGTCAAAGGAAATAGTCAATGTTTCAGGATTACAGAAGCGTTCAAGATAAGATATATTTTCTTCTAAAATAGCTTTAAATTTATGATTAGCTGGTTTAAGTTCTATTTTAATTTGTTTGCTTAAAGGTGTATTAACTTCAGCGCGGATATTACGCACTGCTCGAATGATGTCAACTAAAGTTTTCATTGCTTCGGATGATTCACGATCAATTTGCTTTTCATTTACTTTTGGCCAAGTGGCAATTGTAATAGATTTTCCTACATGTGGTAAATTTTGCCAAATCTCCTCTGTCACAAATGGCATAAACGGGTGAAGCAGCCGCATTGTGTTATCCAAAACAAACGCAAGAACAGAACGAGTTGTTTTCTTTGCTTGCATGTCTTCGCCGTATAAAGAGATTTTCGCAATTTCGATATACCAATCACAAAATTCATCCCAAATGAAATTATATAAAGTCCGCCCTACTTCACCAAACTCGTATTTTTCAGAAAGTACAGTAACGGTTTCAATTGTTTCATTCAAACGAGTTAAAATCCATTTATCACTTACTTCTACAATGTTGGATAAATCAATTTCATCATATTTTAATCCATCCATGTTAATTAGCGCAAATCTTGAAGCGTTCCAAATTTTATTTATAAAGTTCCAAGATGCTTCGACCTTCTCAAAACTAAATTTTAAATCTTGTCCTGGCGAAGTTCCTGTTGATAAAGTGTAGCGAAGTGAGTCAGCACCGTATTTATCAATTACATCAATTGGATCTACACCGTTGCCAAGAGATTTAGACATCTTACGTCCCTCTGCATCACGCACAAGACCATGAATGAGTGTATCTTTAAATGGGCGCTTCCCAGTGAATTCCACAGACTGGAAGATCATGCGTGATACCCAGAAATAAATAATATCATACCCTGTTACTAATGTATGATTCGGGAAGAAATGTTTATAGTCAGGTGCATCAGTGTCTGGCCATCCCATTGTTGAAAAAGGCCAAAGTGCGGAACTAAACCAAGTATCTAATACATCTTCATCTTGTTCCCAATCAGATACGCTTTCTGGCGCTTCTTCTCCAACATAGATTTCGCCAGTTTGCTTGTGATACCAAGCAGGAATACGATGCCCCCACCATAATTGTCTAGATACGCACCAATCATGAATGTTCTCCATCCAAGTCGTATACGTTTTTTCAAAGCGATTTGGTACGAAATTAACTTTTGAGTCTTCCTCTAATTGTATTGCAAGCGCAGCTTTCGCTAGAGGTTCCATTTTAACAAACCATTGCATGGATAGATATGGCTCTACAACAGCATCAGTACGCTCTGAATGCCCTACTGCATGCATGTGAGGTTCTTGTTTGATAAACAGATTAAGCGCTTTGAAATCTTGAATAATTGCCTTACGTGCCTCAAAACGATCCATGCCATTATATTTGCCAGAAGCTTCATTCATTGTACCGTCTTCGTTCATAATAATAATTCGTGGTAAATCATGACGGTTCCCTACTTCAAAATCATTTGGATCATGAGCCGGTGTGATTTTAACGGCGCCAGAACCAAAGTCGCGTTCTACATACTCATCTGCAACAATTGGGATTTCTCGATTTAAGATGGGGAGTAAAATAGTTTTTCCAATTAAATGTGCATAGCGTTCGTCCTTTGGATGTACTGCAACTGCTGTATCACCAGGAATAGTTTCTGGACGAGTAGTAGCTACTTCTAAATAACCAGAGCCATCAGATAAAGGATATTTTAAATGATAGAAGTTTCCTTCCACTTCCTTATGGATAACTTCAATATCAGAAAGAGCTGTTTTAGCAACTGGATCCCAATTAATAATATACTGTCCTCGGTAAATTAAGCCCTTTTTATACAAAGAAACAAAGACTTTTTTCACAGCATCAGAAAGACCTTCATCTAGTGTGAAGCGTTCTCTCGAGTAATCTAGTCCTAAACCTAACTTTTCCCATTGTTCACGAATAAAAGAAGCGTATTCTTCTTTCCATTCCCAAGATTTTTCAAGAAATTTCTCACGACCAATGTCATGACGACTTATATTCGATTCTTTTAATTTAGCTTCCACTTTTGCTTGAGTTGCAATCCCTGCGTGATCCATACCAGGTAAATATAATGTATCAAAACCTTGCATCCTTTTCATCCGAGTAATAATATCTTGTAAAGTGGTGTCCCATGCATGTCCTAGATGCAGTTTTCCAGTCACGTTTGGTGGCGGAATAACAACACTATACGGCTCTTTTTCTAAATTTCCCTCTGCTTTGAAAAAATCATTTTCAAGCCACCAACTATATTTACCTGCTTCCACTTTATTAGGTTCATATTTTGTTGGCATCTCAATTTCATTTTGGTTTTCCATCTTAAAACCTCCTATTTTGTCAAATAAAAAACTCTTTTCATCCTTATAAAAGGACGAAAAGAGTTTGGAATCGCGGTACCACCTTTTTACTCAAAAAAATTGAGCACTTCATTCATTTAACGATGAGTTTCACCGGCTTTTCCTACTTTAGTTCAGAAAAGCAGCTCCAAGGCTACCTTCAATTATTTCGTATGAAAGTTTTCACCAACCACTTTCTCTCTAAAAAACGAAAATAATTTACTCTTCCTCTTCCAAGCTTTTTAGCCATATAGAATATACATGTAGTTTACCAAAATGAGGCTATTTCGTCAATTAGCTTTCAGTATTTTACATGTTTGTTCGAAAGCCTCAAGTGTTTTATCGATTTCTTTTTCAGTGTGGGCTGTTGAAATGAAAATACCTTCAAATTGAGATGGTGGCAGGAAAATGCCTTGGTTCAACATTTCACGGTAATAAGCGCTAAAGAAATTTAAATCACTTGTTTTTGCCTCATCGAAATTCGTCACTTTTTTATCTGTAAAGAAAAAGCCGAACATAGAACCAGCTTTGTTAATTGAAAGGGGTACATCATATTTAGCCGAAATACTTGTCAGCCCTTCTTCCATTCGTTTAATTAAACTGCGAAACTGATCGTAATGATGCGGGGTTAATTGAGAAATTGTTTCATAGCCAGCTGTCATTGCTAATGGATTGCCACTCAATGTGCCAGCTTGATAAATAGGTCCTGCTGGAGCAATTTGTTCCATGATTTCACGTTTCCCGCCGTAAGCGCCAACTGGCATGCCACCGCCAATTACCTTACCAAGACATGTTAAATCTGGCGTTACAACGTAATAGCCTTGAGCAGAATAATAATCAACACGAAATCCAGTCATGACTTCATCAAAAATTAGCAAGCTACCAAATTTTGTAGTCAAATCGCGGAGTCCTTCTAAAAAACCGGCGATGGGTGGAACAACACCCATATTTCCAGCAACAGGTTCTACAATAACGCACGCAATTTGTTCACCGTAATGACTAAAAGCTAGGCGCGCACTTTCTAAATCGTTATACGGAACGGTAATCGTGTCTTCGGCGAGCTTGCTTGTGACACCGGGGGAGTCTGGTAAACCGAGCGTCGCAACTCCAGACCCTGCTTTAATCAAAAGAGAATCACCATGACCGTGGTAGCTACCCTCGAATTTTAAAATCTTATCGCGTTTTGTGTAGCCTCTTGCTAGGCGAATAGCGCTCATCGTTGCTTCTGTTCCTGAAGAAACCATGCGTACAATATCAATTGATGGCACACGTTCGATTACAAGTTTGGCTAATTCATTTTCGATTTCTGTTGGAGTCCCAAAACTTGTACCTTTTTGGATTGTCTTTGTTAAAGCTGCGACCACATTTGGATTTGCATGTCCTAATATGAGTGGTCCCCATGATAAAACATAATCGATATAATTGTTACCATCAATATCAGTTAAATAGGCGCCTGTTCCGTGGTCCATAAAAACGGGTGTTGCGTCGACTGATTTAAATGCCCGAACAGGGCTGTTGACACCACCCGGCATTAGCTTTAAGGCTTCAGTAAAAGCTTTTTTCGAGTTTGAAAAATCCAATCTTATCCCTCCAGTTTGTTTAAATATGTAGCAACGTCTTTAGCAAAATACGTGATAATCAAATCGGCTCCCGCACGTTTCATACTGAGTAGCATCTCCATCACGATTTTTTCTTCATCAATCCAATTATTTTGGCTAGCGGCTTTCACCATGGCATATTCTCCGCTTACATTGTATGCAACAACAGGAAGATGCGTCTCATTCCGGATATCACGAACAATATCTAAATAGGATAAAGCAGGTTTAACGATAATAAAGTCTGCCCCTTCTTTTTCATCACTTTTGGCTTCTAAAAAGGCTTCATGACGATTTGCGGGGTCCATCTGATAGGTTTTTCGGTCGCCAAATTGTGGTGCACCATCTGCAGCGTCGCGGAACGGACCATAAAAGGCCGAAGCGTATTTCACGGCATACGACATGATGGGAATATTTTCAAAGCCAGCTTCATCGAGACCACTGCGAATGGCTTGGACAAAGCCGTCCATCATATTAGATGGCGCAATAATATCAGCACCTGCACGTGCTTGGCTGACGGCTGTTTGAACAAGAATTTCGAGAGATTCATCGTTTAAAACCCGCTCACCTTGAACAAGACCGCAATGCCCATGATCTGTAAATTCACAAAGGCAAGTATCGGCGATGACAAGAAGATTTGGAAAAGCTTCTTTAATAAGTTGTGTTGCTTTTTGGATGATGCCATGTGAATGAAAGGCACCTGTTCCAATTGCATCTTTTTCAGAAGGAATGCCGAATAAAATGACAGCTTGGATACCACACGAAACAACACTTTCTATCTCTTGCTTTAACGCAGAAAGAGGGTATTGAAATACACCAGGCATAGAGGCTACTTCGGTTACCTCATCGCCTTCTTCTTTAATAAAAAGCGGATATATAAAATCGTTCATTGTTAAGTTGTTTTCACGAACTAAATCACGCATTGCAACAGACGATCTTAGTTTGCGATGTCGATCAAAATTTATCATCTTCTATCTCCTTTATTAAGCTATCCATTGTATAAGTTGCTGGTTGGACATCTACTTTGAAACCATCTCGTTCGATGGCTTCGCTTGTAACAGGACCAATCGAAGCAATTTTAAAAGCCTTTTGAACAGCGTTTTTCTTAAAAATCTTTTTGAAATTTTTCCATGCAGATGGGCTTGCGAAAGTCATGTAAAAATTGCTCTCACTTTCCATTGCGGCACGCAGCTGTGTAGGCGCTGCTTCAGGCATAACCGTGTCATATAAAAAAATCCGCCTCACTGAAACCCCTCTTTTTTGTAATAAAACGGGGATAACGCTTCGCCCTTTCAAACTTTGCGGAAAAAGCACCGCCGGATTTCCACTTATAAATTGAAGCCACTCAAAAATAAAAACATCCGTTTCAAACTTGTTTGGAATAAAATCAGCAACTAAACCAAATTTTTCTAAAGCTAACGCCGTTTGTGTTCCAATTACAGCAATTTTGAGTGATTTTGGCCAAATTTTAAAGTGGTCAAAAAAATAATAAACAGCATTTTGACTTGTAAAAAACAGCCAATCATAATCATCAAGAATTATATTTTCTTCTATACGGAGTGGACGCGTTTCAATTAATGGTATCGAAATGGCACGAATCGCATTTGTTTCTATCTTTCGAATCGCTTCCAGATTTTTTGCTGCTTCACGTGTTAAAATGACCGTTTTCATAGCGAACGCAGCTCGTCAATTAGCTCTTTTGCGCCCTGTTCTAAAAGTATGTTCGCCGCTTCTGTGCCAATTGTTTCTGGAACATCACCACTTTTTTGAACTTTTAATTGCGTCCTTCCGTCAGCACTCCCAACAAAGCCTGTGAAGGAAAGTCCATGTGCCTCTTTTTGAGCGAAACCAGCAATTGGGATTTCACAGCCACCATTCAATGTTTTTAAGAAGGTACGTTCAGCTTGAACACAAAATGCCGTTTCTGCATTATGAATGGCGCTTAGCATCGTTTTTAGTTCCTCATCATTGTTTCGGCATTCAATTGCCAAGGCGCCTTGTCCAACTGCGGGTAAACAAGTTTCAACATCAAGAGTTTGGCGTTTTAGCGTTTCATCAGAAAGCCAACCCATGCGCGCTAAACCTGCTTCTGCTAGGAGAATCGCGTCGAAGTCTTCTGTATGCAGCTTTTTTAAGCGAGTATCGATATTGCCACGTATAAACTTGATTTGAAAATCTGCGCGATAGCGTTTTAACATGGAAGCACGTCGTAAGCTACTTGTTCCAATAATCGCGCCATGAGGTAGCTCATCTAAACTATTTTCTTTTGCAAAAACAACACAATCATAGGGAGATTCTCTTTTTGGGATGGCACCAATTATTAAGCCTTCTTGCAGTTCAGAAGGTACGTCTTTCATACTATGAACAGCAAAATCTATCTTTTTATCCACTAAAGCTTGCTCAACTTCTGAAACGAAAAGTCCTTTTCCGCCGACTTTACTCAATGTAACATCTAAAATACGGTCGCCTTTTGTCACAATCTCATGAATTTTAAACGAAGCATCCGGGAATTTTTCCTTTAGTGCGCTAATAACATGACCTGTTTGTGTTAGAGCGAGTTTACTGCTTCTGGAGCCAACAATTATTTCACGTTTCATACGTTTTCCTCATTTCTTTAGCTTGCTGTGAAGATTCCGCCATTTGTAAGCCAAAAATTTCTTTAAATAGTTGAATTTTTGTTTCAGAATCGGCATCAATAGACATTTCTTTAATCTCAGATACGGGATTTTTTAGAAGTTGGTTAATAATGCTCTTCATATGTTTACCAATTAACAGATACTCCCGTTCCGTCAACCCTGGAAGCTTATTCTCCAAACTCTTCATTGTCTCAGACTGAATTTGCAATGCGTTTTCCCGAAGTTCACGAATTAACGGAACAACACCTAACTGCTTTTCCCATTCAAAAAAGGCAGCAGTTTCAGCTTCAATTTCAGATTCTAAAGCCTTAACGATTTGTTTGCGCTCTTTTGTGTTTGCTGAAATAATCCCGTCTAAATCGTCTAAATCGTATAAAAAGATGTGAGGTAATTCTGCGCACATAGGATCTACATTTCGCGGCATCGCAATATCAATAATAAGAAGTGGCTTTGACCGATTTAAAACAACTTTTCTAGCCATGCTTTCGGTTACAACGAATTCATTTGCTCCTGTTGAAACAATGATAATATCGGCTTTTTCCATTTCTTTATCTAAATCTTGTATTGGCGAAAAAGAAGCGTGAAATTGATGAGCAAGATCTAGACCTGTTTTTTCTGTACGGTTCATTATGGTAACCCTTTCGACGCCGCTTCCAGTTAAATTTTTTAAGGCAAGCTCGCTCATTTTTCCGGCACCAAGTAATAAAACGGATTGTTTATTTAAATTTGTATAAATTGATTTTGCAACTTCAACGGCAGCATAGCTAACAGAAACAGCATTTTCATTGATACGCGTATCATGATGCGTTTTTTTTGAAAAGCGGATTGCTGCAGGGAAGAGCTGATTAAATAGCGTTCCAGTCGTACCAGTAGATTGCGCCAATTGGAAAGCGTGTTTGACCTGACCTAAAATTTGCGTTTCACCTAAAACGAGTGAATCAAGCCCTGAAGTGACTTCAAAAAGATGCGAAACAGCCTGTTTTTCCTCATAAAAAAAGAGATAGTTCGCGAGTATATCAATATCCTCTTGAAACCATTTGGCAAGAAAACGTTTCATATAATAACGCGCTGTGTGAATTTGATCGACAACAGCGAAAATTTCAGTTCGATTGCATGTTGAAATAATCACATTTTCAAGTATACTTTTCTCTTTGTTAAGTGCAGAGAGTGCGAGTTCTTCTTCATCACTCCGAAAGACAAGTTTCTCCCTAATCTCGATTGGTGCCGTTTTATGGTTAAGTCCGACAGACAATATGTACATCTAAAAGTCCCCCTACAAATGAGATATTTTTATTTTATCATTTTAGTTAGTGTAAGTTCAATTAGCTGGTTTTTTAAAATTATTATCTGTAATAGAAAAATGAGCTTAAATGATAGTCATTCAGCTCATCTTCTGTTCAATAAATTTCCATGCCTCTTCTTTTCCCATGCCAGTCTCAGAAGAGAACATTACGAAATCATCTTCTTTATCAAAATCAAGTGTTTCGCGCACAATTTTAGCATGTTTTTGCCATTTACTGCGCGGAATTTTATCCGCTTTTGTCGCAATGATGATAACAGGTATGTGATAATATTTAAGAAATTCATACATCATTACATCGTCATTTGTTGGCTTATGTCTTAAATCAACAATTTGAATGACCGCACGCAATTGTTCACGCGAAGTAATATATGTTTCAATCATTTCGCCCCATTTTTCACGCTCGCGTTTTGAAACTTTTGCGAAACCATAGCCTGGAACGTCAACAAAATAAAATTTTTCTTCAATTTTATAGAAGTTAAGTGTTTGTGTTTTGCCCGGTTTTTGTGAAATACGTGCCATGCTTTTTCGGCGAATCATTTTATTGATAAATGAAGATTTTCCAACATTAGAACGCCCTGCTAGTGCAAATTCAGGCAAAGAGTCTGCCGGATATTGCTCTTGCCAAACCGCACTAATGACAAGTTCTACATTATTTACATCCATAATTTAAGCCCTCGCTTTTCTAATCTCGTTCTAGTATAACGGAAAAACGCTTTTCCCACAACAGCAATTGCAGGAAAAGCGCATTCACTTAATATTTATTTACTTCTTGAAGCACTTTTTGGATAAAGTCTTCTAGTTTTATTGTTTCGGAGTCTTTCGAACCATACTTACGGGCATTTACTTCGCCGCTTTCTGCTTCTTGATCCCCAAGAACAAGAGCGTAAGGGATTTTTTGAGTTTGCGCTTCACGGATTTTATATCCAAGCTTCTCATTACGGTCATCCACTTCAACACGGAAACCAGCACGTTGAAGTTTATCTTGGACACTCTTCGCATAAGCTAAGTGAGCATCTGCATTCACTGGAATAATTTCCATTTGTACTGGAGCGAGCCAAGTCGGGAAAGCCCCTTTATACTCTTCAATCAAGTAGGCAACAAAGCGTTCCATCGTAGATACTACGCCGCGGTGGATGACAACAGGGCGGTGTTTTTCCCCGTCTTCGCCAATATAAGTTAAGTCAAAGCGTTCAGGTAATAAAAAGTCTAGCTGTACAGTTGAAAGTGTTTCTTCCTTACCAATTGCAGTTTTCACTTGAACGTCAAGTTTAGGACCATAAAAAGCAGCTTCACCTTCTGCTTCAAAATAATCCATCCCCATTTCATCCATAGCTTCTTTTAACATACTTTGAGCTTTTTCCCACATTGCGTCATCATCAAAGTATTTTTCAGTGTTTTCAGGGTCGCGGTAACTTAAACGGAAATTAAAATCATTAATATTGAAGTCTTTATATACTTCTAATATCAGTTCCAATACACGTTTGAACTCATCTTTAATTTGGTCAGGACGGACGAAAACATGTGCGTCATTTAAAGTCATACCTCGAACACGTTGTAAGCCTGAAAGTGCGCCACTCATTTCGTAGCGGTGCATAAGACCAAGTTCTGCGATACGAATGGGTAGTTCTCGGTAACTATGAATATCATTTTTATAAATCATCATGTGGTGCGGACAATTCATTGGACGAAGAACAAGCTCTTCATTATCCATTTTCATAGTTGGAAACATATCTTCATGATAGTGATCCCAGTGGCCACTTGTTTTATACAATTCAACGTTCGCCATCACAGGAGTGTACACGTGGTTATAACCTAATCGTTCTTCTTTATCTACAATGTAACGTTCAATTACACGGCGGATAGTTGCCCCTTTTGGTAACCATAACGGCAACCCTTGTCCCACTTCAGCCGAGTTTGCAAACAAGTCCAGCTCTTTCCCGAGCTTACGATGGTCACGTTCACGAGCTTCTTCTTGCATTTTTAAAAAGTTCGCCAAGTCTGATTTGTTGAAAAAGGCAGTTCCATAAATCCGTTGAAGCATTTTATTCTTGCTATCACCGCGCCAGTATGCCCCAGCAACACTCAACAATTTGAAAATTTGGATTTTGCCAGTGGATGGTACGTGGATGCCTCGGCATAAATCGAAAAATTCACCTTGCGTATAAATTGTAACGTTTTCTTCTTCAGGGATAGCAGCGATTAATTCAATTTTATACGGGTCGTTGATAGCCTTAAAGCGTTTAATCGCCTCATCACGAGAAACAACTTCACGAGAAATAGGTAAGTTTTCACGCACAATATTTTGCATTTCTTTTTCAATCGCCGCAAATGATTCTTCACTAAGTACGCTATCTGTATCAATATCGTAATAAAAACCTGTGTCAATTGCTGGACCAACGCCGAATTTAGCATCTGGATATAAGCGTTTTACCGCTTGGGCTAAAAGGTGAGCGGAACTATGACGTAAAATACCAAGCGCATCTTCGTGGTCAGGAGTCACAATTTCAATCGCCCCGTCTTCTTCAATTGGTGTCGCTAAATCCACCAATGTGCCATTAATTTTTCCTGCTAATGCTTTCTTTTTAAGACTTGGGCTAATGGATTCTGCGATGTCGGCTGTTGAAACGCCCTTATCAAATTCTTTTACTGCGCCATCTGGAAATGAAATTTTCATGTGATCTACTCCTTTATTTAGATTACAACTAATGAATGAGAAACAACAAAAAAACTCGTCCCTATATACAAGGGACGAGTTTATATACTCGTGGTTCCACCCAAGATTTGGAATAAGATATGCTTACTTATTCCCTCTTGCCGCCTATAACGAGAGCGAATCGTCTATCTTTACTTGCTACTGCGTTCCAGATAGAAGTTCAAAGGTGGTCCAGCTTAATTTACTGTTAGGAGGTTCTCAGCTACTCCTCCGTCTCTGAAACATGCCATTAAGTGGTTGTCCTTATCATTACTTGTGATTTATTATTACTCATTATACGCACAAAGAAAATGATTTGCAAGCTTTTCTTTTTTTATTTTAATTTCTGCGGTTGGTGCCGTTCAATTCGATTTCTTTGGCTAAAAAGCGAATACGCTCCATAATTCGTCGTGCTTTCAGCTGCTCCTCCATCCCATTTTGTGAAAAAGTGAGGTGGTTTTCGAGTTGCGCCATATTGTAATTCGATGAGAAAAATGTTGGCAATTGCTCTTGCATGCGGAATTGTAAAATAGCACCTAAAACCTCGTCGCGCGTCCAGGCTGTCATCGCTTCTGCTCCAATATCGTCAAGCATTAAAATTTCAGTTTCTTTTGCGAATTGAATCTTCTCTCCTACTGTGTTGTCAGAAATGGATTGTTTAATTTCACGCATGAACTCAGGTAAGTAGACAAGCGTCGTCGAAACACCACGTAATGCAAGTTCTCGCGCAATGGCGCCAAGTAAATAGGACTTTCCTGTGCCAAAACTTCCGTGAATGTATAGCCCTTTTACAGCATTTTTATCAGCTTTAAACTCTTTCAAAAAATTAAATGCTTCAACGAGTGCATATTGACGAGCATCTTCATCCGTATAAAATTGGTCGAGAGAGGCTTCCACAATTTGTTTTGGCATATAGAGCGAACGAATTCGTCTTTCTACAGCACGCCGTTTATCTTGTTCAATTTTTTCAGGCGTCGGGTAATACGTTACCGTCATAAAATCACCGTTTAGAACAAGTTTTGGTGCATATCCAGGCATTAGCGTTTCTTTTTTTTCTTTAAAATTTTGGTCTTGCGTCATAAATTCATAGAGATTAGAAATATTTTGATTAATCATTTGTTCTGAAATATCCGCTTTATTTTCTAGCAAAAAAATACGAATGGGTTCATACGATAAAACTTTTTCCTTCACCTGTTGATATTCTTTTTCAAAGTCCCGTCCTTCAAAAAGCTGGCCTAGTGTACGTTCGATTTTATCCACTTGACTCACCTACCTTTTCAATTGTTCTTTAATTCGTTTCACTTGTTCTTCTAGTGCCGCTTTTTCTTTGTCAGACAGTTTCTTGTCTGCTGGTTTCGTCTCTTCCTTATCAAACCACTCAGGAAGCACTTCTTTTCTTTTGTTTTGGGAAAAATTACGTTTTTGTTTAGCTTTATTTTCCGGCTCGTCCTTCAAACGTTTATATTTCTCATGTTCAGAAAGTGCAAGCTCCATTGCTTCTTTTGCCGTCTTCACATTTTTGCGCTTCCAATGAGCTGCAATTGTCATCATATAGTTTTTTGAAAGCTTTCGGTCAAGACGTAAAAGAACATATTCAATAAGCACGTTCATGACGGGTTCAGGTAAGTTTTGTTGTGTCATCACTTCTTCTACAGTACGTAAATCTGTTTCAGCTGGCGTAGCCCCGTCCGCGATATCTACTAAAAGTTGGAAAGGAGTCACACGTTCAAGATAAAGTTGTAACGCTGTTTCGTCGTTCATTTCTAGCATAGGCGCCTCGTCCGTACTTTCTTTTTTCATTTGCAAAGTTGGGAGTGCGCGGTGTTCAATTTGATAGCTGTCCCGAATGATTTTCCGCAAAAGTTCACAACTAATAGAGCCGTCAGCATTTAATGCGCGATATAAAAAGTTTGCCATTTCTTTTTCTAAAGTGCCATAAATACTATTCATATTTAAAATCGTCAGTTCTACTTCTTTTGTGATGGCAGAGCGGCGAACTAAATTTGGTGATAAAACTTGATAAAATGTTTGGAAATCAAAGTTTTTAGCGTCTAGTTCAATTTCTTTTGGCCGATTTTTGGCAAATAGCTCTTCATTTTCCACTTTGATATTGGCTACTTCATTCATGTGAAACGCTTCAAAGACATCTTGAAAAGCACATGTTACTTCTTTAAAATTGGTTTCAGAAAAGGCGTCATCTGCAAAAAATTGACGTAGCCGGTTATACTGGCGCGCTCCGATTTTACTATACAAATAAATATTTAATAAGCCATCATTGAAAAATTGCGCTGGACTGAGTGGTGGCATGACTTCATAGACAAAACGGCGGTCTTCATTTTCAGTCTGCACATAGGTTTTTAAAAGTCCTAAACCTTCAAGTTTTATGCGCGCATCAAAAAAATCCTTTAAGCTTAAAGAAAGCATGTTTAGAAGTTGCGTATGCGCATGTTCTTTGCTCCACAAGCGATTCTCCTCGACTTCAGCAAGAAGCGTTTGATACACGGCAAGGCAATTTGCGCCCATAAGTGGCTGGTAAAGCATTGTTGCCACTTTTTGATCAAAACTTGTGATGACACCGTTCATTTTGACGCGATAAGCATCAACAGGTCTTAGTTCCATCCAGAATTCACTCAACAGCTATCATCCTTTTTTATTTTTATCCATCAGTTCTTTTAATTCATCAACAAACACATTTATATCTTTAAACTGGCGATATACAGAAGCAAATCGTACGTACGCAACCTCATCAAGCTTCGCAAGTTTATTCATCACTTTTTCACCGATAAGGTCAGAAGGAACCTCACTATCCCCAATATTTCGGAGTTCTCGCTCGGTTTCCGTTACAATTTCTTCTAGTTGTTCCATGCTAATAGGGCGTTTTTCACAAGCGCGGATTAAACCACGACGTACTTTTTCACGAGCAAACTCTTCGCGTGCCCCGTCTTTTTTTACGACAATAAGCGGACTTTCCTCCACTTTTTCAAATGTTGTAAAACGAAAACCACATTTCTCACATTCACGTCTTCTACGAATGGAGTTTCCATCATCAGCAGGTCTCGAATCCACAACGCGTGTACCATTATATTTGCATGTAGGACATTTCATTCATTCGTTCAACTCCTATGTCTCGCTCTTTTTTATTCATTATACCATGACTTTAGCCACTGTAAAAACTCATTCACTTGTTTTTTTGTTGCCATAAGAGAATCATTATTGTCAATCACAAAATCTGCATAGCGTTTTTTTTCATCAATTGGAATTTGGCTTTCTATCCGAACTTTAGCTTCCGCTTCTGTTAAATGATTTCGCTCCATTAAACGAGTTAGCTGTGTTTCTTCGCTCGTTGCCACAACAAGCGTAATATCGACTATATCCGTTAATTGACTCTCAAATAGGAGTGGAATATCAAACACAACCCACTTTTCTCCCTTAGAAAAAAGGACTCGTCGTTTAGCGAGCATATCGGCACGCACGAGTGGATGGACAATTTGATTTAGCAGCTCACGTTTTTTAGCGTCATTAAAAATGACTTCACCAAGTTTGTTGCGGTTAAGTGAACCGTCCGCCTGTAAAATTTCCTCTCCAAAAGTTGCTGTAATTTTTTTTAATCCCGCTGTACCAGGCATGACAACCTCACGAGCCGAAATGTCCGCATCAACAACTGGCACACCAGCTTCTTGTAACATTTTACTTACCGTAGATTTCCCTGTTGCGATGCTTCCTGTAAGTCCGATAGTCATTCCCACAATTTTTCACCTACTTTTGGCAGTTTGGGCAAAAATGTGTACCACGCCCATTTAATTTAATTTTTTCAATTTTAGTTCCGCAAATCGGACAAGGTTCACCGTCCTGACCATAAACAACTAGCTTTTCCTGATAGCGACCGAGTTGCCCTTCTGAATTTACATAAGTACGAATTGTAGAGCCGCCAAGTGCGACAGCTTCTGCCATAATCGACTTTGTCGCCTCATAAATCCGAGCGATTTCAGCATTTGTTAAAGAATTTGCTGACCGGCTTGGTAGCACTTTTGCCAAAAAACAAATTTCATCCGCATAAATATTTCCCACCCCGGCAACTGCCTTTTGGTCTAAAAGTACCGTTTTAATCGCACGTGTTGTTTTCTTTAAAGAAGCTGCAAATGAGGATTTTAAGAACTGCGTATCGAGTGGCTCAGGACCTAATTTTTGAATGGAACGCGTTTTTTCTTCACCAAATTTTTCAATTAATTCAAGCGTGCCAAATTTACGAACATCTAAAAATCTCAGTTCCGTTTGATCCGTAAAATGAAAAATGACGTGTGTATGTTTTGAAACGTCCTCTGTTTCATGCTGCAAACGAAATTTCCCTTCCATACGCAAATGTGCCAAAACAGAGCCATCTGTCAAGTCGAAAATGAGAAATTTACCGCGGCGCCTTACCGCTTCGAATTTTTGTCCCACAAGCAAGTGAATAAATTCATCCACTTCAGGCCGTACAATCATTTTTGGCACATGTACTGTCATTTGGTCGATTTTTTTCCCAATAATAAGGTTTTCTAATGTACTTCGAACATTTTCAACTTCTGGTAATTCTGGCATATTTACTCCTTACTTCGCGTCGTACCAAGTGTTTCCGAATGCTGTATCCACTTTAAGCGGCACATTTAATTCCGCAGCATTTTCCATGACATCTGGAACAATTTTTTCCAAAATCTCAATTTCATGTTCAGGTGCCTCAAAAATCAGCTCATCATGTACTTGAAGTAGTAAACGCGCTTCTAATTTCTCTTTTTCTAGACGCTCTTGCATTAAAATCATCGCTTTTTTAATAATATCAGCAGCACTACCTTGAATAGGCGTATTCATTGCCGTCCTTTCAGCAAAACTGCGAACATTAAAGTTGCGACTTATAATTTCAGGAATATAACGTCTGCGATGTAAAATCGTTTCTACATAGCCTTTTTCTTTCGCAAAACGTACAATCGTATGCATATATTCTTGAACATCTGGGTAGCTCTCAAAATAACGATCAATAAAATCTTTTGCTTCCTTACGTGTAATCCCAAGGTTTTGTGATAGCCCGTAGTCACTAATCCCGTAAACAATCCCGAAATTTACCGCCTTCGCTTGTCTGCGCATAAGCGAGTCCACTTCGCCTTCACTTACATGAAAAACATCCATCGCCGTTTTCGTATGAATATCATAGTCATGCCTAAACGCATAAATTAAGTTCTCATCACCTGAAATATGCGCCAAAACACGAAGCTCTACTTGCGAATAATCGGCCGAAAAAATCTTCCAACCATCGACACTCGGTACAAATGCCTGACGAATTTTTCGCCCTTCCTCCAGACGAATTGGAATATTTTGTAGATTCGGATCCACAGAACTTAGTCGACCCGTTTGGGCTAAAGTCTGATTAAAACGCGTGTGTACTTTTTGTGTGTCCTTATCGATCACTTTTAGTAAGCCTTCAATATAAGTGGATTGAATTTTTCCAAGCTGGCGATAAACTAAAATGTCATCGATAATCGCATGGCTACCAGATAAAGCTTCCAAAACATCCGCAGCGGTTGAATAGCCCGTTTTTGTTTTCTTAATAACAGGTAAATTGAGCTTCTCAAATAAAACAACGCCAAGCTGTTTCGGTGAGTTAATATTAAATTCATATCCTGCAAGCGAATGAATCGATTTTTCAAGCGTTTCAATACGTTCAGACAGTTCGGTTTTCATCTCAAGTAAACGATTTGAATCTACACGAACACCTTGCATTTCCATATCCGCTAGTACAATCGAAAGTGGCAATTCAAGCTCCTTCATCAGCTCTAATTGCTCATTATTTTCGAGCTCACGAATAAGTGGCTTCTCAAGCTCAAATGTTGCAACCGCCTTATAAGCCAAATGTTTAGCCACAATTTCCTCATCAGGAATCGCCCGTTTCGCACCTTTTCCGTAAACAGCTTCATCCGTTTGAACATTTTCATAATCATGACGAACCACAACACTCGAAAAATCATCAATTGTGTCCGATGGATTAAGCAAATACGAAGCAAGCATAATATCAAACGTTAAACCCTCCGAGATAATCCCAAGACGGCTTGCTGCTACCTTTGTTTTTTTTGCATCATAGACAATCTTTTGACTTTTTTTAGAAGAAAGAAAGTTTTTAAACGCATCACTCGCTTTAGCAGTCTTTTCGTTAAAGAAAAAGGTTCCTTTGGTCGAATGAACAGCAAAACCAACAAAACGAGCTGTGTGATAATTTTCATTTTCTAGCTCAATATACAGCGCCGTTTTGTCCGCATAATGCGCACTCGTAAACTCAGTTATCGTTTCGAATTCAATAGCTGCAAGTGGCTGTTTTTCGGTAGTTGCATCATCAAAATTTTTCAAAATCGTTTTAAAATCCATTTCCTTTAAAAATGGAATCACTTTTTCAGTTTGAAATCCAGCATATTTCGTATCTGCAAGAGATGTTTCAATTGGTGAATCGGTATTGATTGTTGCTAATTCCTTACTTAAAATGGCCATTTCCTTATTATCTATCACTTTTTCTTTCAGCTTTTTGCCAGAAATTTCATCTGCGCGCTCTAAAACACCTTCGACAGTCCCGCCAAATTCATGCAACAACTTAAGCGCCGTTTTTTCCCCAACGCCTGGAATCCCAGGAATATTATCCGAAGAATCTCCCATTAAACCTTTCATATCAATGATTTGTGCGGGGGTAAGACCGTATTTTTCTTGAAGTGTTTCAGGCGTATTTTTTTCCATATCTGTAATGCCTTTTTTAGTAATATAAACTGTCACTTTTTCGCTTGCCAATTGAGTTAAATCACGGTCACCTGTGATGATGACCGTTTCAATATTTTCACTTTCTGCTTTTTTAGCAAGCGTCCCAATAATATCATCTGCTTCATAATCTTTTAATTCATAACGCGGGATGTCATAAGCATCTAAAAGTTCGCGAATAAACGGAAATTGTTCTGAAAGTTCACTAGGTGTTTTTTGTCGTCCACCTTTATATTCTTTAAACGTTTTATGACGGAAAGTTGTTTTTCCTGCATCGAAAGCAACCAATAAATGGTCAGGCTTTTCATTCTCTATGACATTGTTTAACATCATCGCAAAACCATACACCGCATTTGTATAAATTCCTTTATCATTTGTTAATAAGGGTAATGCGTAAAATGCGCGATTTGCAATACTATTCCCGTCGATTAATACTAATTTACTCACAGGAAAACCTCCTTTTATTCCAAGTTCTCACTTATGACCATTTTACCATACAAATGGGTTAAAAGAAAAAGCTGGAGACCAACCCCAACTTTTTCCGAACATTTTTCTACATTTCTTCAAATACAACCCATTAAAACATTACATTTTTACATATTATTGATTAATTCATCCGCAAATTCCGAACATTTAACTTCAGTTGCCCCTTCCATTAGGCGGGCGAAATCATATGTGACTGTTTTGCTGGCAATCGTTTTCTCCATCGAATCAGTAATTTTCTTAGCCGCTTCCACCCAGCCAATATGTTCTAAAAGAAGTGTTCCAGAAAGAATAACTGATGACGGATTTACTTTATCCAAGTTCGCATATTTTGGCGCCGTTCCGTGAGTTGCTTCAAAAATGGCATGTCCTGTATCGTAATTAATATTCGCACCAGGTGCAATTCCAATTCCTCCAACTTGTGCAGCTAATGCATCAGAAATGTAATCACCGTTTAAATTCATCGTTGCAACAACATCAAATTCAGCTGGACGGGTTAAAATTTGTTGCAAGAAAATATCTGCAATCGAATCTTTAATCAAAATCTTTCCTGTTTGAAGCGCTTCTTCTTGTTGTCTATCCGCTTCCGCCGCGCCAGATTCCTCTTTGATGCGGTCGTATTGATTCCATGTAAACACTTGATTCTTAAACTCGCGTTCAGCAAGCTCATAACCCCAGTTTTTAAACGCACCTTCGGTGAACTTCATAATATTACCTTTATGAACAAGTGTCACCGAATCACGCTTTTCGCTAATAGCATATTGAATTGCCGCACGAACAAGGCGTTCCGTTCCTTCTTTAGAAACCGGTTTAACGCCAATTCCAGAAGTCTCGGGGAAGCGAATTTTATTGACACCAAACTCTGTTTTCAAGAAAGAAATAAGTTTTTCCGCTTCTTTGCTTCCTTCTTTAAATTCGATACCTGCATAAATATCCTCCGTATTCTCACGGAAAATGACCATATCGGTATCTTCTGGACGCTTAACTGGTGAAGGTACACCATTAAAATAGCGAACTGGTCGAAGACAAACATAGAGGTCAAGTTCTTGACGAAGTGCAACGTTTAATGAACGAATACCGCCGCCAATTGGTGTTGTAAGTGGCCCTTTAATGGCAATAAAGTATTCCCGAATGATGTCTAACGTTTCTTGCGGTAACCATTCGCCCGTTTGATTGAATGCTTTTTCACCAGCAAGTACTTCCTTCCATTCAATTTTACGATCTCCAGCATATGCTTTTTCTACAGCAGCATCTAACACGCGTTGTGCTGCTCGCCAAATATCAGGTCCAGTGCCGTCTCCTTCAATAAAAGGGATAATTGGGTTATTTGGTGTATTTAAAACGCCATTTTGTACAGTAATTTTTTCAGCCATTCATTTTCCTCCTCAAACTCTTTTTTCAATCGGTTGATAAACACGTGCTTCTGGTCCAACGTAAATTGCGCGTGGGCGAATTAAACGATTATCACGATATTGTTCAAAAATATGTGCTAGCCAACCCGAAACTCGGCTTACAGAGAAGACAAGTGTAAATAAATCTGCATCAATGCCCAGTGCATGATAGACCGATGCAGAATAGAAATCAACGTTTGGACGTAAATGTTTTAACTCCCAAACAGCTTCTTCTACTTGACTCGATAGTTCAAACCATTTTTCTTCATTTTTTTCTTTTGTGAGGCGTTCAGACATTTCTTTTAAGTACTTCGCACGTGGATCACCGCCGCGATAAACACGATGCCCAAAGCCCATAATTTTTTGCTTTTGATCGATTTTATATTGAATATAGTCACGTACATTACTAGAAGCACTATCAATTTCGACAAGCATATCAAAAACTCGTTCATTTGCCCCGCCGTGAAGAGGTCCTTTTAAAGCACCAATCGCCGCAGTCACACCAGAGTATACATCTGACAAGGTTGCAACACACACACGTGCTGTAAACGTAGAAGCATTGAATTCATGATCAGCATGTAGAACAAGCGCCTTATTCATCGCCTCAACCGACAAAGGATCTGCTTCTTCTCCTGTAATCATATACAAAAAATTCGCAGCAACGCTTAAGCCGGTTTTAGGAGGAATTGGATCAAGTCCTCTACGAATACGCGCAAAAGCAGCAACAATGGTTGGCATTTTCGCTTGTAGACGTAAGCCTTTTTTATAAATGGATTCTCCGTCATCGAGTTCTGACTCTGTATCAAATACACCCAACATGGAAACTGTTGTCCGAAGTACGCTCATCGGGTGTAATTTTTGGTGATTTTGCATGCGCAAGCTTGTGATGATTGTGTCAGATACCGCCATATGTTCGCTAATTTCATCTTTAAATTTAATCAGTTCTTGCTTATTTGGAAGTCTAAGGTGCCAAAGCAAATAAACAACTTCTTCAAAGCTTACATTATTTTCTACTAAATCATCAATGGAGTAGCCAACGTATTTTAATGTATCATCTATAATGGAACTAATCGATGTTTCCGCTACATAAACATTTTCCAATCCTTTTGAAACAGTCATGAAAATCCTCCTTCACTTCTTCGTAAAGAAATTTTATTTTGTAAAAAAAGTGACCAGTTGCATCGCCATATAAGCGATTCCTGCTGCAATAACTGGTCCAGCAGCGATACCTCGAAATAATACCACAGCCAGAATCGTCCCAAAAACGAGAGATACCGTAATTTGCGGATCTGCCGCCATATAGCTAACACCTTTTCTGGACAAAATGGAAACTAAGATACCCGCCGATAAGCCAATCCAACCAGCAGGTGACTTAAACGATTCAATCAAGTCTTTAAAGCCGATTTGTCCTGTTGCAATCGGAATCAAGATGGCAATCGTAATAATTGTCACACCCCAATTGATTCCCTTAGCTTGAACTACTTCCATAATTTTTGTGTTTCCAGCAAAAAGTTTTAGCAAAATAACAACTGCCACACCAATGATGAGCGAGTTATTTTTAGCGATAATCCCTAGTAATAAAAATAAGAGTAAAAATAGCATACTTTCTGTAAACATTTAGGACACCCTTCTTGCTACCTTGAAAATGCACAAGATAGAAAATATTATAGCATAAAATGAAGAAATAGCATAAAATAAACCTATCTTATTTCATAAATAACATAAGAAATTGCTATTACATTTTTCCCAAAAGAAGCGAGCCTTTGACAGCCCGCACCTTCTACATATCAAAATAATAGTCTGTTTTATGTTGATGACTTGTAAACCATTTCGTCAGTTTCGGTTTTAAGAGATTCCGTATGAACGGAATGAAAAGCAATAGACCGAGAACAGTTGTTAAGGCGCCAGGAATCGTCATTAGAAGTGCTGAAACAAAAAAACAAATTGTATCCAGCAAATACGGTGCAACTGTTCGACCGTCGCGGATATTTCTGAAAATGTTTCGTCCTACTTTTTTAAACATATAAACGCCAAGTGTAGTAGAAATGACTTGGATGAGAGCGAGCGGCCAAAAACCAATTGCTTTAAAAAGCCATACATAAATAAGAAGCTCAACAAAACCGTATAAAATCCAATATACAAATAATTTTTTCAAGCTATCAACTCCAATGATAATCATGTTTTTATTATAACGCATTTTGCCCCGATAAAAAAACAAAAGGCTAAGACGCTAGCGTCTTAGCCTTTTGTTTAATAATTTTAGTGTGTAGCTGTTTTACCGTTATATACGCTACCTTGACGAGCGTCAACAGTAATTGTTTCACCATCATTGATTAAAGAAGTTGCATCTTTTGCACCGACAACGACTGGGATACCCAAATTAATTCCTACAACAGCAGCATGGCTAGTTAAGCCGCCTTCTTCGACAATTACTGCGGCACTCTTCTCAAATGCCGCCATCATGTCTTTATCTGTTGTTTTCACAACAAGTATTCCACCTTCTTCAGCTTTAGCTAGTGCTTCTTCATTTGTTTTCGCTACAATCGCTTTTCCACTTACAGAACTACGCCCAATTCCGTGGCCTTTTACGACTTTTTCGCCGATAAGTTGAATTTTCATCAAGTTTGTTGTACCACTTTCAGTTACGGGTACACCAGCAGTGATAATGATTAAATCACCTTGTTGTGCTAATCCAGAAGCGATGGACTCTTTAACAGCTAAATCAAACATATCATCTGTGTTTTGAACTGGTTTCGCTAGACGTGCATATACACCCCAAGAAAGTGCTAATGCACGGCAAACGTGTTCGTTAAATGTGACTGCTAAAATATGAGATTTTGGACGGTATTTCGAAATCATACGTGCTGTGTGACCGCTTTGTGTCGCAGCAACAATTGTTTGAACATCTAAATTACGTGCAGTATGTCCGACTGCTTGACCAATTGCTTCTGTCATATCAGTGTTAGCATGCATTTTAAGCGCAAATTTATCTTGAGTGACTAGGGCTTCTTCAGTGCGAAGCGCAATCTTTGCCATCATTTGAACAGATTCAACTGGATAATCCCCGGCAGCTGTTTCCCCGGAAAGCATAATTGCATCTGTGCCATCAAAAATCGCATTTGCAACATCTGATGCTTCCGCGCGTGTTGGGCGTGGGTTACGTTGCATAGAATCAAGCATTTGAGTTGCTGTTACAACAGGTTTTCCTAATTTATTGCATTTACGAATTAATTCTTTTTGTACAATTGGAACTTCCTCGGCAGGAATTTCAACACCAAGGTCACCACGAGCCACCATTAAACCTTGAGAAACTTGAAGAATTTCATCGATATTATCGACACCTTCTTGGTTTTCAATCTTAGGAATAATTTGAACGTGTGTCGCATTGTTTTCTTCCAAGATTTTAGTAATTTCTAACACGTCAGAAGCACGACGAACGAATGAAGCCGCAATAAAATCAATGCCTTGTTCTAAACCAAAACGAATGTCATTGGCATCTTTTTCAGTAATTCCTGGCAAATTGATAGAAACGTTAGGAACATTAACACCTTTTTTATTTTTCAAAACACCTGCGTTTAATACTTTTGTAACTAATTCGCGGTTGCTTTCATCTTTTTCAGTTACTTCTAAACCAATTAGGCCATCGTCTAAGAGAATGCTAGAACCAATTTCAACATCATCAAAAAGTTCGCCATAAGTAACAGAGAATTTTTCTTTTGTTCCTTCAACTGGAGTCATGGAGATACGAACAACGTCTCCTGTTGTAAATTCAAGTTTTCCACCGACCATGTCATTCGTACGGATTTCTGGACCTTTTGTATCAAGTAATAAAGCAACTGGTTTCCCAGTTTTTTTCGCTGCTTCACGGATATTTTGAATACGTGCTCCGTGTTCCTCATAATCACCATGTGAGAAATTTAAACGTGCAACGTTCATTCCTGATTCGATTAATTGTACTAGTGTTTCTACTGATTCACTAGCAGGTCCGATTGTACAAACAATTTTCGTTTTTTTCATTTTCCTATTCCTCCTAGAAACTACCATTCATACTTTTCATTATAAACACATCTAACTCATTTTACCAGTAACAGCCATAGGACACAAGCTGTTTGTGAACTTTTATGCAAGTTGCTATCATTCTTCATGTTTTTTTGTGCAACATGACAATGAACGCATTTTCATAAATTATTTTCATAAATCTTCGCGAAAAAAGGTCACCTCAAGTTCGTTCTGGTGACCGAATTTCAATTAAATTGAAAGAATTGATGCAAGTTTAAACATGTCATCATCCAATTTATGTTTTTCTTTTAAAATTTCTGTAATGTCGTTTTCCACGATTTTATTTTCGCGGATTCCAACTGCAAGACCACCGCGGTTTTCAAGTAATAAATCAACCGCACGTGAACCTAAGCGACTCGCTAAAACACGATCAAACGCTGTTGGGCTACCACCACGTTGCACATGACCAAGAACTGTGACACGTGCATGATAATCACCATATTCAGCAAGACGGCTGGCGAATTCATTCCCAGACATTACCCCTTCAGCAACAACGATGATACTATGTTTTTTACCACGTTCACGCCCTTTATTTAAACGAGCGACGATTTCGTCCATGTTGAATTCTTCTTCTGGCACGATAATCGCTTCTGCCCCGCCTGCAAGACCAGACCAAAGTGCGATGTCACCAGCATCACGACCCATCACTTCAATAATGAAAGTACGTTCATGACTTGTTGCTGTATCGCGAATTTTATCGAGCGCATCTAATACAGTATTAAGTGCAGTATCAAAGCCAATTGTAAAATCAGTTCCAGAAATATCGTTATCAATCGTTCCAGGAATCCCAATTGTCGGGAAGCCACGTTTTGTTAACGCTTCTGCTCCGTGATAAGAGCCATCTCCACCAATTACAACAAGCCCATCAATTTGATGTTTTTTTAGTTGTTCAATGCCTTTTAATTGGCCTTCTTCTGTAGCAAACTCAGGATAGCGAGCCGAGTACAAGAAAGTACCACCACGTTGAACTTTATCGCCAACGGAGCCTAGTTCAAGTTTATGGATATTACCGTTCACTAAACCAAGGAAACCATAATTAATTCCGTAAACTTCTAACCCTGCATAAATAGCCTTACGAACAACAGCACGGGCTGCAGCATTCATACCTGGCGCGTCCCCGCCACTTGTTAAAATTGCTATACGTTTCATCTTTTACTACCACCTCAGAAAATGATATTTTTCCATCACACGCTCCTATTTTACATGAAAATACATAAAATGAAAAGCATGAACACAGACTTTTTACAAATCTTTCTTTATATAAAAAATATTGGTAAAGTATGCACAAACATTTTATTTCGCGATTTTAAATCAATTGGTCTATATCAATTAGCATGCTAAAAACCTCACAAGACAAAAAAGTGTAAGAAGTATTTAGACAAAACTTCCTACACTAAGATTCTAAATATCGGTATAAACACCAATTTTTTTAAATTTTTTATAACGCTGTTCAATTAATTGTTCTTTTGTAAATGATGTTAACGTACGAATTGATTTAGCCAGTGTTTCATCAATCCGCTTCGCTTGTTCGCGAACGTTTTGATGGGCGCCGCCAAGCACTTCTGGAATAATACCATCTGTAACGCCTAAATCAAATAAATCTTCAGCCGTAATGCGCATAGATTCCGCCGCTTTTTTCGCCATACTTGCATCTTTCCATAAAATTGCTGCAGCGCCTTCTGGTGAGATAACAGAAAATACCGCATTTTCTAGCATGAAAATTTGATTCCCAAGACCGAGAGCAAGCGCGCCGCCACTACCACCTTCGCCAATGACAATAGAAATAATCGGCACTTCTAAATCGCTCATTTCATATAGATTGCGCGCAATGGCTTCACTTTGACCGCGTTCCTCAGCGGCACGTCCAGGATAGGCACCTTTTGTATCAATAAAACAAATAATTGGTCGACCAAATTTGTTCGCCTGCTTCATTAGGCGCAATGATTTTCTAAAGCCTTCGGGGTGAGGCATGCCAAAATTACGATATAAATTGTCTTTCGTATCTTTCCCGCGTTGATGTCCGATTACCGTGACCGGAATTCCTCGGTATTTCGCCACACCACCAACAATAGCAGGGTCATCACCAAAATAGCGATCACCGTGAAGCTCCATAAAATCTTCAAATAAAAGATGAATATAATCAAGTGTTGTCGGACGCTCAGGATGTCTTGCAACTTGAAATTTGTCCCATGCAGACATGTTGCTATAAATGTCATCTTCAAGTTTTGCTAAACGATGTTCTAGTTTTTCAATTTCCTTTGTAAGATCTACATCTGATTTCTCATTGTACTCTTTTAAATCTGCAATTTTTGATCGTAGTTCTAGTACTGGTTGTTCAAAATCCATTTCATTCGCCATTTGATTCGGTTGCCTCCTCATCTGGTTTTTGGTGGAACTCTAGTAGAAAGCGCAGTTTTTCTCTTAAATCTAGTCTCGAAATAACCGCATCAAGTTGCCCGTGTTTTAATAAAAATTCTGCAGTTTGAAAATCTTCTGGGAGTTCCTCACGCACTGTTTGCTCAATGACACGTCTTCCGGCAAAACCAATGAGCGCTCCAGGTTCTGCAAAGTTAAAGTCACCAAGCGAGGCAAAGCTAGCCGATACGCCGCCTGTCGTCGGATGCGTCATGACTGTCATGATAAGTCCTTTATGATTGCTAAACCGTTTAAATGCCACAGAAGTTTTCGCCATTTGCATAAGGGAAAGCATACCTTCTTGCATTCTAGCACCACCTGATGCTGTAAAAATGACAAAAGGTTTGCCTGTACGGTCTGCTTCTTCTACTGCTAACAAAATTTTCTCCCCAACAACAGATCCCATGCTTGCCATACGGAAACGCGAATCCATCGCAGCAATCACAAGCGGAAATCCACCAATTTTGGCATGACCGGTTAAAATGGCTTCGTTCAAATCGGTTTTTTCTTTATCTTTCTCAATTTTTTCCAAGTAATTTTCAAACCCAAGTGGATTTGCGGTTGTTAGCCCTTCATTTAATTCGCTAAATGAATTTTCATCGACTAACATCTCAATTCTTTTTCTGGCTCCGATAGGATGATGAAAACCACAATGACTGCACACCATCAAATTTTTCTCAAGTTCCTTCGTGTACATGATTTTTTTACACTCTGGACATTTGGTCATAATCCCTTCAGGAACATCGTGTTTCGCTCCTTCAGTAGGAATGGCCGCATATTTTTTCTTCTTTGGCTTCGTAAATAAATCTCCTAACAAAGATGAAACCTCCCCTATCTATGCTTTTTAAATGATCCGTAACAAAATAAAAATGTATAAGTGCTTAAAATAATAGTTACGAATAGGAAAATAATTTCTTTTAAAGAAACAGCAGCCTACTAAAATGCGTTAGCAGACTGCAAGCATCGTTTTCCACTCTAAACTATACCATATTTTTATATCGTATAGGAAATGAAAAAACTATTTTTATTTGAACACAACATTTTGTTCCCCTAACCAATCTTTTAATTCTTTTTCTAATTTTGCTGAAAAAGTAACGTTTAATTTTGCGGGTAACGCCATCGTTTCGCGTGTCCCAGAAATATGGACGACGACAACGGATGACCCTGGATGCGCTTTGCAAAGTTGATGGACTTTCATAAGGGCCGACTTTTCTTCCACTTTTAAAAATAAGCGTTTTGGAAGCTCTAAAGAATCCAGAGTTTGTACATGTTGTACGACTGCCTGAAGTTCCCCGTTTCGTTCATCCATTTTCACTTGTAACGCAACGAGACTCCCTTTTTCAGTGAGCGCTGCAAATTGCCGATAGGCTTCTGGGAATAATACAGCGCTTATTTCTTTACTATCATCACTGATAGTTAAAAAGCACATGTTTTCCCCTTTTTTTGTACGAATGATTTTTTGATTTAAAATATAAGCGCCAATCATAGTTTTCTGCCCTTTTTTTAGCTCATGAAGTGCTGGCATTTGTAGATTCTGCATTTTAGTTTGGTAGCGTGAAATTGGATGGGCGGACATATATTGCCCTGTGTATTCCTTTTCAAGCTCGAGCTTTTCCTGTTCGTTTAAAGGTGGAACTTCTCGGTATCTTGGTTTAATTGACTTTAGAAAATCATCATCTTCTGTAAATAAATTTATCCCTTTTTCATCATTTCCGAGTAAATTTGTAAATTGTAGCGCTCCATCAATTGATGCAATAAGTGTTGCACGTTCATGACCAAACTCGTCAAAGCAGCCTGAATAAATGAGTGCTTCTAAAATGATTCGTGTCAACATTTTACTTGGCATACGCTCGCAAAAGTCAAAGAAATCTTGGAAGGGTCTTATCTTGCGCTCTTCGATAAAAGCGAGAATAAATTTATTCGGCACTTTCCGGATGACCCGGAAACTATAACGAATAGCATCTCCTTCCACTTGGAAATAATAGTGACTCTTATTAATGCTAGGCGGGAGCATTGTAATCCCATATTTTTTCACTTCTGTAACATATTGGCTGATTTTCGCATCATTTCCAAAAACTGAACTAAGTAAAGCAGACATGAATTCTGCGGGAAAATGGGCTTTTAAGTAAGCAAGTTGAAACGCAATTTTAGAGTAAGCTGCGGCATGGCTGCGGTTAAAACCGTAATTGGCGAAGCGAACAATCATGTCATAGACTTCATTTGCACTTGTTTCAAAATAGCCTTTTTTGACGGCCCCAAGCACAAAATTTTGGCGTTGCTCGTTTAATACGTCTGCCTTTTTCTTGCTGACTGCACGGCGAAGTAAATCGGCTTCACCGAGTGAAAAGCCTGCCATTTGATTAGCCACTTGAATAATTTGTTCTTGGTAGACGATTACGCCATATGTGACTTCTAAAATGGGTTTTAAATCAGGATGCGGGTATTCAATAGCTTGTTTGCCGTGCTTTCGCGCAATAAACGTGTCGATTTGTTCCATCGGCCCAGGACGATAGAGTGCATCGACTGCGACAATATCTTCAAAGGAAGTGGGTTGCAAATTGCGGAGCACGCGTCTAATGCCATCTGATTCAAATTGGAAAACACCCGTTGTATCGCCGCGTTTAAATAATTCAAGCGTTTTTTTATCGTTTAAAGGAATATCTTGAATGGTTAAAGACATTTGGCGGTTGTAGTTCACAGAACGCAAAACGCGGTCTAATAAACTTAAGTTACGCAAACCTAAAAAATCCATTTTAAGCAAACCGATTGCTTCTAAATCATTCATCGGATATTGCGTTAGAAGCGCATCGTTGCTACCAGTCTGTAGCGGAACTTGACTTACGAGTGGTTCATCTGAGATGACGATGCCAGCAGCATGCGTTGAAATGTGACGCGGTAGACCTTCTAACTGGCAAGCTACTTCCCAAATCATTTCGTTTTCTTTTGAGCTCGAAATATGACGATCGAGCCGGTCATTTAGTTCACGTGCTTTTGCGAGCGTGATACCCAGTTGATTAGGAATTAATTTGGCCCATTCCGCAAGTTGTACAGTATTTAAGCCAAATGTTCGTGCTGTATCACGAATAGCTGCTTTTGCGGCAAGCGTTCCAAATGTGCCAATTTGCGCAACATGCTTCGCTCCGTACTTGTGAACTACATAGGAAATAACATCATCACGCTTGTTATCAGGAAAATCTAAGTCAATATCGGGCATCGTCACCCGCTCAGGATTTAAAAATCGCTCAAATAGTAAATTATATAAAATCGGATCAACATCTGTAATCTGTAAAACGTATGAAACGAGTGAACCGGCAGCAGAACCACGCCCTGGACCTGTTAAAATACCATGTTCACGTGCATACTTCATCACATCCCACACAATTAAAAAGTAATCGGCAAAACCCATTCGGACGATGACATCAAGTTCGTAAAAAAGCCGCTCCTCATATTCAGGTCGACCATCAAGCCCACGTGAAATGAGCCCAGCTCTTGCCACTTCATGCAAAACGTCTTTCGCAGACTCCCCTTTCTTTACAGGAAAGCGAGGTAAAAGATGTTGATGCATAGCAACTTCCGCGTTACATCGGTCCGCTATTTCGCCAGCTCGCATGAGTGCTTCTTCTTCAAAGCTAGATGTGTACTCACGCGCCATCTCAGAAGGACTTGCAAAATAAGTTGGTCCAGCAAGTTCAAGTGATGTCCAGTCCACTGTTTGATTATCACGAATGGCTTGTAAAACCGTGGTAGCTTGAATATCTTTTGGACGCATATAACGTACATTTTTCGATGCAACGACAAAAAGCGCGTTTGATTTCGCAAATTCCGCTACAGCCTGTGCCATTTTCGCTTGATGTTTTTGGAGTGTCAAATAAAAATTAGCCTCACCAAAAATAGCTTGCCATTCCAAAACCACTTCTTTAGCCGCTTCCAGATTTCCTTCCAAAAGTAATTGTTCAATCTCACCTGTTCCACCCGGTGAAAGCGCAATGATGCCGCTACAATAAGAACGCAACCATTTAAGTGGCATCTCTTCGGCCTCTTCACGCGTTTTAATGGCACTTGCTATTTTTAAAAGATTGTAGTAACCATCAGTTGTTTCAGCAAGCAAAACCAGCTCGTAGGTTTTTCCAGGATTAATAACACCTTCAATATCAATGGTCATTCCAATGATTGGCTTAATACCTTCTTTTTTACACGTTGTATAAAATTCAATCGCACCATAAAGCGCGTTTTTATCCGTAATTGCTAGCGCAGAATAATGGTAATCTTTCGCCGTCTGGACGAGTTCTGAAATTCGCGCTGTACTAGACAGCAAATGATAGGCACTCGCCACTTGTAAATGAACAAATCCCACTACTCTCGCTCCCTTCAAATCGTTCTCTTCTCATTATAGCTTTTACGCAAAAAAAAAGAAAGTATGTTCGTAAAAAAAGAGTTTGCCGATTGACAAACTCCTCATCACCTAGCCAATCAATTTGCAATATAAGCATCACAAATTTGATACAATTTTTGTTCCATTTCTAAAACTTCTTCTTTTGTATAAACCGTTGCCCCAGAGGCGAGCGGATGACCGCCACCACGATATTCTTTCGCTAATTCATTAATGATTGGACCTTTTGAACGAAGGCGTGCCCGAATTTCACTATCTTCCTCAACGAACATAATCCAAGCTTTTAAGCCTTCAATGTTTTCGATCGAGCTCACCAAATCGGAGGCTTGTTTCGGTAAAACATCAAATTTTTGTAGAACTTCTTTAGAAATATAAATGGTTGCTGCACCATTTTTATGCATATTAAGGTTTTCAAAGATGTAGCCTGATAATTTGACGGTTTTAAGTGGTCGCTGATATAAATTTTGGTAGAGTTCCGGGCGATTAAATGGAAATTTCACGAGTTTTGCCGCGAGGCGTAGCGTTTCTTCCGTTGTGCTTGGGTATAAAAATCTGCCCGTATCGCCAACGATTCCAGCATAAAGAAGTCTAGCCGCAGCTTTATTTAAAACGAGTTCATCTTGAAATTCCTCATAAAAGGAAGTAATCATTTCACTGCACGAGGATGCCTGAGTGTTAACCCATAAAAGGTCTCCGTAAGCGTCGTCGTTTGGGTGGTGATCAATTTTTAGCAACTTTGCACCCATTTGGTAGCGCGAGTCGTCTATTCGTTCTGTATTCGCCGTGTCGCAAACTATAACGAGCGCTCCTTTGTAAATTTCATCAGCAATAACATCGACTTCGCCTAAAAAAGCAAGCGTTGGCTCCTTTGAACCTACTGAAAACACTTTTTTTTCGGGAAAAGTAGCACGAATGATTTCTGCTAGTCCCATTTGCGAGCCATATGCGTCTGGATCAGGGCGCACGTGCCGGTGCAAAATAATGGTTTGATAAGCTTTTATTTCTTCTAAAATTTCTTTTTTCATCTTTACACCTCTTTTTTTAGCGCTCCATCATTTGGCAAGCGACAATCGCCTTTCCAGTTAAAATACCTTCTAAATAAAGCTCAACATCTAGTTTACCTGCTTTTCGACCCATTTCAAGTACGCGCGGTTTAATAGATAGTGTGGCATCCATTTGGACAGGCTTTAAGAAATACATGGTTACATTTTCAATTGCGACATTTCTTTTTTTCATTGTAAATAATTTTTGTTGTACAACATCACAAACTAGTTGTGTGAAGACGCCGTATGATAGTGTACCAAGCGAGTTTGTCATTTGAGGTGTTACTTTAAACTCATAGGTATGCTCTTGGTCATCCGTTTCTTTTTCATCGAGCTGCTTTGCAATCGTATCATCAATGGTTTCGCCAACTTGAGGCTGCTTTTGAATCATTTGCATGGATTTTAAAATATCCTGCCTGCTAACAATACCTATTAGCGTTAGGTCATCCTTTACAACGGGAATAACTTCAATACTTTCCCACACCATCATGTGCGCAACAGAGGCGACGCTCATTTTTGCCCCAACTGTTAGTGGGTTTTTAGTCATGACGCGCTCAATCGAAATGGCATGATTTTTATCAATAATATCTTTATTTGTTACCATACCAACAAGGCGATTCGCTTTATTGACGACTGGAAAACGGCTATGTCCTGTTTTTTCTTGTAATTTATGCCAATCGTCTACTTTTTCAGACGTATCTAAATAAGCAATATCTTCGAGTGGTGTTGAAATATCTTCCACAAGAACAACTTCTTTTTTAATTAATTGGTCATAAATGGCACGGTTAATCATCGTTGCGACCGTAAATGTATCATATGAAGTTGAGAGAATCGGCAATTCTTTTTCATCCGCTAGACGTTTCACTTCATCATTTGTATCAAACCCACCTGTAATCAAAACGGCTGCACCTCGGTGCAAGGCAAGTTCATGTGCGCGTTCACGGTTTCCAACAATGACTAAATTTCCAGCGTCTGTATAACGTTCCATAGCTTCGACTGTCATGGCACCGATGACAAACTTGTTTAATGACTTATATAAGCCTTCTCGTCCGCCGAGCACTTGACCATCAATCATATTAACAATTTCAGCAAATGTAAGCTTTTCAATGCTATCTTTTTGCTTCCGTTCAATTCGAAGTGTCCCGACTCGTTTTATTGTTGATACAAAACCAATAATTTCAGCATCTTTAATGGCGCGATAAGCGGTGCCTTCACTAACAGAAAGATTTTTAGCAATTTTCCGCACCGAAATTTTTTCACCTACAGCAAGGTTTTCAATGTATTTTAATATTTGTTCATGTTTAGTAGCCATTTTTTTCACCTATTTCTTTAAACTTCGATTTCGTCTCCTATTTCCATCACTTTCCCAGTCCTGTTTACCGATAATGATTTCACAAACGCCTCTGCATCTTGTTCGATAAGTGGAAAAGTATTGTAGTGCATGGGAACAACTGTGTTGGCCTGTAAAAAGTCAGCCGCAAGTTTGGCGTCACTTGGGCCCATTGTAAAATTATCACCAATTGGTAAAAAAGCTACCTCAATTGGGCTTTGTTCGCCAATCAATTTCATATCAGAGAAAAGCCCCGTATCCCCGGCGTGATAAATAGATTTTCCGTCTATCGTGAAAACGAAACCATTTGGCAGCCCCAAATTGATAATTTTGCCATCCAAAACGGTAGCAGATCCGTGAAAGGCTTGCGTCAATTTAACCGTTCCAAAGTCAAACTCCCTTTTTCCTCCAATGTGCATAGCTGCAATGTTTTGGACCCCTTGTAAACCAAAGAAAGTAGCGAGTTCAGCGTTACAAATTATCGTTGCGCCTGATTGTTTGGCGATTTCCACTGTATCGCCTACATGGTCATCATGCCCGTGAGTTACCGCAATATAATCTGGTTTTTGTTCTCCAACAACTAAATCACATGCTGGATTGCCGGAAATAAAAGGATCCACGAGTATCATTCGCCCATTCGTTACTATTTTGATACAAGATTGCCCGTGAAATGAAATTTTCACATTCAAAACTCCCCTTCGTATTTTTGTGTTATAAACTGCTATAGTATAGATGATAAAGCTTTAATAAAAACAAAACGAACCACTGATATATATAGCTTTATCTGTACCACTTTAATTTTATAGTTATTAGAATAGAAAAGCAACTATAAGCGTGCGAAAAGCTAAAAATCATGCTATGATGAATAAGAACTCGCTTCGGAAAGAAGGTAAAAAAATGGAAAAAAATATTGATGTTTTAGAAGATTGGTTAAAAGAGCAAAATGCTTCGGCTGCTTTTATCACTGACCCAGAAAACATAGCGTACTTTACAGGCTACCATAGTGAGCCTCATGAACGTGTACTTGGGTTGATCGTTTTCAAAGAGCATCCGCCGTTTCTTTTCACACCAGGACTCGAAGTTGAAGATGCTAAGACGAGCGGCTGGAAACACGACGTTTACGGTTATAGTGATACGGAAGATCCTTTTCAAATCATTGCCGAACAAATTCAAGCTCGGGTTAAAAATCCGACCAAGATTGCGCTAGAAAAAAATCATATTACTTTAGACCGCTTTGAACAGCTTTCAGGCAAATTTAGCGCCGCTTCTTTTGTACCCATTGAACATAAAATACAAATGATTCGGCTTGTTAAAACGCCAAACGAGCTTAAAATTTTGAAAGAAGCTGCACTTCTTGCTGATTATGCCGTTCAAGTTGGCGTTAATGAAATTGCTGAGGGCAAAACGGAAGCTGAAATTGTTGCAAAAATTGAATATGAAATGAAGAAAAAAGGCGTTTCGAAAATGAGTTTTGATACGATGGTTTTAACTGGTAAAAATGGCGCACTTCCACACGGAACACCAGGTGACACAAAAATAAAAAAAGGCGATTTAGTCCTATTTGATTTAGGTGTTGTGCATAATGGGTATTGCTCGGATATTACGCGTACAGTTGCGTTTGGTGAAATTTCCGCGGAGCAAAAGAAAATTTATGATACGGTTTTAGATGCACAGCAAAAAGCAATTGCCAAGGTTCGCGCTGGTGCGCCGGCTAAAGAACTTGATCTGACGGCCAGAAACACAATTCGTGACGCTGGATATGGTGATTACTTCCCGCACCGATTAGGTCACGGTTTAGGAGCTAGCGTTCATGAGTTCCCTTCCATTACAGAAACAAATGATATGCCACTTGCTGAAAACATGGTTTTTACTATTGAACCGGGCATCTATGTTCCTGGAGTTGCTGGCGTTCGAATTGAAGATGATATTGTCGTGACAAAAGACGGATATGAAATTTTAACTGAGTTTCCGAAAGAACTATTGGTTATTGAATAAATAGAGCGAAAAAAGAAAATCCATAAACTGGGTTTTCTTTTTTATTGATTAATCTTTAAAATTAAAAGACTAGACATTTAAAAATAAATAGGTATAATATTCACTAGAAAACGTTTTCTTTTAAAAAAAGGAGGATTATGCTAGTGAATAAATTTATGGAAATGCTTGGAAATAAACTAATGCCGCTTGCTGCTAAACTTGGTGAAAATCGTTATTTAAGTAGTTTACGTGATGCTTTTATGCTTGCTTTCCCGCTCACAATGTTTGGCTCCATTGCGGTTGTACTTATGAATCTCCCTTTTTGGAGTGATTCAACGAAAGAAATGCTACAACTTTACTTAGGAAATGCCCAAAATGCGACAATGAGCATGATGACGGTATTCGTCGTTTTCGGAATTGGCTACTCTTTGTCTAGTTATTATAAAGTGGAGGCGATTTATGGTGGTGCGGTGGCGCTTGCTAGCTTCTTAATTTTAACCCCCTTCTTCTTTAATAGTGCAAAAGGAGAACTCATTACTGGAGCTCTTTCACTTGACCGTTTAGGTGCTAAAGGGATGTTTATCGGAATGATAACGGGTTTTGTTGCCGCTGAATTTTACCGCTTCTTTGTACGGAAAAACTGGACGATTAAAATGCCGCCTGGTGTCCCGCCAGCTGTAGCGAAATCATTTGCTGCGCTCATTCCTGCTATTTTAACATTAACAATTTTTCTAGCTATTAACGTTCTCGTTCAAGCTGTTTTCAATACAAATTTGCATGACGTTATTTATACAGTCATTCAAAAACCATTAGTTGGTCTTGGTTCTGGAATTGTTCCAACCCTTATCGCTCTTTTCTTTGTACAATTGCTATGGTTTTTCGGGCTACATGGGCAAATTATCGTCAACTCTGTAATGGACCCCATTTGGAATACGCTTATGCTGGAAAACTTAGATGCCTATAAAGCGGGCGACCCGCTACCACATATTATTACAAAACCGTTCATGGAAGTTTTCACTGTTGGAATGGGTGGTTCTGGGATGACGCTTGCTGTTGTCATCACACTTGCTTTTTTATGAAAAGTAAACAAAGTAAAGAAATTGGTAGACTTGCATTAGGTCCTGGTATTTTCAACGTAAATGAACCGGTCTTATTTGGACTACCAATTGTCTTAAATGCAACTATTTTTATTCCATGGATTATTGCCCCGCTCATCGTTACACTTTTCAATTATTTCGTTATGGCTGCGGGAATTGTGCCAACCCCAACTGGTGTTGCTGTGCCTTGGACTGTCCCAATCATTTTAAATGGTATTTTAGCAACGAATTCATGGCTTGGCGGAGCTTTACAAATTGTTGATTTCTTCATTGTTTTTGTGATTTGGTATCCGTTCTTGAAATTGGTGGATCGTAGTAACATTGAGCGCGAATCAGTTGCTTCGGAAGAATAATTCGTCTTTTAGTATCTGATGTGCTATAATTTCCCTGAGAAATGACTAGATGTTTAGGAAAAGAGGCACGTACATGTTGAAATATGAAATGATTGCAACGAATATCCGCGAAAAAATACATGCTGGAATCTATCCTCCTGATTCTCTTTTGCCTGACCAAATTAGTTTGTGTAAAGAATATGAATGTAGCCGCATGACGATTAAAAAGGCTTTTGATATTTTAGCAATGGAGGGACTCGTTTATAGGCAACGAGGAGCAGGAACTTTTGTGATGAAAAATGCGCTGGCCAATAAGCAAGATGCGAGCTTGCGAGATTATGAAGGGTTAACGAAAATGATGGGTGAAGCGCATATTTCAAGCCAAATTATCGAGTTTACGATTCTATTTCCAGATGAAAAAACACAGGAACAGCTGTTAATTAAAAAAAATCAGCCTGTTTACTCTATCATTCGTTTGCGTTTATTAGACGGGAATCCTTACGTGTTAGAACACACGATTATGCCAGTCGACCTCGTTCATGGATTATCTGAGGATATATTAAAACATTCGATTTATGCGTATTTAAAGGAAACACTTGGCTACGTTTTAAGTGGTGCTTTTCGTAAAATCAATGCAGATAAGCCTTCTGAGTATGATAAAACGTATTTAAATTGCGGTGAGCATGATCCTGTTTTAGAGGTGGAACAAGTTGTCTATTTAAAAGACGGAAGACCCATTGAATATTCAAGGTCAAGGCACCGTTATGATACGCGGAGCTTTGTCATGCTAGATCACCGTGAGCAGTAAAAAGAAACCTTCTTTTTGGCCCTTTAATGGGCTTTTAAGAAGGTTTCTTTTTATTATTTGGCAGTTGTATTATTTAATAATGTACTTAGTTCCTTATAATCATAGCCTAAATCACGGGCCACCGCTTGATACGTAACATTCCCTAAAAAGGTATTGACCCCTTTGTAAAGATGGAAATCATTTGTGACGGCTTGGATAAGACCTTGATTTGCTAGTTTTAAACCGAATTGTAACGTTGCGTTCGTTAATGCCATTGTCGATGTACGTGGCACAGCGCCAGGCATGTTGGCCACCGCATAATGAACCACGCCATGTTTTTCATAAGTTGGATTATCATGCGTTGTAACGCGGTCACTCGTTTCAAAGATGCCACCTTGATCGATAGCAATATCGACTAAAACGCTACCGGGTTTCATTTGTTTCACCATATGTTCCTTCACAAGTTTTGGCGCTCTTGCTCCTGGAATTAAAACAGCGCCAATGACGAGATCAGCATTTTTCACGGATTCTTCAATGTTGAAATCATTACTCATTAATGTTGTGACATCATTGCCAAAGATATCGTCTAATTCGCGCAACCGGTGTAAATTTAAATCTAAAATGGTTACGCTTGCGCCTAAACCAATTGCAATTTTAGCAGCATTCGTTCCAGCCATACCGCCGCCAATAATCGTAACGTTGCTTCGTTCAACACCTGGCACACCACTAAGTAAAACACCCATGCCACCATGAATTTTTTGAAGGAATTGTGCACCAATTTGTGTTGCCATTCGCCCTGCTACTTCACTCATTGGACTTAAAAGTGGCAACGAGCGGTCATCTAACTCAACGGTTTCATATGCCACACTATTTACTTTATTTTTAACTAAAGCTTCTGTTAGTTCTGGCTCGTTGGCTAAATGCAAATATGTGAAAAGAAGTAATCCTTCACGGAAATATTGATATTCAGAAGCAATGGGTTCTTTTACTTTTACAACCATTTCAGCAGCCCATGCCTCTTTCGCTGTCTCTACGATTTTCGCCCCTGCATTTACATAATCGATATCATGAAAATTCGAACCTAGACCAGCATTTTTTTCAACTAAAACAGTATGCCCAGCGTTGACGTAAGAAAGTACACTAGCTGGAGTCATTGCAACTCGGTTTTCATTGTTTTTTATTTCTTTCGGTACACCTATAATCATTTAAAATCTCTCCTTTTTGTAGTGAAATATACCCATAGTTAACCGCTTACATTTAAATTTTAACACAATTTTCCTGAATTGAGCAATAATAAGACTTCCATTTTTAGCAATTTTTTTTACGATGTCAATCATTGGTTTTATGCGCTTTTTATCACAATCTTTTCTTTTATAAAACGATGAATAAACTCACCTCTTCTTATTCAAAATTTTTCGCCGTTTTTGTGGTTGTTTTTTAAAAAAAGGGGTAAAATATAAAGTATAGAAAAAATTAATCTTGGGAGGGTTTTTTATGTTACAACAGTACAAACGAATTCTAGTAGCGGTGGATGGATCGAAAGAAGCGGAGCAAGCTTTTCAAAAGGCAATTCAAGTGGCGAAACGAAATGACGGTTCTCTTGGGCTTGTTCATGTTATTGATACACGTGCTTTCTCGTCAGTGGCAAACTATGACACGAGCATGGCGGATAAAGCGACAGAATATGCGGATGAGCTTTTGAGTGGTTACAAAGAAGATGCTTTAAAAGCTGGTGTAACAAAAGTAGAAACTTACATTGAATACGGCTCTCCGAAGACGGCGATTACAAAAGAAGCGGCAAAAGCATTTCAAGCTGATTTAATTATGTGTGGTGCGACTGGTCTAAACGCAGTTGAGCGCTTACTAATTGGCAGCGTTTCTGAATATATTATTCGTCATTCCCCTTGTGACGTACTCGTTGTTCGAAATGATGAACCTGAATATGCGGAGTAAAAAAAAAAGCACATTTCTGCTCTTTAGAAATGTGCTTTTAAATTGAAATTAAAGATGCGCCTATCTAATAGATAGGCGCCAATTATTATGCGCGTTCAGCTTTAATTTTTTCCACGTCACGTGCAATCATTAATTCTTCGTTTGTTGGAATCACAATGACTTTAACTGGTGAATGTGGATAGTTTAGAAAAGCTTCCTCACCGTGAACTTGGTTAAGAGCTGGATCCCAGTAAACGCCCATAAATTCTAAGCCACGTAAAACGCGTTCGCGAATGAAAGAACTGTTTTCACCAATCCCAGCTGTAAAGATAATGGCATCAACACCGTTCATACGTGCTGCATAAGAACCAATATACTTATGGATACGATCAACAAAAACTTCTAATGCTAAGTCAGCACGTTCATTTCCTTTTGAAGCTTCTTGTTCAAGGTCACGAAGGTCACTTGAAATACCAGATACACCAAGCATACCTGATTCTTTATTTAGCACATCTAAAACTTGTTCAGCCGTTTTCCCCGTTTTTTCCATGATGAAAGGAATAAGTGCCGGGTCAATGTTTCCTGAACGAGTTCCCATGGAAACCCCTGCAAGTGGCGTGAAGCCCATCGAAGTATCCATTGATTTACCACCTTCAATAGCTGCAATACTTGCGCCATTTCCAAGGTGACACGTTAATAAACGTAATTCTTCAACTGGACGACCGAGAAGTTCTGCCGCACGTTCAGATACATATTTATGGCTTGTACCATGGAATCCGTATTTACGGATGCCGTAATCTTCATAATAGCTGTACGGCAAGCTGTATAGGTAACTTGCTTCTGGCATTGTTTGGTGAAATGCTGTGTCAAAAACAGCAACGGAAATAATATCTGGTAGTATTTTTTTAAAAGCTTTAATTCCTGTTACATTCGCAGGGTTATGAAGCGGTGCAAGTTCAGAAAGCTCTTCAATATCTTGAATAACTTGTTCATCGATAAAAACGGACTCTGGGAATTTTTCTCCGCCGTGTACAACACGATGGCCAACACCTGTAATTTCATCATAAGACGAGATAACGTTGTTAGAAATTAGTTTTTCAAGTAGCATTTGAACGGCTACTTCATGATCTGGAATATCGGTTGTTTCGGTGATTTTCTCCCCGTCTACCGTAATCGTAAAGATGGAATCCTTTAATCCAATACGTTCTACAATACCTTTCGTAATGACTTCCTCAGAAGGCATGTCATAAAGTTGAAATTTGAGTGATGAGCTTCCAGCGTTAATCGCAATTGTTTTTTCCATTTTGTTTTGTTCAATTCCCTTCTCGTTTATTTTCACGGAACCAATCTTCAATCTGTGCCAAAATCGGCGCAGTAATACGCGGATCAGAAAGTGAAGATAGATTGGCCAGCAAAACTTCATTTGGCTTACGGACATTTTCTCCGTCTTTTTGTAACATCAAAATACTTTTTCGTGCTTCTTCTGACTTAAATAGTGAATCAGGCAACTTAATGATACCTTGCATGTAACCATATTTTTTGACAAAACGATCTAGTTTTGCAAAATCGGTTGTTTGAAACATTGCATCAGGTACAAGGAAAAATAAATAGCCCCCTGGTTTAGTATAACGCATTCCTTGCTCGATAAATAAATAGTGAGCAAACGAATGTCCATCTGTTCGGCGCAGCTCAAAATCCTCTGCACGTGCATCATTTGGATAATACCCAATAGGCAAGTCACTAATAACTACATCTACTGGATCCACAAGTAAATTGCTGAGACCATCCTGATGAATCAGATTAACGGGTACTCCTTGTAAATCTGCACTTACAAGGGCAAGAGAAATAAGCAAATCATCCACTTCAACTCCAGTAGCTGCAACTGAGACTTTTTCTTTTAGTGTAAGTTGATTTATCATTGTTGTTAATAAGTTTCCCGTTCCAACAGCTGGATCAAGTACTGTGATTTGTTCTTTCGATTTCATAGCCTTCTCTACTAAGTAGGTTAAAATAAAACCAATCGAATCAGGCGTCATTTGGTGATTCATTTGAATACCGTGCTTCATGCCTTTTAAAAGCGCAAGTTGAAAGCTTTTGCGAATATCTTCCGCTGCAAATGCTTCTAATTGAATTGTTTCATATTTCGCCATCAATTTTTCCACTTGCAAATCGGACAATTCTTCTTTTTGCAAAACTTCATGTTGAAATAAATTCTCGCTAGTTTCATAAACTGCTTCCAGATAGCTCATTTCAAGTGCATTTTGCAAAATAATTGCTGTTTCATCAAGCACTTGGAATATTTCCGGAGTTGCTGTATTTTCCAAAAATAACACCTCGAATTTTTTTCATTACTAACACCACAAAACATTATACAGTATTTCCTGCTAACTTAAAAGCATTTTCTTTTAAAAGAAAATGCTTTTTTGTCCGATTTTTAATACAGTTTCTAGGCAAAATTAATACAGGAAAACAGCTCTCCATCCTTTGACAGAGAGCTGTTTTTTTACTGGGCATGTTTTGCGCTTTCGATAGCTTTTTCATAATTTGGATGATTTGTTCCTTCTGATACATATTCTGAATAGACAATTTGGCCAGAAGTATCTACGACAAACACGGAACGAGCAAGCAAACGCAATTCCTTCATCACAACACCATACGCTTCGCCAAATGACAAATCGCGATGATCAGAAAGTGTAATCACGTTATTAAGACCCTCAGAAGCACACCATTTCTTTTGAGCAAACGGCAAATCGACTGAAATTGTTAACACAACCGTATTTTCTAAACTACTTGCCTCTTCATTAAAACGGCGAGTTTGCTGTGAGCATACACTTGTATCAATCGATGGTATGACGCTAATGATGCGCACTTTACCATCAAAATCATGAAGTGTAACGGGCTCTAAATCGCGATTTAAAACTGTGAAATTAGGTGCAGTTTCACCAACTTTTTGTTCATTTCCTAAAAGTGTGACTGGATTCCCTTTAAATGTTACATTTGCCATAAAAATCTCCTCCTTAAACTTTCCACCTCTCTATTGTAGGGAAAATTTACGCTTCAAGCTATTAATCTGCTTTCAGAAAGAGCCATTAAGTTTTCGTGGACGACGGCTGTTTGTTCCATTAAATCGGCGATCCCTTGTTTATGGGGTGTAAAAGCTACAACCAAATAGAGTGGTAAAATATTTTTTTGAACAAATCGTAAGGCTCCTTCACGAAATAGAACATTTAGCCATGTTAATTTTTCGCCGTCTTCTCGAATAACTTTTAAACCAAAAACCATTTTCCCAAGTGTTTGCGCAAAAAACTTCGTCATTAAAATAAAATAAAGCAAGAAGAGAATGGTTTTGACGAAACCGACTAAGCTAAAAAGACCACCTGAGAAGTCAAATTGTAAGATGCGCAAAATCGGATTGATAATAATCCCGTTTAAAGCCGCAATTACAATTAAATCCATAATATAAGCGAAAAAGCGAATCCAAAATCCGGCAAAATAGGGTTTTGGTATGTTCTGAAAAGGTGAACTTGGTGCTTCGTAATGAAAAATTTGTCGTTCTTTTTCTTCCAAAATAATCTCCTCCTATTCCCCGTAAAGGTACATCATTCGCGGTGCTTCAAGCGTTCCAGTTTGCTTCATGATGGTGATTAGATCGGCGTTTTTTCCGCTTAGTGACGTTGCCGCGCTCGAGAACAAGCTCCCAAACCCTGCTGCTGCGTCGTATTTAAAAACTGTTGCATCTTGTAAATTATAATCTTTTTGCAAAGCAGCTAGTGCTGTTTCTTGATAGCCAAATTCGTCAATTAAGCCAATTTCTTTTGCTTGGCGTCCATCGTAAATTCTGCCATCTGCTATTTTTTTGACTTCCGCTTCTGTCATATTGCGTCCTTCTTCAACAACTTGAACAAATTCATTATAAGAATCATCAATCATTCGTTGCATGATTTGTTTTTCTTCCGCTGTCATCGGTCTTGATCCACTCATAATATCTTTATATTCTCCACTTTTAATCGTATTATCAGAGATTCCAACTTTTTTCATTAATTCACTATAATCGTAGCCGCGCATAATCACTCCAAGCGACCCAGTTAGTGTTTCTTTACTAGCAAAAATTTTATCGGCTGGGGTTGAGATATAGTAGCCACCTGATGCGGCCATACTTCCCATAGAAACATAAAATGGGATTTTCCGCTCGGACTTAATTTGTAATATTTTATCACGGATTTGTGCAGACTCCATCACTCCCCCGCCAGGTGAGTTCACATATAATAATACCGCCTTTACATTGGAATCTTTTCGAACTGCTTCAAGTTCTTCCATAAATGTGACATGGTTATAGCCTGATGAACTAAATAGTGAGGTATCTTCCCCCGTATTTTGAATGGTACCATCAACAGACAAAATGGCAACTTTATTTTCACTCCCCACCTTTACTTCCTTTTCTGTTAATTCATTGCTAGATAGTAGTGAACTTACAACACTTTTCGTGTTTTGTTCTTCCTTATCGCTTGTTAGAAAAGTAGATGTAAGTTTTGTAACACCAGAAATGATGATGAGAACAAAGACAAGTAAAAGCGCAATCCATCGTTTAGCATTCATTTTTCCCTCTCCTTTTTCATTACAGATAGTGTAAGTGTATCAAGAGAAAAACATCTCGACAACTAAAAATTATCAGTTTTAAAAAGCAATCTTTTAAAAAGCATGTTATGATAATAAAGAAGATTTTCAACTAAAATTTTTGAAATTGCCACTGGAGGGACAAACATGTCAAAACAAATTTTCCATTTTTCTTACCGGAAAACCGAAGAACTGCATAAAATTGCAAAGGATTTAAAGAAAATTACAACAGATTATGGTTTTGAGCTAACTGAAGACTATCAAAAAGCAACCGTTATTATTAGTATCGGTGGTGATGGTGCATTTTTAAAATCCGTCCGTGAAACAAATTACCGTCAAGATTGCCTATATGCTGGGATTGCTTTAACTGAACAGCTTGGTCAATACTGTGATTTCCACATCCATCAATTAGATGAAATTATTAAAGCTGCTTCTGAAGAGCGTTGGCTTGTTAGACGATACCCAACCATTTACGGGACCGTAAATAATACGAAAGCTTTTTATGTTCTAAACGAGTTTAACATTCGCTCGTCCATCATTCGAACACTTACGATGGATTTGTACATTAACGATAGCCATTTTGAAACGTTCCGCGGCGATGGGATGGTTATTTCAACTCCAACTGGAAGTACAGCTTACAATAAATCTGTAAACGGCTCAATTGTTGACCCTCTTCTGCCATCTATGCAAGTTAGTGAACTAGCATCACTTAACAACAATCGTTTTAGAACACTTGGCTCATCGTTTATTTTAAGCCCAAAACGAAAACTTAAAATTGTCCTCGGTTCTGAAGGAAACAATGAATTCCCTCTAATTGGAATGGATAGTGAAGCGCTAAGTATTCAACATGTTCACGAAATTAACTTAGAAGTCGGCGATCGTTTCATCAATATCATCAAACTACCAGACAATTCTTTCTGGGACAAAGTAAAACGAAATTTCTTATAGCAAACAAAAAGCACTTACCATTTGGTAGGTGCTTTTAAAATTGATGCAAGCAATGCTTTTTGTGCATGTAGTCGATTTCCCGCTTGCTGATAAACGAGTGAATGTTCGGGGTTATCAATGACCGCACTACTCACTTCTTCGCCGCGGTGAGCTGGTAAACAATGCAGAAAGTGATAGTCTGGTTTTGCGTAGCTTGCGAGCGTTTCATTTACTTGATAATTTTGTCCAAAAGTTTGTAGACGTAATTGATTTTCTTCTTCCTGTCCCATGCTCGTCCATACATCTGTATAAATGAAATCGGCGTTACTCACTGCCACAACAGGGTCTGTAGTTTGTTGAATGTTCGCACCACTAGTTGTAGCGAGCTCTTTAGCTAGTGTTAAAATTTCGTTATTTACAAGAAAATTTTCAGGAGTGGCGAGCGTAAAATCAAGCCCAACCTTTGAGCAAGCGATTAGTAGCGAATGGCAAACATTATTCCCATCGCCAACATAAGCTAATTTCACTCCTTCAAACTGATCTTTTAACTCAAGAATGGTAAGTAAATCCGCTAGCGCTTGGCACGGATGATGCAAATCAGTCAGCCCATTGATAACCGGGATTTTAGCATGTGTGGCAAGTTCCTCAACTTTAGAATGGCTAAATGTTCGTATCATGATGGCATCTAAATACTCGTCTAGCACGTTAGCCGTATCAATAATTGGCTCACCTCTTCCAATTTGAAGCTCTTTTGCATTCATAACAACAGCCTGACCTCCGAGTTGCAAAATACCTGCTTCGAAAGAGACACGTGTTCTTGTAGAAGGTTTATCAAAAATCATACCGAGAATTTTCCCACTTAGCGCATGGGTATAATCGGCAGGGTTTGTTTTCATATCAAGTGCGAGCGCAAGTAAATCCAAAATCTCCTCTTTTTCCCATTCCAAAAGTGTCAATAAATCTTTCCCTACTGCTTTTTCAGTTTTAACTGGCATATTTTCACCCTTCTTTCAAAATTTTTTGGAGAACAGAAAACGCATAATCAAGTTCTTGGTACGAAACGGTGAGTGGCGGCATGATTCGCAAAACTTTTTCTCCTGCGCTTAAAAAGAGCACCCCGTCTCCCCTCGCATTTTGAAGCACTTCTTCCACCTGCGTTTGAAGTTCGATGCCAAGCAAGAAACCTTCGCCGCGCACTTCTTTTACAACCTCATACTCTAAAAGTGTATCTAATTTTCTTCTAAAATAAGCTGCTTTTTCTCTGACCTCTGCTAGAAAAAGCGCGCTTGAAAGTTGCGTCAAAACCATTTCAGCAGCCGCTAACACAACTTGATTTCCTCCGAAAGTTGAGCCATGTGTTCCGTTTGAAAAAGTGGCAAACAAATCTTTATCGCCCACTATCGCACCAATTGGTAAGCCATTCCCCAATCCTTTAGCAAGTGTTATAATATCTGGTTTAATCTTTTTTTGTTCAAACGCATACATCGTTCCAGTACGCCCCATTCCTGTCTGTACCTCATCAATGATTAAAAGCGTCCCATTTTGATGGCATAAATTGGCAACCTTTTGTAAAAAATCATGATTTGCAGGGTGAATTCCACCTTCACCTTGAATAATCTCAAGCATCACAGCAGCTACATTATCGTCTAACAAATTTTGAAAGGTAGAAAAATCGTTGTAAGGGGCATAAATAAATCCTTCTAACATCTTTCCGTAGCCAGTCTTCACCTTCTCTTGTCCCGTTGCCGCCATTGCACCAAATGTTCGTCCGTGAAAAGATTGTAAAAATGTAATAATATTTGCGCGTCCTGTATGCTTTCTTGCAAGTTTAATGGCTGCTTCATTTGCCTCTGCCCCACTATTACAGAAAAAAGAATAAGTTAAATTCCCCTTTGCAAGTAGTGCCGAAACACGTTCTTGCCTTTGATTTAAAAATAAATTAGAAGTATGCCAAATTTGCTCCAATTGCTCGTTCACCGCCTGATGCACTTGCGGGTTTACGTGGCCTAAATTACAGACACCAATACCACTCGTAAAATCTAAATATCGTTTTCCTTGCTCATCAAATACCACTGTGCCACTTCCTGATACTAGCTCAATAGTTAGACGTTGATAGGTTGGAAATAAATGCGTCAAGATATTGTCACCTCCTGTTTTATTTGTGTCCCTGACGTCCCAATTTGATTGGTGATAAAAACATTTTCAACACCATTTTGAGCGGCTAAAACAGCACTTTCAAGCTTAGGAATCATTCCGCCACTTACCACTCCATTTTTAATCAAAAAATCGATTTTATTTGTCGTGATGCTCTGTAAAACTGCATCGTTTTCTTGAACGCCAGGAACGTCGGTTAGCATGTAAAATGTTTTTGCTTCTAGTGCTGAAGCTACAGCGCAAGCAGCCGAATCAGCATTCACATTCCACCACTGTTGGTTTAAATCAATGGCAAGTGGCGCAAGTAGGAGCACTGAATTAATTGCTAGTAGTTCCCTAAGCAATGCTACATTCACCTGTTTTATTTCCCCCACAAAACCGAGTTCCGCTTCGTCTATCGGTACAGCTTCAAGCAGGTTCATATCGCCTGCGTTTAATCCAAGTAGCGGAATATTTTCACTTTGAAATTTAGCGGAAATTTGCGGTTGTACTTGCCCAATCAAAACCATTTTCGTAATCTCAAGCACTTCCTTTGTCGTTACTCGACGGCCATTTTTCTTCATAACTGAAATCCCCAAGCGCTCCATCATATCGCTAATCGATTGCCCGCCGCCGTGTATCATTACAATTTTCTTATTCATATGACGCCATTTTTGTATTTGTTCAAAAAAATGCGCATCTAAATCCTGACTTGCTACTCCTCCAAGCTTCAAAGCAATAATTTCTTCCATCGCAAAGCTCCTTTACGTCCGGTAACAGGCGTTAATTTTGACATACTCATAACTCAAGTCACAGCCCCATGCAAGACCATTTTCAAGACCCGTATGCAAATCCACTTCAATTCGGATCAAATCCGCTTCACGCAAATAGCTCTGCAAATCCCCCTCCGAATAATGACAAGTCTCACTTTTGTTTAAAATCAAATGTGGCCCCACGCGAATTGAAATGCAGTCAGGCGAAAACCTGCCGCCAGAATATCCAATCGCACAAATGATTCGCCCCCAATTCGCATCGCCGCCAAACAAAGCCGTCTTGACCAAGCTCGAAGATACAATTTTTTTCGCAATCATCCTCGCGTCAAGTTCGCTCGTCGCCCCGTTCACCGCCACCTCAATAAGTTTTGTTGCCCCTTCACCATCACGCGCAATTGCCTTTGCCAGATGTTCAAACACCATGTATAACATATTTGAAAATTTCTTAAATTCAGGATTTTCTTCCGTCAGCGCTTCATGCTTAGCTAGCCCATTCGCCAGCACAATAACCATGTCATTTGTTGACGTATCCCCATCAACCGTAATTTGATTAAACGTCTCGTTCACTAAGTTTTTGACAAGCATTTGCAAAACTTCACTTGAAATGTTAGCGTCAGTCGTTACAAACGCAAGCATTGTCGCCATATTTGGGTGAATCATTCCCGATCCCTTTGCAACACCACTCATCGTTACAAGCTGTCCACCAATCATTTCCTGCACCACAATTTGTTTTTCTTTTGTATCTGTAGTTAAAATAGCTTCCTCAAAATCACTTGCCTGACCATGTTTTAACCGCAACATTTTAATCCCGTTCGTAATTTTATCAAGCTCTAAATACTCCCCAATCACGCCCGTTGAACAAACAGCGACAGCCTCATTTGCGACCCCCAATTGCTTCGCCGCAAACTCCTGCATATAAAATGCATCGTTAAGTCCCTGCCTCCCCGTACAGGCATTGGCATTTCCACTGTTTACCACAACCGCCTGGAGCGTATCACTTTGTTTCATCGCTTGTTTTGTCACTTGAATTGGCGCCGCCTGAATTTGGTTAGTCGTATAGACGACAGCAGCACTCGCTGGAACTTCTGAAAAAATCCACCCAATATCTTTCCTCTTTCGTTTTAATCCAGCATGTTTCCCGTCCGCATAAAAACCTTTTGGCGATGCAATTGTCCCCTTGATTACTTCCATTTTAAAGCTCCCCTTCCTAAGGAAAAATCGGCGAATGAAGAAGTCCTGTACTTTCCTCCAAACCGAACATTAAATTTAAATTTTGAACAGCCTGTCCCGAAGCTCCTTTGACCAAATTATCCAGCACAGAAACAATCGTTAGAATGCCCGTTTCGCTATTATATGAAAGACCAATATCACAAAAATTGGAGCCGATAACATGTTTAATGCTTGGTAAATCGCCAAGTGGTCGAATTCGAACAAATTTTTTCTGTGCGTACGTTCTTTGTAAGACGCCTTCACACTCGTTTGACTCATCTTCGTCCATCGTGAGATAAAGCGTTGATAAAATGCCTCGTGTTGTTGGCAAAAGTGAGGTTGTAAATTGGATTTTAGCACTTCGCTGATTTCGCTCTTGGAGCACGCGCATAATTTCTGGAATATGCTGATGTTCGTTTAATTTATACACGCTTAGATTATCATGGACGTGTACAAAATGACTCGCCTCATTTGCTGTTTTCCCGGCTCCTGAAACACCTGATTTTGCATCAATCACAATCGGACTAGAAATCTTAAACTCAGAAACAAGCGGCAAGAGCGGTAATAAAACTGATGTTGCATAGCAACCTGGATTGGCCACCCATTTGGCAGCCAAATTTTTCCGATGCTCCGCTAGGCCATACTCCATTTTTTCTAAATAAACGGCATCCGCCGGCGCTTTGTGATACCACTTTTCATAACTCTCTGCCGCTAAGCGAAAGTCGCCAGATAAATCAATTACTGGAAAACCAGCTTGTATAAACGGAATTGCGGCCGTTTTCGAAACACCAGATGGGGTAGCAAAAAGAACGCAATCAGCTTGTGCCATAATGCGTTCTGGGTTGACCTCTTCTAAAGTTCCGCTGTAAATTGATTTCAAATGAGGAAAAAGTGTTGTAATTTCCATACCTACATTTGAATAATTATGTATGGAGGTAATTTTAAATATTGGATGATTATGCAAAATACGAATTAACTCTAAACCACTATAACCTGTTGCCCCTACAATTGAAACTTTCATTATAATCACCTCCATAGTAGATTTTCAAAATATTAATACTCATTATAATATTGTATATTTATAATGTCAAATGGTTTTTTATAAAAATAAAAAACCTTAAATCAAAGTGCACTCACTTCAATTTAAGATTTTCATTAATTCGGCTTTCTTATTTTAAAAATTATCCACTTGCTAAATACGTAATTAAGAACAAGAACCACGATATTCACTAAAATTTTCGCCCATGTTTCATTCATGAAGAAAACATCAATGAATACAACCATAAGGGCCATATCGACTAAAAAGGTAATAAAACGAAATCCTACAAATGATGTAAATTCCGCTAATTTCTCCCTTAAACCGGGCGTATAGCTTTCAAATACATACTTTTTATTTGAAAAATAAGCAAACAATACGGATAAAATCCATGCTATCGTATTGGCAAGGCGGTAGTCCCACCCTAAGAATGAAGCAAAGAACCAAAAGGCAACAACATTGATAACTGTTGCAAATCCTCCCATAACAAGATACATTAAAATGCTATGAATTTTTTCCGTATACCACGGGAATGTTTCAATTAACCATTTCTTTAATTTTTCCATCTAGCAGCCTCTCTTTCTAGTTAAAATAAGTCTGCAAACTCATCTTTAATTTTCACTTCTTCGGCCACTTCAACAGAGAATGTTTCTATTCCAGCTAAAGCTTTATCGATAAGCAAATCAAAGTCAATAAAACTTTCGTAATGCATGACTTTCTCTAATTTAGGCTTTGTTTTCGGTGCTGCAGGCGTAAAAATTGTACAGCAGTCTTCAAACGGTTGAATGGAAAGTTCAAATGTGTCAATATCTTGCGCAATTTTGATGATTTCATTTTTATCCATAGAAACAACTGGTCGAATAATCGGCGTTGTTGTCACTGCACCAATCGCTAACATGCTTTCTAACGTTTGACTTGCTACTTGGCCTAAACTCTCACCATTTACAATTGCCAGCCCATTTCGTTTTTTCCTGAGCGCATCTGTAATTCGGAGCATTAAACGCCGTGTCACAGTCATAACATAGCTTTCCGGTACTTGTTTTTTTATAGTTTCTTGGATTTCAGTAAACGGCACAACATGCATTTGAATTTGCCCACTATATTTGGCAATTTTACGCGCCAAATCAATTGCTTTTTGTTTTGCCTGCTCACTCGTGTACGGCGGACTATGAAAATGAACCGCCTCTACCTCGACACCACGTTTCATTGCAAGATAGCCAGCAACTGGACTATCAATTCCGCCAGATAACATGAGCATCGCGCGTCCCGAAGAACTAACAGGCAAACCACCAGCCCCTAAAATCGTTTCGCAGGATAAAAACACGCCGTCTGAACGGACTTCAACATTTAGTTTTAAGTCTGGCTTTTTAACATTAACCGATAAATCGTCTAGTTTCCGAAGAACAAAAGCGCCGACTTCTTGATTAAGCTCATTTGAATCAAGTGGGAAATCGCGAAAACTCCGTCTAGCCGCTACTTTAAACGTCCCTCCAGGTTGATGATGTTCCTTAACAAGCAAGTAAGATGCTTCATTAATTTTATCCACATCAAGCTCCACTTTCACAACAGGACTAAACGATTGAATCCCAAAAATGGGTTTGAGACGCAAAGCTACTACTTCGTGATCAGCACCGTTCAAATATAGCTGCATTCGGTCGCGTTCACCGTGTACTTTAATTTCTGGCATATCCTTTAAAGCGCGTTTCACATTCGTCGCTAGTCTCGCCACAAATTGTTTGCGGTTTTTTCCTTTTGTCGATAATTCGCCGTAACGAATTAAAATACGTTCGAATTTCATTATTTCACCACTTCATTAATTTTTTGTAAAATGTTCTTTAAAAATCCAATAAATTGTTCCGCCTCATATGTCGTATTCTCATAAGACAAACTTAAACGAATTGCTCCAGTCGCCTGCTCTTCAGGGACTTTCATCGCGTGTAGTGTACTGCTTTCAAGCTTAGCGCGCGAGGAGCAGGCACTTGTCGTTGAAACAAAAACTTCTTTTTCCTCCAAAGCATGAACGAGCACTTCACCACGCTGCTTTTTGACAGAGAAACAAATGATGTGCGGGGCGGAGCTAGCTGTGTCTGTGTGAATCGTCACACCATCTAGTTTTCCAATTTCTTCTACTAGAAAATCACGTAAATGAATCAAATCAGCAACTTTCGTCTTGAAGTCGGCAAGCGATAGGCGAATTGCTTTCGCAAGTGCGACGATGCCCGCCGTATTTTCAGTACCACTTCTTAAACCAAATTCTTGACCACCACCAAGCATTTCTGGGTGAAGGTTTAGCTTGTTTTTCTTATACAAAATGCCTGTACCGCGCAAACCATGTAGCTTGTGTCCAGAAATTGACATCGCATCAATTCCAACAAGGTCTAGTTCCTTTTTCGTAAACCCTTGTACATTATCCACATGGAAAAATGGCAATTCTGTGTTTGCTAAAAGATTGCCCACTTCTTGAATCGGTTGCACCGCACCGACTTCATTATTGACATGCATAATTGATACTAAAATGGTTTCTTTACATAGCGCCTTCTTTAAATCCTCAAGGCGAATTTGTCCTGTTTCTGTTACAGGTAAATAGGTTACACGAAAGCCATTTTGTTCAAGCTCTTGCATCACTTCTTTAACCGAAGGATGTTCAACTTGTGTTGTAATAATATGTTTCCCGCGATTTTTGTAAGCATAGGCAATGCCTTTTATGGCTAAATTATTACTTTCTGTTCCGCCTGATGTGAAAATAATTTCTTCAGTGCGAACAGACATGAGTGTTGCAATTTGTTTCCTTGCTTCCTCGTGAAGCTCCCGCACTTTTTGTCCAAATTTATGCAAAGAAGAAGGGTTGGCAAAATACTGATTTGCTACTTTCGTATATGTTTCAAGTGCTGCTGCATAAGGCTTTGTCGTAGCACTATTATCAAAATAAATCATTTGGGACATGCGCCTCCTAAAAGTTATCCTTCACTATTTTACCACAACTGTCAAGAAAAAGAAGTACAGACTGACGACAAAGAGTAATCAACTGCAGCAAACTACAGAATCTCACCTTCTATCATCAGTCTGATTCACAAATTCATAAGGGAGGAAGAAACTAAAGGCTACTCCTCGGAAAATGCTTTTTCAATCTTCTTGAATGCACCAACCTCGACTTTTTCAAGTGCAGTGACAGCAATTTCAAGTGCTTTTTTATATTGGAAATCTTCATAGAAATGCTGTTCAGCTTTTGTTAGTTCCGCATCAAGCTCCTGATTTTCAAAGCGGTACCGATTTGCATATTGAACAACTGATTCTACAAGCGCTGCATTTTCAATCATTTCAGCGACCTTCGTTGAAATATGTTCCAAATCTTCTTTTGCAGTTTGCCAGTTTTTGGAGACGGTTTTCATTTTAAGCGGGCGATCACTTAAACTTTCTTCCATTTTTTCAAGCGCCACATACATATTTGCCTCAAGCTCATCATATTCAGCAGGAACGCCAGGTAAGCGTGCCCGGTCAATTTGACGCTTTAGTTGCATCGTTTGGCGTTTCATCCGTTCCATATCCTCGCGTGCTTCAATTTCATCTTTTCTAAGTGAGCGTAAATCCTCGCCAATCTTATCTTGCTCAATTGCAATAGTTAAAAGTTTTTCATCAATATCTTTTAGTGCATCTTGAATGACCGAATAGGCTATTTTTTGCTCACTAAGCTTGGTAAGTGTTTGACTGAAAATTTCTTTTTGATCAGCTAGGTTCGCAGAAGTCGCAAGATATGTTGCAAGCTCTTCTTCCGAAACATGATATGTTTCTTTTACTTCCCCAATTTGTTCTGCGAGTTTTGCCGAAAGTTCCATTTGGGCTTCAAGTTTTTCAGAAACAGCAGATCGGTTTTCAGTAACAAAATTTTTCGCATGAACTTCACCTTCAAGCGCATCATAAAATAAATTGATTTCTGTATGTATACCAGCAATTAAAGTTTCCGCATCACCGAGCTCACCCTTTAACACAAGTTCATCTGCTTTTTTTACTTGCTCCGATAATCTCGCATGTTCTTTATCAAACTCTAGCTGTTCAAGAAAATAGCCAGCATTTAACATTTCCGCGTAACCCTCTTTAAGCTGAGCTAATTCATCACTCAATACGGTCTCCGTTTCATGTAAAAGCTTCGGCGTTTTCTCCATTTCTACTTCTAAAACCTGTAAATCTTTTTTAGCTAAAATAATAATTTCGCGAGCCTCTAAATGGTCACCCTTGTCCGTGTAGTCATCATAACGGTTAATTTTTTCGCCAGCTTCATTAAGCGCCGTCTCATAGCGTTCAAGCGTTCCACCAAGTTTAAAACCTTGAGTTAAAATCATGCGCCGCATTTCTGCTAATTTTTCATTTGTCGCCCGACTTTCCTTGGCATTTTTTTCTTCACTTGTAAGAAGCTCTTTTAAGCCATTTAAAATTTGATTCATCTGTTGATCAATAATCACAAGCATTTGTTCTAAATCATTTTCATTTTGTGTCGCCGAGCCAAAACGATACTTATCCGTATTCATCTCCGCTTCCATCAAAACCTCTTCAACGTCAGGAAAAAGTCTCGTTTCGATTTCGTCCCAAGATTTTCGCCAAGACTCGAATAGCTCCTCTGTTTGTCCTGTTAATTTTAATTTTTTCACTTTTGAAAGTTCATCAATGACTGGACGGTCCCTAAGCGCCAGTTTTTGTTCCTCAAGTGAATTGATTCTCGTATAATGTTTCTTTTTAAGTAAATAGCCAGTGCCGAAAAGGGCAATAGCAATAAGAATGATCCCGATTAAAATATAAAAAAACATCCAAAATCCTCCATTTCCACAAATGCTGTCCTTGGCTTTCTTAAAAGCCCTAATGAAAGTGCTAGGCACGACCTAATCCATCCTTTATTCTACCATGATTTCGAAAATATTACTTCCGTTAACTGCATTTTTTTGAAAAAAAGTCATTCTGCTAGAAGCGGCTTTTTAAAATATGCTATACTTTTTACATAAAATTACTAGAAATGTGGTGAAAGTATGATTGAAATTCCAAAATTCCAAGGCTCCAAAGAGCAAAATTATGAGCTTGCTTCAAAACAAGTAGCCGCTTTAATTCAAGATGAGCCAAGCATGATTGCAAATTTAAGCAATGTGTCTGCCCTTTTAAACCAAGCTTTAGACAATATTAATTGGGTTGGATTCTATTTATATGAAGAAAAGACTGATCAACTTGTTCTCGGTCCGTTTCAAGGTCTCCCGGCCTGTATTCGTATTCCAAACGGCCGAGGTGTTTGTGGTAGTGCGCTAAAAGAACAGAAAACATATATCGTAGAAGATGTAAATACCTTCCCCGGACATATTGCCTGTGACGCTGCCAGTCGATCTGAAATTGTTATACCGCTATCCAAAAACGGTAAAATGATTGGTGTGTTAGATATCGACAGCCCTATTACCTCTCGCTTCGATGCCATTGATCAAGAATGGCTTGAAAGAATCAGAGACTTAATCATCGCTGAAATCAGTTGACAATACAGGTGTTTTTATACTATACTAGAAGGCGTGTAAAATGCAGCTTGTTTAGTGTGGACTAGTAAGTTGTTTGCCCCCAGATTTCTGTGGTATATTGTGTAACCCTGCGGCTGCATAGGTGAAGATATATGAAGGTAGACTGCCCTAGCATTCATACGAACTCGTTTGTTTTATGCCAAAAAACAAATTAAAAGGAGGAGTCTTTAATGGCTCGATACACTGGTCCAAGTTGGAAAATTTCCCGTCGTCTTGGGATTTCACTTTCCGGCACTGGTAAAGAATTAGAGCGTCGTCCGTACGCTCCAGGACAACATGGTCCTAACCAACGTAAAAAAATGTCTGAATATGGTTTGCAACAAGCTGAAAAGCAAAAATTGCGTCATATGTACGGACTAACTGAACGTCAATTCAAAAACACGTTCAACAAAGCTGGCAAACTTCAAGGTAAACATGGTGAAAACTTCATGATTTTACTTGAACAACGCCTTGACAATTTGGTTTACCGCATGGGTCTTGCACGTACTCGTCGTGCAGCTCGTCAACTTGTAAACCATGGTCACATTTTAGTAGACGGAAAACGTGTTGACATCCCTTCCTACCAAGTTTCAGTAGGTCAAGCGATTAGTATCCGTGAAAAATCTGCTAAAAACTCTGCAATTGCTGAAAGCTTAGAAGTATCTAGCTTCGTACCTGAGTACGTAACTTTTGATGCTGACAAATTAGAAGGTTCTTTAAACCGCCTTCCTGAGCGTTCTGAACTTGCTGCTGAAATTAATGAAGCCTTTATCGTTGAGTTCTACTCTCGTTAATCGTCTAATGACACTTCAGTCAAAGCCCTTTGCTTTTTGCAAAGGGCTTTTTATTGTGACAACAATCTAGTTACATACTTGCAAAACTGTAAGCCAAGATCCCCTCATTGTCATCTACATCGAGGGAATCCCCTTCTTTCACTTGTTATACTACATTTATAATAACAAAAGAAAGTTGGTATTTTTATGAAAGCATTATGGGGTACAATTATTACGGCGGCTGTCTTAGCCTTACTCATTGGTGGAGGCTACTATTTCATGAATTATAATCACATTGGGGCAGACACCTATTATACAAAAATTACAACAGATGGAGAAAAAGAAAATGCGCACGCGGACTCAACGCGTTATAATTACACCCTTCCTGGTTTTAATGAAGAAGGCAAAGAAAAAGAACTCGATTTTTCAGCCATTAAAAACTTGCGCAAAGGCGCTTATTTAAAAATCTACACAAAACCAATTAAAGGCGTCACCTCCTATGAAGAAGTTCAAAAAGCAGATATTCCAAAAGAAGCACAAGCAAAGGTAAATTAAAAAAAGGAATTTCACTGATTAAAGTGGAATTCCTTTTTTCTTTACGCATAACGGATTAAGAAATATTTTTTCTTCCCGCGTCTAACAATCGTAAATTGTCCTTCAATGCGGTCAGAAGCGTTAATGACTTTTTCAAGATCTTGTGTTCGCTCTCCGTTAATATAAATTGCGCCATTAGAAATATCTTCGCGCGACTGGCGTTTAGAAGGCTCTATACCAAGCTCAACAAGCCAATCAACTAACTTAGCCTCACTAGTATCCGCTTCAAAAGTCGGCACATCTTTAAAACCCTGTTCAATTTCCGCAGCTGTCAAACTCGCTACATCACCACTAAAAAGTGCTGCCGAAATTTTAATTGCCTGCGCAAGAGCCTCCTCACTATGAATAAACTTCGTCATATGAGCCGCAAGCGTTTTTTGCGCCGCACGTAAATGAGGCTCTTCTTCTACTTGGCGTCTTAAATCATTAATTTCTGTTTCAGATAAAAATGTAAAGTACTTCAAGTATTTTACGACATCGCGGTCGTCTGTATTAATCCAAAATTGATAAAACTCATACGGTGTTGTTTTTTCCGCATCTAGCCAAATTGCGCCACCTTCTGTTTTTCCGAATTTTGTTCCGTCAGCTTTCGTTAAAAGTGGAATTGTTAAGCCAAATGCTTTTGCGTTTTCACCTTGTTTTTTGCGAATTAAATCAAGCCCTGCTGTAATATTCCCCCACTGATCGGAACCACCGATTTGCAAGCGGCAATTGTTGTGTTCGTAGAGATGATTGTAATCCATTGCTTGTAAAATTTGGTAAGCGAACTCTGTAAACGAAATACCGACCTCTAGACGGCTTGCTACGATATCCTTTGCGAGCATCGTATTCACATTAAAGTTTTTCCCGTAATCTCTTAGAAAATCAAGTATAGATAAATCCTTTGTCCAGTCATAGTTATTCACCATCGTCGCTGCACTACTGCCTTCGAAGTCAAAAATTTGACCAAGTTGGGTGCGTAAACTTGCAACGTTTTGGTTGATTTGATCAAGCGATTGCAGCTTGCGCTCTTCTTTTTTACCACTAGGGTCCCCAATTGTACCTGTAGCTCCGCCAACTAAAATAATGGGACGGTGCCCAGCATCTTGAAAGCGTCGCAAAATCATAAAGGGAATTAAATGCCCGATGTGCATAGAATCTCCTGTTGGATCAATACCGCAATATAATGAAATGGATTCCTTCGCGGTTAATTCGCGCAACCCAGCCTCATCTGTCTGCTGATAAATTGCTCCGCGCCATTCTAGTTCATCAATAATATTCATTTTAAAACCTTCTTTCTCATTTTTATTCAATAAAAAAGCCCTCCGCTAAAAAATAGCGAAGGGACGTGTTAACGTGGTACCACCCAACTTGAAACTTCATTGCTTAACGGTTTTTAACCGGCCGCATATGCGGCGTGACTCCAGGATGTAATTCATTCCTTATTTGTACCAGTTCACAGCAACCACTGGTTCTCTCATAACAGGGATAAGCAACTACTTCGTCCGTTCATCGTCATTTACATATTCAAAGTATAGTTTTAGTTATACCATTATTAAAATCGTTCGTCAAGATTTGTTTTACTTTGTCGTACCGCGAAGTTTTTCGCTATGCGGTAAAACAACAGTTTTTTCTTCAACATCTTCATTTGTCATGAGTTTTGTTAAAAGACGCATTGCAACAGCACCAATATCATAAAGTGGTTGAACAATCGTTGATAGCTGCGGACGAGCCATAAGCGTTAACTTTGTATTGTTGCTTGTCATGACTTCTAGTTCATTAGGGACACTTACACCGGCATCTAGTGCAGCATTTAAAACGCCGATAGCCAGTTCATCATCGGTCACGATAGCAGCATTTGGTCTCGATTTTAACCCAGAAAGTTTTTCCCAAGCTTTTACCCCTGCATTGTAGTTATAATCTGCTTCAATGACATAGGTTTCATCGTATTTAATTCCTGCGTCTTTTAAAGCATCTTTATAGCCTTCTAGTTTAAATTCGCGGTTAACTGGCTCCTCTAGTGAACCAGTGATAAATGCGATTTGTTTGTGCCCATTAGCGATAAAGCGAGCAACCGCTGATTTTGTCGCTTCACGGTAATCAATATTAACGGAAGCAAGTTTCTGTTCCATATCGACAGCCCCAGCGAGTACTACAGGTGCCGGAGAGCGATCAAATTCTTCTTGTAATTGTGCAGTGATTTTTTCGCCCATGTAGATGATTCCATCCACTTGTTTGCCGAGTAAAGTATTCAAAACTTGTAGCTCTTTATCTTCATTTTCATCCGAGCTACTTAAAATAATATTGTATTTATACATCGTCGCAATATCTTCTATCCCTCTTGCAAGTTCCGCGTAAAAGACGTTAGAAATATCTGGAATAATCACGCCAACAGTTGTTGTACGTTTGCTAGCAAGCCCTCGCGCTACGGCATTCGGGCGATAACCTAGCTGATTAATCACATCTAAAACTTTTTTTCTTGTTACTGGTTTAACATTTGGATTTCCGTTCACGACACGTGATACAGTTGCCATTGACACATTTGCTTCACGAGCAACATCATAAATGGTCACATTCATCTCAATTCACACTCCAAAAAAATATTTAAAGAAGCAAGTTGCTTCCAATGTAAACGTAAACATCATTACCTTCACTTTATCATACAGCAAACATTTGTGTTATGCAATTGTTTTTATCTCTGTTTTTCATTAATTTTCATATTAAAATAGCATGAATATGATAAAAAAACATATATCCCGGCATGAAAAGGCTTACTTTCAATAAAAAATAGTAGCCCTCCGATAGATTATCAGAAAGCTACTTCCTTTTTATTTTACTCGATGTGCCATTAATTTTGATGCTAAAATTTCTTCCCAGAAAGCGTCGAATTCGGGAATGTTCATTTGCTGTGCAGAATCAGAAAGAGCAACAGCTGGATCTGGATGAACTTCTGCCATCACACCATCAGCCTCAATCGCAAGTGCGGCCTTCGCACATGGTAGTAGCAAGTCTTTACGACCAGTGGAATGGGTTACATCAACCATGACAGGCAAATGCGTTTCTTTCTTTAAAATCGGAACAGCAGAAATGTCTAACGTATTTCGAGTTGCCTTCTCATATGTTCTAATACCGCGTTCGCATAAAATAATTTGACCATTTCCTTGAGACATAATATACTCAGCTGCCCCAATGAATTCCTCAATTGTAGCTGATAAGCCGCGTTTTAAGAGAATCGGCTTATTCACACGTCCTGCTTCTTTTAAAAGCTCAAAGTTTTGCATGTTACGTGCGCCAATTTGAATGACATCCACATAATCAAGCGCTGTTTCAATATCTGCAGGAGTCACAATTTCGCTAATTACACCTAAACCATACTCATCAGAAATGCGCTTTAAAATTTGTAAGCCTTCAAGTCCGAGACCTTGGAAATCATATGGACTTGTACGCGGTTTAAACGCACCGCCGCGAATTAATTTAAGTCCTTTATCACGGATAGAAGCAGCCACTTTAGCCACTTGGTCATAAGACTCAACCGAACACGGTCCAAAAACGAAAACCGGCTCTCCGTTTCCAATTGGAAGGCCGTTTACATTTACAATGGTATCTTCTTTTTTATTTTTACGCGAGACGAGAAGTGCTTTTGAATGATCTTCTTCTTGCAACTCAAGTCCTGCCTTAAAAATTTCTTTGAACAAATGTTCAATTGTCGAATCCTCAAATGGTCCATGATTGCTTTCGACAATTTGATTCAACATGTCTCTTTCACGGAGCGGATCAAATCGTAGCGAACCTTGCACTCCTTTAATTTTACCAATTTCTTGTACTAAGTTTGCACGCTTATTAATCACATTTAGTAATTCAATGTTGAGTTCGTCCACCTGATTACGCAGTGCATCTAAGTCTTTGTTCACCATTAGTATTCCACCCTTCTGTCACCTTATATAAAGATTACCATTTATTATAGAGGATAACGCGTTGTTTGTCATCACTCTTTCGCGCTTAATCGCTTTTAAGTGATAAAGCAAAGAAAGTTATACCAGTTATATTATCATTCCTCGCTTGATTTGGCAAGCTCTTCCATAAAAAAACATTGCACGAAAAAGTGCAATGTTTTCAAGTCTTACTTTTTAATGATTTTTTCAGCTTCTTCTTTACCAGACTCAATTGTTTTTTTTGCGTCAGATTTAGCTTTATCAGCAGCCTTTTGAACATCTTTAGAAGCATTTTCCACTTCTTCTTTTACGTTTTCAGCTGCACTAGAAACCGCCTCGGCATCTTCTTCTTTATTTTTTAAAACGACATCTTTTACTGATTTACCTTGTTTTGCAACTGTGTCCGCTAATTGTTGTGACTTGTCTCTTACGACTTCTACAAAACCACCAGCGGAATCTTTTAATTGGCTTGTTTTGTCTTTTGCAACACCGCCAATTTCAATGCCTTTTTCGTAGGCAACCTCTTTCCATTCGTTGCCTTTTTCTTTAAGTACATCGACTTGTTCGTTTAAATCACTACGTAATTCTTTTCCTGACTTAGGTGCTAAAAGTAAAGCTGTTACTGAGCCAACAATTCCTCCGATTAAACCACCGATTAGAAAATCTTTTACATTTAATCCATCTTTATCTGCCATATTTTTCCCCTCCATATCAAGATATTGTATCGTTTGAAGCTTCTTTCGCCGCTTCTTTTGCGGCTTTGCTTGCTTTCATTTTATCTTTAAAAGCAAGAATTGAATTGCTAATCGAAACTGCTTGAGCAATTTTTTTATCGTTTGCAGAAACTTTATTTGTTGCCAATGTAGCAAGCTCACGCACAGATTGGCTTAAGCCAAGTAGAGAAGTTCCAACATCACCAATTGCATCAAAAACTGGATCCACTTTTGCCACTTTTCCGTTTACATCTTCAAGTAAATCATTTGTTTTATCGAGTATTTTTTGTGTCTCTCCCGAAATTCCTTGTAACTCTGTCGCCATTTTGTCTACAGTTTTTGCTACTTCATCAAGTGTTTGTGATGTTGATTTCAACGTCTTGCTTAAGTAAATTGCAATAACAAATAAGCCGATTGCCGCGATGAGTGCTGCAATATATAGAATGACAATCATTTACTCACACCTCCATATTCTACTTCTTTACCCTATCATTAATTATGTAAAACTAAAACGATTTCACGTCTTACATATCTATTTTAGCAATTTCAAACGAAAAAATAAAATAAAATGAATTTTTATGCGTTCCCATTCCTTCTTTTTTCATGTAAAATAAGAAAGAAAACTTTTTAGGGAGGCATTTAAATGAAAGATCCACGTATTCAAAAATTAGCCTACAATCTTATCAATTATTCTGTTAAACTTCAAAAAGGCGAAAAAGTATTAATTGAAAACTTTGGTTTACAAACCGAACTTGTTCAAGCTTTAGTGTCGGAAGCATATAAAGCAGGCGGTCACCCATTTGTTTCTATCAAAGAGCCAAAAATTGACCGCGCCCTTCTACTTGGAGCAAGTAAAGAGCAGTATGAACTAATGGCTTCTTTTGAAGGAGCTGTGATGAAGGAAATGGACGCATATATTGGCTTGCGTTCTGGCGATAACATCAACGAACTATCTGATGTTCCTTCTGAAAAAATGAAAATTTCTGGTGGCACACTTGGAAAAATGCATACAGATATTCGTGTTAAGCAAACTAGATGGGTTGTCTTGCGTTATCCAACTTCTTCCATGGCCCAACTATCTGGTATGAGCACGGAAGGTTTTGAGGACTTTTATTTTGACGTCTGTACGCTCGACTATGCAAAAATGAGTGCTGCCATGGACAATTTAGTGGCATTGATGAATAAAACGGATAAGGTGCGTCTTGTGGGCCCTGGGACGGATTTAAGTTTTTCGATCAAAGATATTCCTGCTGTAAAATGTGCAGGCGAATTAAACATTCCTGATGGTGAAGTTTATACGGCACCTGTTCGTGACTCTATAGAGGGAACATTAAGTTACAACGCGCCAAGTCCTTACCAAGGTTTTGTTTTTGAAAATGTTTCCTTTACATTTAAAAATGGTCAAATTGTTGAAGCTACGTCAAACGATACCAAACGCATCAATGAAATTTTAGATACAGATGAAGGTGCGCGCTTCATTGGTGAATTCGCAATCGGCGTAAATCCATTTATTCATGAACCGATGGGTGACATTTTGTTTGATGAAAAAATCGAAGGTAGTTTCCATTTTACGCCTGGACAATGCTATGATGAAGCATATAATGGGAATACTTCAGCCATTCATTGGGATTTAGTTAACATTCAACGTCCAGAATACGGCGGTGGTGAAATATATTTCGATGATGTTTTAATTCGTAAGGATGGTCTGTTCGTGCTAACTGAATTAGACATTTTAAATCCTTCAAACTTAGTTTAAAAATAGCTTGGACAACATTAAAAAGAACCAAAAATTAGGCAAAGGTCATTTTAAAAATGATAGGATTGCTTGATTTTTGGTTCTATTTTTTATTGACTTAAAACTTTTCTACCATTTGACTTCGCAAAGTCCGCCTGTTTGCAAGCTTGTTAATACGCGTAAAATTTCATCCACTTCACGAGATACCGTATTAACATGAATGGTTTCGTATTGAATTTTACCTGTTGGATCGATAATGAAAAGCCCGCGAAGTGCTTCTTCATTTTCTTCATCAAAAACACCATAATTATGCGCTACAGTTCGCGATACATCTTCAAGTAATGGATAAAGAATTGGACCAATCCCACCTTTTGAAACGGGTGTTTGTACCCATTTTAAATGTGTTTGAACAGAATCTGTTGAAATGCCCACAATTTCCGTGTTTAAGTTTTGGAACTCCTTTACTCTAGCTGAAATCGCGATGATTTCTGCAGGGCAAATGATTGTAAAGTCTTTTGGATAAAAAAACAGCACGAGCCATTTATCAGATGTTAATAAATCTGATAAACTTAGCTTTTTAATGGTCAAATCTGGCATTACTGCTTGTTCACAGAAATCTGGCGCCTTGTTGCCTACTAGTCGTATAGCCACGTCAAAAGTCCCTCCTAGTTGCTTTTTTAGTGTCGCATTTAGAAAAGAGCTGATACATGAGTACCAGCTTAACTTGTTTTAATTAAAAGGCAGCTTTTTCGCTTAAATTTTGTGTTTTTGGCTGGTTATCTAATACCTTTTCATAAGCTGCTTGGAATTTTTGAACATCTCCAGCTCCCATAAATAAGATAACCGCACTGTCATAAGCAAGAAGCGCATCCGTATGTTCTTCTTTAATTACATGATGTCCTTTTGTCTTTTTAGCCAAATCATAGATGGTCAAATTACCTGTTTTTTCCCGAGCAGAACCGAAAATATCGCAAAGATAAACTTCATCTGCTAAGTTTAAGCTATCCGCAAATCCTTGTAAAAAGGCTTTTGTTCGCGTAAATGTATGTGGCTGGAAAACAGCAACAACTTGTTTATCAGGATATTTTTGTCGTGCCGCATTCACCGTTGCACGAATTTCAGATGGATGATGAGCATAGTCATCAACTAAAATTTGATTTGCTTTTTCTGTAATGCTAAAACGTCTTTTTACTCCTTCAAATGTGAGCAACTCTTTTTTCACTGCTTCCATGCTTAACTTGTCATAATGTGTGAGCGAAATAACACTTAAGGCATTTAAAACATTATGGTCCCCGTAAGTTGGAATTTCGAAATTACCTAAAAGTGTGCCATTATGATAAACATCAAATAGCGTACCCGTTGTTTTTTTCACAACATTTTTTGCAACGTATTCATTTTCGTCACCAAAGCCAAAATAGATAACTGGAATAGTCAACACATCTTCTAAACGACGAAGTTGAATATCATCACCCAAGGCAAAGACAGCTTTTTTTACTTGTTTACCAAAAGTCTCAAACGCATTAAAAACATCATCAACACTCTTAAAGTAATCTGGATGATCCCAGTCAATATTTGTCATAATGGCATATGTAGGCTTATATGCAAGAAAATGGCGTTGATATTCACATGCTTCGATTGCAAAGTATTCCGCATTTTTATCCCCTTTACCAGTGCCATCCCCTATTAAATATGATGATGGCTTAATGGATTCTAGCACATGCGAAAGTAAGCCGGTTGTTGATGTTTTACCATGTGAACCGGTCACTGCTACACTTGTATAGCCATCTAGTAGTTGACCTAAAAACTTATGATAACGAATAACTGGTAAGTCCATTTCTAAAGCCTTCGCTATTTCCTCATGCGTATCTGGAAAAGCATTTCCAGCAATAATTGTTAAACCTTCTTGAATATTTTCTGAGCTAAATGATAAAATTGGAATATCTTTATTTTCTAATGCTTTTTGTGTAAAGAAATACTTCTCGACATCACTACCCTGCACCTTGTATCCTTTATCATGTAAAATTTGAGCTAATGCACTCATTCCCGCGCCTTTAATCCCAACAAAATGATAAGTTGTCATTATTTCGAACCCCCGTATTTTCAACTTGAAGAGGGTGTCTAAAAAGAATTATAACTTCGTATTTTAGACATCATCTTACTTCCTGTTCATAATAGTGTTTAATGTAAAATTATTCTATGCCTTTGTTCACTCGTTATATTATAGCATTTATCGCTTGTTTAGAACAACGATTCTTCCAAATCACGGAAAAAGACTTAGACAATGTAGCAAGAAAACGTTTTAATTCCCCCGTAACTAGTTCTTTTATATGCATTTAGCCCTAGTTTACTGTATCTTTACTTCGTAGCTTTTCAAGCTGTTCATGCGTGATAATGACATCTCGTGGTTTAGAGCCATTTGTACCAGAAACAATTTGATAGTTTTCTAATGTTTCCATCAGTCTTGCCGCACGATTATAGCCAATTCTAAAGTGACGTTGCAAAAGTGACGTTGATGCTGCTTTTTGATTCATGACAAAATCACATGCCTCATCAAAAAGTTCATCCTCCTCCTCGCGTAGCGTTTCTTTTGCGAGTAGCTCTTCTTCTACAAATAAGTAATTTGGCTCTCCTTGGTTACGCACGTGGTTTACGACTGCATCAATCTCTTCATCGCTTACAAATGTTCCTTGTAATCTGACTGGTTTACTTACACCACTAGGCAAAAAGAGCATATCTCCTTTTCCAAGCAATTTCTCAGCACCAGTTGCATCAAGAATCGTTCTTGAATCAATGGAACTTGATACAGAAAAGGAAACGCGTGTTGGAATATTTGCTTTAATAAGTCCCGTAATAACATCAACCGATGGACGTTGCGTCGCTACAATCATATGAATACCACATGCTCTAGCTTTTTGAGCAATGCGACTAATGGATTCTTCCACATCATTTGGTGCGACCATCATTAAATCAGCTAATTCGTCAATGACGATTAAGATATACGGAAGTTTTTCCCCAGAGTGCCCTTCTGCTTCTGACAACTGATTATAACGTTCCATATTGCGGACACCTGTATGTGAGAAGAGCTGATAGCGTCTCTCCATTTCTTCCACTGCCCATTTTAGTGCTGCAGTCGCTGCTTTTGCATCGGTAATAACAGGACTTACAAGGTGCGGGATGCGGTTGTACGGTGCAAGTTCTACCATTTTTGGATCAATTAAAAGGAGCTTTAATTGATCAGGTCGCGCTTTATAAAGTAGACTGACTAATAATGAGTTAATACATACACTTTTTCCCGAACCTGTTGCACCAGCAATAAGACCGTGCGGCATTTTTTGCAAATCCGTGACGATAGGCGCACCTGAAATATCGAGTCCGAGTGCGGCGGTAAGTGGTGAATGATTCTCTTTAAAAATCGAAGTATTCATAATTTCAGAAATCATGACTGGCCGACTTGAAGGGTTTGGAATTTCAATACCAATTGTACTTTTCCCTGGAATTGGTGCTTCAATTCGAATATCTTTTGCAGCTAAACTTAATTTAATATCATCGGTTAAATTGGTAATTTTACTCACTTTGACGCCTTTTTCAGGTTGGACTTCAAAACGCGTCACAGACGGACCTTGTGTTCGGTTCACAACATGTGCTTCTACATTGAAGTTTTTTAGCGTTTCATTCAAAAGTTCTTCCTGATAATCAAGCCACCCCTCATCTTTGCTTGATGAAACAGGCGGGCTTAATAAACGTAGCGAAGGAAGATAGTACGAGGATGGCACCTCCTCCCCTTCCGACACTTTTTTCTCTGGAACAGTGACCACTTGCTCAGTTTGCGCCAAATAGGAATCCGTTTCCTCATTTGGCTCATCTTTCTGATCGTTATTTACCATCATCACATTAAACGGAATATGAGATTTCATTGCTTTTTTTTGTCGCGGAGAAGTTTTTTCTAGTTGTTTTATTTGAGGTTCTCTCACTTCTTCACTTTTTTTTAAAATAGGTTCTTCCGTGGTTACAGCTGTATGTATATCCTTAGTAACTTCTGATTTTTCCTCCACAAATTGCTCTACTTCTTCAATGATTAAAGAAATACGTTCTTGCTTGGCCTTTTCAGCAGTTTGATTGTCTAAATCAAATTCAAAACGACTTGGCCGTTTATGGAAAGCAAAAACTGGCGACGGAACATCAGTCGGCGTAAATTTTTCTTTCATTGCAATTTTAGTTTCAGTAGTAGCTCGTGTTTCTTTCACTTCACTAATTGATTTTGAAGTTCTACTAACCGGTTCACTTTTAGCCGGTACATCATCAGGAATAACTGGAAAGCGAAAATTCCCTTTTGGATATTCATATACCATTTTTGTCGCAACTGCGCGTTTTTTCTGTCCTTTATTTATGGAAGGACGTTCTACTACGCTAGTATTTTTTTGCTTTTCTTCTTTTGTTTTGGTTTTTACGGTTGTTGTTTGCTTCTTCGGTGTTTCATCTTTTGTTTCTTCAAAATCCCCAAAGAAAAAATCTTTTAACCATCCCATATCTATCACACCTAATTTTGATTTTCTTTTTTGATTCTAACAGAGAAAAATAATTAAAGCTATACATGTCTATCATAATTTCATATTTATCATTTTTAAAAGCGAGTTACCCATTGATGCTAAAGGCTTTTATATAGGTATAACTTAATCTTATAACCGAAATTCTGGAGATAAAAAGAACAATTACGAAGTGTATTGTACACACTTTTGTTCATAAAAAAACTAGCTAGATGATTACTAGCTAGTTTTAGCTTAAAAAGAAACAGGAAAAGCTCCGCCGACTTCATAATCAGTTTCTAAAACAAGAATACCTTTTTCTTGCGGTGCATCCGGGATAGCTAATTCACGTGCCGCACATAGCATGCCGAAAGAGTCAATGCCTCGTAAATTAGATGGTTTAATCACAAGACCGCTTGGCATAACTGCACCAATTTTAGCTACTACAACTTTTTGGCCTGTATCTACATTTGGCGCACCGCAGACAATTTGTAGCTTCTCATTTTTAACATCTACTTGGCAAATACGAAGTTTGTCAGCATTTGGATGCTTTTCGATACTTTCTACATAGCCAACAACAAATTTTGGTGATAAATCAATATCTAAATTATCAGTAAAGCCCGCATTTCTAACAAGCTCCTGCAATTGTGCAACGATTTCTTCCGTTAAAACGACTTTTCCGTTTGCTTGTAACACGAAATAATTGGATGCGTTAAAAATGTTAAAGCCGCTTAATTCACCGCTTTCAGTGTCAAAAATTCGTACTACATCGCCTTTTTTTTGAAATGAACGCGTATAGCGATCAATGTCTTTCACGGCAACAATTAGCGTGTCACCAATTCCATTTTTATTGTAAAATACGTTTGCTATCAAGTTCCCCTACTCCTTTGGTCTATTTTTCGCCATAATAAATATCGGTTCCAGTTTACCATTATTATACACAAATGGCAAAGACGTAACCGGCACAATGCCTTCTGAGAAAAATTGCATCGTCATGTGCGCTAACACATCGTAGCCAGTATTATTTTGAATATCTGCTAATATTAGCACATCTTGATGTGGTATCGCAATGACCATTTCACCTGTAAACCGCTTTCGCAAGTCTGCTAAAAATTTTTCATTACAAACACGACTAGCATCGTAGCCATCATGCGTACTTAAAAAGTAAAAATCATTGCCGGAGACCACATCCCTTTTTAAAGGTGTTTCCAGTTTTTCTACGTTTTGCATGGCGATTCTTCGTAAATCAGCAAGTAAAATGCCCGCTTGGACTAAATCATTTTCTGTGATAAATTTATAGGATTTTCCCGTATCAAATACATAAAAGAGGTTTGTCTCAGCTGTATGTTTCTCACATAACAATATTTCGCCTTTTTTTGTCTTTTGCGGGAAAGAACCTGCCCGAATGACTGGGAAAATTTTATCATCATTACCAATTAAATTGATTTTTTGCTGATTCGCCCGAAAACCTTCTTCCACATAATATTCGATTTTTTGAAAGGAACTCGCTCCTTCTTCTTCAAATCGTGCAATCAATTGCGGGATAGATAATGTGATTGTGTGACCATTTTCAGAAACTTTTAGACGTTCCTTTTCCCTATCAAAAGAAAACGTTCGACCTTCTTTTTGTAGCATTTCTTCTAATTTCACTTTCATACCGAGTGTTGTAATCTTCAAAGAGCTTCCTCCTTTTAAAGCGCAGCTAAAAAGTCATTGATTTCTTCTTTTGTTTTACGATCCTTACTCACAAATCGCCCAATTTCTTCTCCGTCTTCAAATGCTAAAAAACTTGGGATTCCAAAAATGGCAAGTTCCGCACATAAATCGATAAATTCATCACGGTCAACATGATAAAAACTAAAGTCTTCATTTTCTGCTTCAATTTCTGGCATAACAGGCTCGATAAAACGGCAATCACCGCACCAATCTGCACTAAACATAAAAACCGTTTTCCCCTGTTCCTTCAATTGTTGGAATTCCTTAACAGACTTTAAATTTTTCATTTTAAAACGCTCCTTTACATTCTTCTTGTTAAATCGTACCTAAAGTTTACGAGTTCGTCCAGAAATCCGCTTTCTGCAAAAGATTTGAAGCGTTTTCTTTTTTTCGCTATGATAAAGAGGAAAGGAGTGTTTAGCAAATGAACTATCACATTTATTTAGCGGGCGAAATTCATTCCGATTGGCGAAATGAACTTCGCCGTGCAATCGGTGATGTAACAGGCGTTTCATTTACATTCACAGGTCCAGAAGAAAATCACGAAAAATCAGATTCTATTGGTGAAAATATTCTAGGCGAGCAGCCAAATGCGCTATATCGTGACATTCAATCTTCCAAAATCAACAATTTACGAACGCAGCTTTTTTTGAATAAAGCCGATCTTGTGATTGCTTATTTTGGTGAAGAATTTAAGCAGTGGAATACGGCTTCCGATGCCTCATTCGCTATTGCAAGCGGCAAACCGCTTATCTTAATTCGCCCGGAAAAATTGCATCATCCATTAAAAGAATTGTCAGAACGCGCAAACGTCACCGTTCGAAATATCGATGAAGCTGCAAAAGTGCTTCGTTATACATTTAGCTAGTCGCAAAAAAGCACGAAAATCAACGGTTTGATTTTCGTGTTTTTTTGCGTTCTGCGATATAAAATTGCAAACCTTCATAAGACAATATCAGCACACCTGCAATGATAGCTGTAAGCGACCAGCCTTGTTCGAAGTTGCTATTTTTTTGCACACTTAGAATGAAACAAATGACGCCACTAACAAGGAGCATTACACCGATTAAAACCGTCGCTTTCTTCAAAAAGCTAAGCATTTTCACGTATAGTGCTGTAAGTTGTTTTGTCAAGGTTACGAATAATCGTCGTAATCATTTCTTTTGCAGCAGCGTAGTCATCTACATGCAAGATGGAATTGCTTGAATGAATATATCTTGACGGAACACCAATCACTGCGCTTGGAATACCACTTAATGAAGTATGTACTTTTCCAGCATCCGTGCCACCTGGCGAGGTGAAATATTGATACGGAATTTGATTGCTTTCTGCTGTATCGAGCAAAAACTCGCGCATACCTCGGTGCATAATCATAGTCCGGTCAAAAATACGCATTAAGAAGCCTTTACCAAGCTGACCAAATTGCGTTTTGTCCCCTGTTGTATCATTTGCAGGGCTCGCATCTAGCGCGAAGAATAAATCTGGTTGAATCATATTTGCGCTAACACCAGCGCCTCTAAGCCCCACTTCTTCTTGAACGTTTGCTCCCGAGAAAAGCGTGTTTGGAAGTGGTTCATCTTTTAGTTCTTTTAAAAGCTCGATTGCGAGTCCAACACCGTAGCGATTATCCCACGCTTTCGCTAAAATTTTCTTAGGGTTTGCAAGAGGTGTAAATTCAGATACTGGTACGATAAATTGACCGGGTTTAAGTCCAAGTTCTTTTGCTTCTTCTAAAGAATCAGCGCCGATATCAATTAACAAGTTTTTAGGATCCGTTGGTTTATTTCGCTCTGCATCAGACATTAAATGCGGGGGAACAGACGCGATTACGCCAATAACTGGACCATTTGTTGTCATGACTTGAACGCGCTGTGCTTGCATGACTTGGGGATTCCAACCGCCGATAGTTTGGAAACGAAGCATGCCAGCTTTTGTAATTTGTGTAATCATAAAGCCTACTTCATCCATATGTCCAGCAACTAAAATGCGCGGGCCAGATGTATCGCCGCGTCTCACACCAAAAATGCCGCCAAGACCGTCTTGTACGACCTCATCTGAAACGGGTTCGATTTCTTTCCTTATAAAATCCCGCACTCGAAATTCATCACCGGATGTTCCTTGTAACTCGGTTAATGTTTTAAACAACGTTAATGTTTCTTCTTTCACTCTCAATCACCCTTTCACTCTAACTCTTTTAGTATAGCAAGATTCATTATGTTTTGAAAGCGTCATTAAAAATACTTTTCATTTTCAAAAAGTATAGTATAATGAGTACGTAAGTAAATTTCACTTGTAGAGCGAAATGATTGAGGGAGGAAAAACATGGACTGGAAAGCTTTTGTTGCTGGTGCTGCTTTCGGCGCTGCTTTTGGTCATTTACTGAACCATTACTGTCTTTCAGATAAATCAATATCTGGCGATGTTATTTTAGAAAGTGTCAAGGATGCTTTTAAAAAGGATGGACCTATTGAAGGCTCTTGGATTCAACTTAAAAAACAACATTATAAAAAATATGCCATTGATACGTTTGTTTATCATGGTGGGATTACAGCCATTCGCGAGGGTGAAAAGAAACAGTTTGAATTTATTGCGGATGCAAAAACAGGTACAATCATTGACGTATATCTTACATAAGTAAATGCCCCTTTATTTAAAAGGGGCATTTTTATGCGATTTTCATATACCCTAATAAGGTATTCAAAAACCGATACCCCTTCCCCCTATCTAAATTTACAAAACAAAAAAAGAAACTTAAAAGCTTCTTTTTTTCTCCACTTTATTTGTTATCTCACCTGCACCGTTAAGTTGAATGGCTTCATAAAATGCGTCATGATAAAATAGAAACCATGTTTTTTCGTCCATCCATTTCGCAAACCACTTTTCTTTTGCATAGATGCTGTCCATTGGATAGTCGTCGTAGGCAGTCACCCAGAGTGGATTTAAATGTGCATGTGTTGGGAATATATCGCCTAGATGAACAGCACGCATTTCTTTAGAAGTAATCTGAACGATACCGTGACCTGCACTATGGCCTCCCGTATGGTGCATCGTCACGCCAGGAAGAACCTCCATTTCTCCTGAATAAGTATGTATTTGGTGCGAAATTTTTTGCCAGTTTTCTGACCAATAAGTTGCTTTTGAACGGATATTTGGAGCCCGCATTTCTTCCCACTCCGTTAGAGAAGTAATGATTTTGGCATTAGGAAAGACAGACACAAGCGTTCCGTCCCCACTGACTCCAGTTAGTCCAGTTACATGATCAAAGTGCAGATGTGTCATAAGCACAAAGTCAATTTCTTCTGGGGTTACGCCTAAACGAGCTAAATCTTGAATGATAAAAGACTCTTCTTCTACTGAAAAATTCCTTTTTTGTTTCTCCGTAAGTCGGTTCATTCCAATTCCTGCATCAATAAGAACATGTTTTCCTCCGACTTCAAAATACATGGGATCAGCATATGCTGCAATTTGGTTTGCTTCATTAACTGGATATTTTTTCTCCCAAAGCGCTTTTGGTACAACACCAAACATTGCTCCACCATCAAAAGCTAATTTCCCGCCCCTTAACCAGTGGATTTCAATTTCGCCAATTTTCATTAGACCACCTCTTGTTTACATAATATTATTATAGAAAAGAAGTCGCAATCAGCAACTTCTTGTTTCGTTTATTTAAATGACGCCTCTAAACGATAAATTGGAAAACCTTTTTGTGAAAATTTTTCTTCGTATTCTGTCATGATATTGTCGTCTATTTCATCGGCATGTAAATCGAGTGACACATCAGCTAGTTGCATGCCATATTCGGAAAAAGCAACTAGAGAATATTCAAATAAGCTACGATTATCCGTTTTAAAATGGATTTCACCATTAACAGGCAAAAGCGATTTATAAATATCTAAAAATAGCGGATTCGTCAAGCGGCGTTTTGTGTGCCGTTTTTTTGGCCATGGATCAGAAAAATTCAAGTAAATTCGCGCCACCTCACCTGGTTCGAAATACTCAAGTAGTTCTGCCCCGTCAACAGACAGTAAACGTGCGTTTGAAACACCCGCATGTAAAACTTTATCAAGCGCAACAACAAGCACACTTTCAACAACTTCAATACCGATATAATTAACTTCTGGATTTTGTTTAGCCATGCCGCTTACAAATTGGCCTTTTCCAGAACCAATTTCAATATGGATGGGATTTTGATTCCCGAAAAGCTCTTGCCACTTTCCTTTATAGTCAGCCGGATTTGCCACGCAAACTTCAGGATGACTTAACAATTTATCTTTTGCCCATGGTTTATGCTTTACACGCATGAATTGGTTACACCTCATTATCTTCTAAGATTACTTTTAAAAGCACACTTGCTTTTGAACGTTCCTGCTCGGCAATATTAGCCGTATAGATACGTGTCAATGCCTGACATAAACCGTACCATTTTAACTTTTGGTGCAGTTTTTCTGAATAAGCTTCTCCGTATGCAAGAAGCCACTCGCTCCACTTGGATCGGGGAATATACTGATAAAGAAGCATGGCTAAGTCGCTTGCGTGATCAGCAAGCATGGCGGAATCCCAGTCGACTAGATAAAGTTCATCTTTTAATGAAATCATCCAGTTGCTATGATTCATATCACCGTGACACACGACTAGCTCATCTGATGTTATTTGCTCGGCATGATTTAACAGGTATGTATGGGCAAACTTTTCTTCATCGCTGAACTGCTCTTCAAAATTATTTAAATTTGCGAGCATTTTTTCAGGAGATAAGGAACTATTCTCAATTTTTCGCAACATTTTTTTTAGTGGTTGCGAACGGTGAATTTTACTTAAAAGCTCAGCCACACGTTTATCTGCCATTTCATCCGCATCTAAAATATGTGCCTCGACCCATTTTTGAGCAGTAATGACATCGCCATTTTCCACTCGTCTGGTCCATACAAGTTTAGGCACGATATTCTCAGCAGAAAGTGCAGCTAAAAAAGGCGAAGAATTCCTCTTTAAAAAGAATTTTTCGTCCTCCTTTCTTGCAATAAAAGCTTGACCGGTTTCCCCCCCGGCAGAACTTATCTCATATTCAGCCCCAAAAAAATAATCTTTCATCCTGAAACACACCTTTTTAGTACGATTTATTACTTAGCAAATAAATCATGTCTAAAATTGATTGTACTTCTCTAATAGAAGTAAGTCAAGTCAACATATGTTCGGGCTTTCATTTTTTTAATATAAAAAATCCGCCTACTGCTTTTTAGGCGGATTTAAAATTAATTTTTATGGACAACTGGATTTAGTCCAGAGGGATTTTTCCGAATGAACAATGTTAATATACATGCAATAACACTAGAGAGTGCAGCAATTAAAAAGGCTGTATCAATCCCGTGAATTAAAACATGATTTGCCAGCTGTTCTTTTGTTTTCCCTGCAACATCAGTGGCTGTGAGCGAGTTTGCAAAGCTACTAGCGCTTTTAGACATGACTGTAATAAGCGCTGCTGTTCCTATTGACCCGGCAACTTGTCTCATTGTATTAAACATTGCTGAACCATGCGCTGCTATTTCAAGTGGTAAGGAATTGAGAGCAGCGGTTTGAAGCGGCATCATCACCATCGCCATACCACCTGCACGAATCGTTTGGAACACGACAATATAAGTAAGTGTTGTCGTTTCATCGATGTTTGAAAACATAAATGTTGAAGCCGTCATAATAATAAGTCCCACGAGTGACAAATATTTTGCACCAAATCGGTCAAACATCATACCCGTGACAGGTGATAAAACGGCCGTTATAAGCGCCCCAGGAAGAAGGACTAAACCTGATTCTAGCGGAGAGTAACCACGCACACTCTGTAAGAATATTGGCAGTAAAAGCATACCACCAAACAAACCCATAAAAACAAAAAAACTAATAATCGTTGTTAAAGTAAAGGTCGGATTTTTAAACACCTTAAAGTTAAGAAGTGGCGTTTTTGCTCTCCCTTGGTACCAAATGAATAGCGCCAAAACAATAAGACCAATAGCAATACAGCCAAAAACTTTAAACGTAAGCCAGTCGTGATCCCCAGCGTTACTAAATCCAAGTAATAAACTACCAAACCCAACTGTTGACATGACAACGCCAAGAATATCCAATTTTGGAAATGAACGCTTCCCAACATTTCGAAGCAAGAAAATGGCTACAATAATATCAACTATTGCAAATGGAATGATGATGAAAAATAAATCGCGCCAAGCATATTCTTGAACAATCCAACCCGAGAGCGTCGGACCAATTGCGGGTGCAAAGTTCATGGCAAGACCAATAAGTCCCATCGCGCGCCCACGTCGTTCAATTGGAAATAGATTTAAGACAACGACGGTTAGAAGTGGCATAACAATTCCCGCGCCAACTGCTTGAACCATACGCCCAGCAATTAGCATCGAATAGTTTTGCGCAAATCCCCCAATTGCTGTCCCAATTGCAAATGTAATCATGGCGAATAAATAGAGTTGTCGCGTTGTAAATCGTTCAATTAAAAATGCGGTCATTGGAATCATGACACCATTTACAAGCATAAAACCTGTAGAAAGCCATTGTCCTTGACTCGCCGTAATATTAAAGTCTTTCATAATACTCGGTAAAGCTACATTCATTAGTGTCTGATTTAATATCGTTACAAAAGCACCCATCAGCATAACTATTAAAATACCGTTTCTTTTTACCGAGGTCGTCTTCGTCTGTGCATTCATTCTTGCATCCCTCTTTCTAAAATTTGAATCATTTGCTGATGTGTTGTAAGCATTTCCGTGAGTTCGCGCTCACCAATTTCAAGAATGGGTTCAAGGCGTTTAAAGAAAACATCATATGTTGTTGCTGCTTTTTCTTCACCAAGCTCAGTTAATGCTAAATTTAACGTTCGACGGTTTAGTTCCACCCTATTCCGTGTTAAAAAACCAGCTTTAACAAGGCGATCAACAATTCCAGATGTAGTACTTTTACTTAATTTCATTCGGTCTGCTAACTCACCAAGCGTAAGATGAGGCTCACGTTTTAAAGAACTTAAAGCAAGTAATTGTGTTGTTGTGATTCCACGTTTATTTGCCTCCTCGGCGAGATACTGATGCGTTTTTCGAGATACTTCACGAAAAGACAAAATCACTTCTCTTACTAACTTTTCATCCACAAATCTTCCCCCTTTAACAATTGTTTGTATAGAAATAATTCGCATACGAACAATTAGCAAGATGAATTATACGCCTTTATTTTAGTAAGGTCAAGCCCATTTTTTTGATTTTTTTCACAGAAAACGCTATCAAATGTGTATACATGCCATCTTAAGCAATATGTCATTTTTTACATATAAAAAACAGGGAGGAACACTCCCTGTTTCTATTAAATATTCTCTTTCACTAAAGAACCGCAAGCTGAAACAATTTCTTCTTCAAATAATTGATGTAATCGTGCAGTGACAGGACCACGTTCACCGTTTCCAATAACAGTGTCGTCAACTTTCGTAATTGGAGTCACTTCAAGTGTCGTGCTTGAGATAAAGACTTCATCTGCATTCAATAGTTCTTGTATGGTAAAGTCACGCTCCTCGTATGGGATAGCTCCTTTTTCTGCCGCTTTTAAAATCACCTGTCTTGTAATACCATTTAAAATTAAATTATCAGCAGCATGCGTAATTAATGTACCATCTTTAATGATGGAAACATTTGAAGCTGAACATTCTGTAACTAAATCACCACGATGAAGAATAGCTTCTAATGCCCCTTTTTGATGCGCTTTATTTTTTGCTAGAATATTACCAAGCAAGCTAATGCTCTTAATATCACAGCGCAACCAGCGTATATCTTCTTCTGTTATTGCTGTTCCACCAACAACAAATTGCATTTCATTTCGAGGCACTTCACGTGCTGCTGCCGTCAAAATCCCTTCAAGAGGGAATTCATCAGGAATAATATGGTTTCGAGGCTGCTGAATGCCTCGAGTTACTTGTAAGTATACATTTCCTGTTGAAATTTGATTTACTTTTGCAAGCTCTAAAAGGGAGTCGTAAAGCTTTTCTTTTGGAAATGGAATGACCAAATCAATTTTTGACGCACTCGCATATAAGCGGTCAATATGTTCTTTGGCGGTAAAAAATTTTCCGTTGTACATACGTACCACTTCATATACACCATCACCAAATTGATATCCGCGGTCCTCAATATCAACGTAGGCATCTTCTCGGTCTACGATTTTATCTCCAACTAATACTTTCAAGAAAATCACTCCTTTTTAAAGTAAAAACTGCTACGAAACTAACGTAGCAGCTAGAATTTTTTCAATTATACCTCTTATTTTGCCAATTTGTAAAGAGCTTCAGCATAAATAGCCGTAGCCTTTAATAAATCATCAAAATAACTAAATTCATCTTTTTGGTGCATAGTATCCTCGCGTCCTGGGAAAAGTGCTCCAAATGCGACACCCGTTTCTAAGTGCCGCGCATAAGTACCGCCACCAATTGCAAGTAGAGTCGCTTCCTCACCTGTTTGTTTGGTATATACTTCTTGCAAGGTTTGGATAAGCGGGTGATCTTGCGGTACAAATAATGGTTTTGAATCATCATAGTGTGAATAGCGACCGTTATACTCAAATACGACTGTTTCCATCTTCGTTTTAAGACGGTCCATGTTGGCAGTTACTGGATAGCGGAAGTTAAGACCGTAACGTCCACCTTCTTCACTACTATAGCGAATAATACCAACGTTCATCGTCAATTCGCCACTTTCCTTATCTTCGTAATTGATGCCAAGTTTAACAGCACGCGAATCATTATATAAGTAGTCGCGACCAAAAGTAACGAAATCATTTGCTGAGCCTGATAACTCAAATTTCCCTAAAAAGGCAACTAAATGGAGCCCTGCATTCACGCCGTTATTTGGTTCCATTGCATGCGCAGATTTACCTACAACAGAAAGCGTAACGGATGTTGCATCCACATCAAATTCTCCTGTTACATCATGGCTAGAAAGGAAATTATTAAATTCTTGTTTTAATAAATCAACATCTTTTACTTCTTTTAAAACAGCACGCGCATGGTCAGGTACCATGTTGTAACGTGCACCAGATTCAAAGCTTACCAATTGGAACGCTTGGTAACTGTTTGGCTTGTTGTCTTTAAATGAAACGTCAAGTTCAGAAATTCCTTTTTCAGCATGAATGATTGGAAATTCAGCATCTGGAACAAATGCAACAGTTGGTTGTTCTTCCGTTTCAAAATAACGCTCAACACAACTCATACCACTTTCCTCATCCGATCCTACAATAATACGAATTCTTTTTGAAATTGGTAAATCGAGTTCTTTTAAGATTTTAAGTGCATAATAACCGGCAATTGTTGGTCCTTTATCATCGGCTACACCGCGTGCATAAAGTTTGCCATCTTTCAGTACTGGTTCAAATGGTCCATTTGTCCACCCATCTCCAACAGGCACCACATCAACATGTCCAAGAACGCCGACAAGCTCATCACCTGATCCGTACTCAATATGACCTGCAACATTAGCGACTTCTTTTGTTGTAAAACCGTCTTTTTCGCCTAATCGGATCATGTAATCTAGCGCTTTTTTCACATCTGGTCCAAAAGGCGCTTCGTCAGTTGCTTTTGCATCATCGCGCACACTCGGAATACGGAGTAACCCTTCTAAATCTTTTAAGAAAGCGTCTTTCCTACTTTCAACTTCTTTTTGCCAATTGATTTCCGACATTTTCTTCATTCCTTCCAAAATAAACTCTGCATTACCATTGTAAACCCTTTTTCCTATCGAGGAAAGTAGAAACCTAGGTTTTCAAGAAATAATTACATAATTCCTTTTATCGCGTCAAAATCCCAACGATTCATTCGCGAACTAAAGACAACATCTAAATCTTCTATACCCGCTTTTGAAAGTGGCAACCATTTATGAGCTTTATGTTCTTCTGACAATTTGATTTCGCCATCATCAGGCATTGAAACAAGATACATTACACCTGTAATCTGATAATCTGTATGAAAAAATTCCCATGTATCATACAAAATAAAAGGTTGCACTTGTAAAGTTGTTTCCTCATAAACTTCGCGGAATAGACATTCTGCGTGTGTTTCGCCGTAGTTCATTCTTCCTCCTGGCAAGTCATATACATCTTCAACTTGTTCAGCACGTTTTAGAGCTAAAAAATGTCCGTCCTTTATGATGACGGCTTTTACTGCAGGAAAGACTGGTTTCATTTTACAAACACCCCTATACTTCGCTAAAATTAAAATAAATTATCCGCCATCTATTTTATCTTCTTTGGCGAATAAAATCCAATTTTTTAAAGGGCTGTGAACTTTATGAAAAAAATAACGCCAAAAGCCATTTGCAGTTTTATTTCAAAACGTGAGGATGAAGGTTACAAAAATCAATATGGCAAAGTCCTTATTGTTGCCGGGAACGAAATGTATGGTGGGGCTGCTATCTTGGCGGCAGAAGGAAGTGTTTATAGCGGAGCTGGATTAACAACACTCGCTTCGCACCACGTCAATCGTTCGAGTTTACACAGTCGCTTACCTGAATGTATGTTTTTAGATTATGCAAAATTAACTGAACTTGAGTGTTTATTAGCGACTTTCGATACCATTCTGATTGGTCCTGGACTTGGTCTTGACGGTGAGGCATACGCACTCATGGAATTTATTTTGCAACATGCCGAAAGTCACCAAAACATCATTATAGATGGTGACGGGATTACACTTTATGCAAAAGGTGATCTTCCTAAGCCAAATTGCGCACTTTACTTTACTCCGCATGCAGGCGAATGGGAACGTTTGAAAAAACTTGCACCGGATGAAGCGACACCAGATGAAGTTCGCCGTGCACTCGGTGCGACAATTGTTTTAAAAGGACATCGAACAAAAGTGCTGACTGCAGAAGAAAATTGGCAAAATATATACGGTTCCCCTGCTATGGCAACTGGTGGAATGGGCGATACGTTAAGTGGTATCATTGCCGGCTTAATAAAACAAACGACCGAACCACTTCACGGCGTTTTAGCTGGCGTTTTTTTCCATAGCTATATTGGCGATATTTTGGCAAAAAAGAAGTTCGTTGTGCTGCCCACTCACATTTCAAAGGAGCTACCCACATATTTGAAGATTTTTAGCGAAATGCAAGATGATTGAGTGGATTGACAATTTTATATGAAAATAAGAAAGTAGCATTTGATTTTATATGAATGGAGGTAAAAACATGTATCGCATAAACATAATAGGCCCTTCTGGTTCTGGAAAATCAACATTAGCAAGAGAGATTGGACTTAAACTTGGAATTCCTGTAATTCACCTAGATACCTTATTTTTTAAACCCAACTGGGAGCCGGTTCCTAAGGAAGAATTTCTAAAACATATCGAAAAAATCATAACTTTAGAGGAAAATTGGATTATAGAAGGCAATTATTCGGATACATGGGAAACCAGGTTTCCGCCGTCCAACTGCATTATTTTTTTAGATTATCCGAGGCACATCTATTTTTTCCGCGCCCTAAAGCGCCTCACTCAATATTACGGTAAAACGCGACCAGATTCCGCAGCCGGATGCCCAGAAAGACTAGATTTCGAATTTTTAAAATTTGTTTGGGACTTCCCTAAAAGACGTAGCGAACTTCTTAGAAAACTTAATGAAGAAAAAACACCCGTACATATTTTTAAATCCCCTAAGGAAACAACTGATTTTCTAAAAAATATAAAATAAAAACGCCTCGCTATTTATGCAAGACGTTTTAGACTGCTGACAAACGGCAATTTTCGTCGTTAAAGCCTCCGTTCCGATGCGCTCCGCATAACTTCTCACATACTCGAGTACGCGCCACTTCGGTACTCGGCTTTGCCTAGAATCTCATCAGTTGTCAGCAGTCTGATTTTGCGTGGGTCGTTTTGTTTTGTGTAAACTTTAAGTTTTTCTTCAAGCTGGTTTTTATTTTATTTGATGCCTAATTTTTGACGTAGTCTCGTGCCACGTGGTCCAAACAATTTATCAGAAAGGTGTAATTTAAAAGCAAGATAGGCATAAATAATAGCTCCCACCCCACCACAAATGATAACTAAAATTGTTGCAGTCATTTTGTGATCTGGACTTAAAATGAATGACAGCGGGAAATAAACGGCCAAAACTGCAAGAGACATAATGAGTGTTAAAAAGATAAATAAAACGACCCTTCGAAGGATAAGTCTAAATGAAAAATGGACATACTTTTTAATAATAATAAGCATGAAAATACACGAAACGGCGTATCCGATACCCGTTGCTAAAATAGAACCTTTTGCCTCTAGAAGCATGATAAGCGGCATTTGTAAAACGGATTTTGCAAGCAAGCCTAGTAGCAAACCTAAAACAGTGAAGCGCTGCTCATCAATCCCTTGAAGAACGGCTGCTGTAACTCCGAACAAGGAAAACAAGACGGCGATGGGTGCAAAAAATTGGAGTAAGTCCGTCCCTACTTCATTCGCTTTAAAGAAAACCGTAAATAAAGGTCTTGCAAGTAACGCAATCCCGATACAAGCTGGAATTGTTAAAAAGAGCAAAATTTGGAAAACGTCATTTAATTGGCGTTTGACTTGTTCTTTTTCATTTCGAACATAAGCAGCCGTCACAAGCGGAACGAGTGCCATAGAAAAGGCTATCGCAAGCGTACCGGGAATCATGATTAATTTTTGTACATCGAAGTTAATAATCGCAACATATTCTTTTACTTGATTGGCGGAAATCCCAATATATTGAAGAACTCGTCCCATCGTAAACTGGTCAATCAACTGGTAAAGAGAAGTCGCAGATCCGACAATAATAAAAGGAATAGCCGATAAAATGATTTGCTTATATAAGGTAGGTATGGAAACTTTAAGTTCATTTCGACTATCGACTAACATGCGGTCAAGTCCTGGTTTTCGTTTAAAGTAATACCATACTAAAAGAGCAAAACTCGCAAGTGCCCCAACGAATGCGGAAAAAGTTGCCAAACTAATTGCTGTGACGATACTTCCGTCTAACACATATAGGACGACAAATGTACTGGCAAGTAAAAATAAAATACGTACAAGCTGTTCGACAACTTGTGATACAGCAGATGGCCCCATAGAATTGTATCCTTGAAAAAAACCGCGAAGCAAACTCATAATTGGAATGATAAGAAGAGCAAAACTAACTGCTCGAATAACTTGGATACCGTCTGCTAAACTATAGCCACCTTCTAGTTGTTGTAAGCTAGCAAGAAATGGTGCAAGTGAATACATGGCGATAAAGCAAATAATTCCTGAGGCAATCATTAGATAAATCCCCGTCCTAAATAAACGGCGCCCAATTTCATATTCTTCCATCGCATTATATTTTGCTATGTATTTTGCAACAGCAAGTGGAATCCCAGCGGTTGCCACACTTAAAAACAATTGGTACGGGACATAGCCAAAGTTGTAAAGAAGCATCGGGTCATCGCCCCCGACAATCGCATAAAAAGGTATAACATACAAAATCCCAAGCACCTTGGAAAGAAGCGTACCAAGTGTCAGGATAAACGTTCCTCTAAGCAGTTTTGAACCCATCTTCAAACTTCCTTTACTAAAAAATAAAATCTTCTTCAAACAGATGACACAAACTGCCAGCTATTTAGTCTCTTGTTAACTTTACCACTTTATCCTCCAAAAAAAAAGAACAAACTTTAAAAGAACTATTACTAGTACGGAAAAGCTCTTTTAAATGTTTATTCCTTTACTAAAATTTTAACTAAGAGAAAGTTATTTAACTTTCCTTTTCACTTTCCCCTTTACGCAGGGAAGAAATCGCAATCACACTAAGTAAAATCAGCATACCAGGGATAAGTAAACTACTCAAATTAAAACCGCCATTTATCATACCGAGACCAATCGAGACAATCATAAATACAATATAAAAAATATACAGGCGAACATGAACATCAAGCCCTTTTCTTAAACGGCGAAATGCAAGCAAAAATAAAACCGAAAAAAGCACAAAAAAGACAACATTGATTGACGTATTAAAAAGAGCAGTCCGAATCACACTTTGCGTCAGTTTTAACGTTTCTTGATTTGGAATCACAAGCACAACCGTGATTAAGCCCACAATAGCAAGAATCGCCTGCAAAATCGATACAAGCGCAATAATAATCGTAGTCGTTTTCGCCTGTTTCAAATACATTTCAGTCATACAAACACCACACTTTCAAACTGACTTTACCATACCGCTTGTAACCCGTCAAATCATGCTAGACCGCTGTTACTTTGGATAAAAAATCGGCCAATTCCTCGTGCTTCGCATCACGGAGGAGCGACACAATTTTACTACCGATTACAACCCCATCTGCGACTTGCATAAATTGTTCAACATGTTCCACTTTTGATACACCGAAGCCAGCTAAAACAGGAATATCCGTTTGTGCTCTCAATTTTTGCAAATGTGAACCGATATTTTCCCCAAAAGTTTGCCTTGTTCCTGTTGTTCCGTTCACTGTCACGGCATAAATGAAGCCTTCTGCGGATTTGACAAGCTGCGCAATTCGCTCGTTAGAACTCGTTAAGGAAACAAGTGGTACTAAAGCGATGTCGGTACCATCAAGATATGGTGTCAGTAAATCTTGATGTTCAAATGGTAAATCAGGAATGATTAAGCCTTTTACATTTGTTTCGCGCAAACTTTCGATAAATGCTTCAGCGCCAATTTGGAAGACGGGATTAAAATACGTCATGATGACGAGAGGTACATTTGTTTGTATGTTTTGTAACGTCCGTACGATTTCTTTTAAGCTAGTTTGCTCATTTAAAGCGCGTAGCCCAGCTTGCTGAATAATTGGTCCGTCTGCTACTGGGTCGGAGAAAGGGACACCAATTTCGATGGCAGAAACTCCGTTTTCTTCCAAAAAAGAAATGGTTTGCGCTAGTTTGTCTAGTCCGCCGTCTCCTGCCATGATGTACGGCACGATAAGCGGTTTATTTTGAGATTTTCGTTCGTTTAAAACGCGCGTTAAAGTTTTCATTCTACTTCCCCCTTCAGTCTCGCTTGCATTTGATTTACATCTTTATCTCCGCGCCCTGACAGACAAACGACAATACTCGCCTCTTTTGGCATTGTTCCAGCAAGTTTCACAGCATAACTAATAGCATGGGAGCTTTCGAGTGCGGGAATGATCCCTTCTGTTTGACAAAGAAGTTGGAAAGCTTGAATCGCTTCATCATCTGTAACCGATGTATAAGTGGCTCTTCCTAATTGGTTAAAATATGAATGTTCTGGTCCGATTCCAGGGTAGTCCAGTCCTGCGGATATTGAAAAGGCTTCTAAAATTTGACCATTTTCATCTTGTAATACATCCATCATCGCTCCGTGAAGGACACCTTTTTTTCCGTTTGTAATCGATGCAGCTTGAAAATCTGTGTCTAAGCCTAAACCAGCTGCCTCAACACCAATCATCCTTACACTCTCATCTGTTACAAATGGATAAAATAGCCCCATTGCATTACTGCCACCACCAACACACGCTACAACTGCATCTGGTAATTTTCCTTCTGCTTTTAAATGTTGTGCCCGCGCTTCTTTTCCAATGACACTTTGAAAATCACGCACAATTTGCGGGAATGGATGCGGGCCAAGTACTGAACCCATAATATAATGCGTGTCTTCAATATGCTCCACCCAGTAACGTAGTGTTTCATTCACCGCATCTTTTAATGTTCTACTGCCAGACGTGACACTCACTACTTTTGCACCGAGAAGTTCCATTCGAAATACATTTAACGACTGCCTTTTAATATCTTCCTCACCCATAAAAATGGTACACTCCATATTAAAGAGTGCCGCAACCGTTGCCGTCGCAACACCGTGTTGCCCGGCCCCAGTTTCTGCGACCACCTTTTTCTTCCCCATTGCCTTTGCAAGTAACGCCTGCCCAATTGTATTATTAATTTTATGCGCACCCGTGTGATTCAAGTCTTCACGCTTTAAATAAATTTTTGCGCCACCCGCATATTCTGTCAATTGTTCTGCAAAATAAAGCGGCGTCTTTCGTCCCACATATTGTTCTAAGTAATTCGCCAGTTCTTCTTTAAATTCATCTGTCTTAGACAGCTTTTGATACGCTTCTTCTAATTCTAAAATCGCATGCATTAAAGATTCTGGAACAAAACGTCCGCCGTAACTTCCGTAAAATCCTTTTTCATTTGGTGCCTCATAGTGCATTGTCATTCGCTCCTTTTGCATTTTCAATAAATGCTTTGATTTTCATTTTATCTTTCACATCATTTGTTTCTACGCCAGACGAAACGTCCACGCCAAACGGGTCGAAAATTCGAATGGCTTCTGTGACATTTTGCGGGTTTAGCCCGCCAGCAATGATAAGGCGGCTTTTGGGTAAGTCGCGCATTCCCATTTTTTCCCAATCAAAAGTCTCTCCTGAACCGCCTTCAAACTCTTTTGGCGGTGCATCAAGTAAAATTAAGCAATCCTGATAAGCTGAAACATCCCCGTCTATTTCACCGTTTCGCACTTTAAAAGCCTTAATGGCTGGACCGACTTGTTTAGTAAATTCTGACGTCTCATTCCCGTGAAGCTGAATAATATCAAGCGGCACATTTTCTTTTAAAAATAAAACTTCTTCCAAATCAGGATTTACAAAAACGCCTACTTTTAAAACTTCATCTGGTAAGACTGCTGCCATTTTGCGCGCTTCTTCTACATTCACTTGACGTTTACTTTTAGCAAAGACAAAGCCAATCATATCTGCGCCCATTTCAGCTGCGAATTTTGCATCAGCCATCGTTTTTAACCCACAAATTTTCACTTTCATCTCAAAACACGCAACCTTTCTGCTGCCTCGCGCGGATTATCTTCGCGCATGAGCGCTTCTCCAACAAGAACAGCACGATAACTCTTTCGCACGCGACGAACATCATCTGCCGTTTTAAATCCTGATTCACTTATATAAAAAGCAGCTTGATTGACCATTTCTCGCGCAAGTGATTCACTAATTGCAATATCGACTTCAAAAGTCTTTAGATTTCGGTTGTTTACACCAATTAATTTCGCTCCTGTGCGTTCTGCAATTTTTAGTTCCTCAAGATTATGCACTTCAACTAGAGGCAACAAGCCAATTTCATTTGCTTTTTTATATAAAGAATTCAGCTCAGACTCACTAAGCGCCGCCACAATTAGTAAAATAGCTGAAGCACCGCAATTTTTTGCACGAATCATCTGCTTTTCACTTATAATAAAATCTTTACACAAAACTGGAACAGAAACGGCTTTTGCAACAGCTTGTAAATCTTTTATTGATCCTTTAAAAAAGATTTCATCGGTTAACACCGAAATCATTCCGGCACCTGCTTGTTCGTATGCTCTAGCTTGTTTGACTGGATCTACATGTAAATTGATTGTTCCTTTGGACGGGGAAGCTCGCTTAACTTCGGCAATCAATTGCATTCTTTCAGGATTATTTGCTAAAAATTCTAGAAAACTCGGCTTTTCAGGTCGAATTTTTAGCACCTCGTCTTCCATTTTTGCTACTTCCTCATGTTTAGCTATAAGTATTTCATCTAAAAAAGATGTCATCCCACCAAAACCTCCTTCTGTGCAGCAAGCAGTTCATGCAACTTGTTTTTCGCTTCGCCGCTTGCAACAACATGTCTTGCCATAACTACACCCTCTTCTATCGACGCCACTTTCCCGTACGTATAAAAACCAAGCCCAGCATTTAATAAAACCGTATCTAAACAAGGACCTTGTTCATTGTCTAAAACACGTGTTAAAATTTGGCTGTTTCGTTTAGCATCGCCACCTTGAATTTGTTCGCGCGTTGTCTTCTCTAATCCCACATCATCAGGCGAAAACGTAAACTCTTGAATGTTTCCATCCGCATACACGGCGATATGATTTTCACCAAGTAAAGTAGCCTCGTCCATATATCCCGCACCGTTTACAACAACAGCACGTTTACGACCGAGTTTTCCGAGCGCTTGAGCAGTTTCTCGTAAAATATCCCGCCTGTAACTCCCCATAAGTTGAGCTTCTAGTGGAACTGGGTTTGTCATCGGTCCAATTAAATTGAAAATCGTTGGTGTTTTTAACGTTTTACGAACATGCATCACAAATTTCATAGCTGGATGAATGTTTGGCGCAAATAGGAAAGCAATTCCGACATTTTCAAGTAAGTGTGCCATCATATCAGGTGTGAGAGCAATTTGAATACCAAGTTCGGAGCAAACATCAGCACTTCCTGAACGACTGGAAACGCTGCGGTTCCCGTGTTTTGCCATCTTTATTCCACCTGCAGCAAGCACAAAAGCACTTGTGGTACTAATATTAAAAGTATTCGACTTGTCACCACCCGTGCCGCAATTGTCCATCGCATCACCATTTGAATAAGGGATTTTCGTAGCAAGCTTTTGCATAGTACTCGCTAAACCAGAAATTTCATCCAGCGTTTCGCCTTTTATTTTTAGTGCCATTAATACGGCAGAAATTTCAATCTCAGATAGATTTCCTTGTAGCATATTTGTTGCTAAATGACTCATTTCTAGTTCTGATAAATTTTCTTTTGCGTACAATTTTTCCAAAGCTACATCCATTTTTACCCCACCTTCCTTTTTGTCATTTCAACAAAATTCTTAATAATCTGTTTTCCGTATGGTGTTCCAATTGACTCAGGGTGAAATTGTAAGCCAAATACTGGTTTACCGTGCACTTTCATCGCCATCATTTCCTTATCATCCAAAGCCTCACCTAACGAGTAAAGTTTTTCACCCAAACTACTTTTTTGAACAATAAGCGAGTGATAACGCATGACTTCAAACGTTGCAGGTATTCCGCGGAATAGTTCTGACTCAGCACGTTCCATTTTTGAAATCTTTCCATGGCGAATTTCATTTGCTTGAACTACTCTTGCACCATACACCTCACCAATCGCCTGATGCCCTAAACAAATCCCTAAAATCGGTTTTTCATCTGCCAACTTACGAATAAGTGCTTCTAAATCACCAGCGGAAGACGGTTTTCCAGGTCCTGGAGATAAAACGATGCCACTTGCCGCCTCCGCTCGCTGAAATAAGTCCTTCGCATCATTTCGAATTACTTCAACCTCCGCAAACTCTTGAATAAATTGCGCCAAATTATACGTAAACGAGTCATAATTATCAACTAAAAGAATCATTTCCCCACCTCCAGTAGAGCTTTTGCCTTTTGTAACGTTTCATTGTATTCACTTTCTGGGTTAGAGTCATAAACAATACCTGCACCTGCTTGAACGTATACATGCGCCTCATGAATGACTGCCATTCGAATGGCTAGCGCAAAATCTGCATTACCTCGTTTTGTCACATAGCCAACCGCACCACCATACGGACCACGTTTCACATCCTCCCATTCATAAAGGCGCTGCATCGCGCGGATTTTTGGTGCGCCGCTTACAGTTCCAGCTGGTAAAACAGATTTGAGAGCATCAAAAGCATGAAGTTCTGGCAATAGTCGCCCTTCCACGATGGAAACAAGATGCATCACAAAACGATAATGTTCGATTGTTAAATAAAGGGGAACTGAAACCGAGCCAACTGCGCTCACTCGTCCAATATCATTTCTTCCTAGGTCAACTAACATACGGTGTTCTGCGAGTTCTTTCTCATCAGCTAGCAATTCGGTTTCGAGCATTTTATCTTCAGCTGCCGTCTGCCCTCTTTTTCTAGTGCCTGCAATTGGATTTGTCTGAACTAAATCACCATTTATGCTAACTAGGCTTTCTGGTGATGAACCAACGAGCTTCGTTTCCCCAAAATCAATGAAAAATAAATACGGAGAAGGGTTTAAAAGACGGAGTTTACGATAAAATGAGAAGGCATCGCCAGAAAACTCTGCCTCAAGCCGTTGTGATAAGACAACCTGAAAAAAGTCTCCCGCCTCAATAAATGCTTTCGCACGCTCAACTTTTTCTATAAAAGTGGCCTTCTCAAGCTTACTTTTAAAAGTAAGTGGTTCAAGCTTGGCCGGGTCAGCTTCTCCTTCTTTTGAGGTGAAAATTTCATGTTCCAAATCTACTAGCGCAGCCTGCAATTCTGCTTCCTCACGCTTCGAATAGGTATCATCCTCAACTAGCGTCAAGCGCTCAAATTTATGATCAAAAATGATATAAGAGTCGTATAAAAAAAAGTGCGCATCCGGAAGTTTTAAATCATCACATTTTGGCTCCCCAATATTTTCATAAAGTCGTACCATATCATAACCTACATAGCCAATTCCCCCCGCCTCAAATGGAAGTGACAATTGTTCCCTGCTCACACTTACAATTTGCTCATGCAATTTTTCAAGCGGATCTTCGGTAATGGTTTCGACACCGTCCTTAATGAATCGATTTCCGAAAATTTGAATTTCATGTACAGGGTTAAATGCGATAATCGAATACCTTCCCGCTTCCGCATCTTTTGCAGTTCCTTCTAATAAACTTTTGTTTTTCCCACTTAACCTTCTATAAATAAGTGGAATTGTTAACGTATCTGCTTCTACTGTTTTTTGCATCATCCGTCTCCCCTTTTCCAAAAATAAAAAGCCCCCTAAAGAACAATTTGTCCTTTAGAGGGCGAATGTATCGCGGTACCACCTCAAGTTTTAAGAATGATTTCTTAATCTCTTGTTTTTAACGGTAACAAACCGTCAATCCCTACTTTTAGTTCAAGATTGAACGCGCAAGGCCCATTCCTCTATTCTTCAAGACAAGCTTCCACCAACCGCTTGCTCTCTAAACTTTCCAAATAAAGTACTCTTCCTGCTTTATGCTTTTTCTTATAAAACGAAAAAGGTCTCCCGCCCGTGTCTAATTACTAGACAAGGACGGAAGACCCGTGGTGCCACCTTGATTAACTTAAAAATTTTAAGTTCACTTTATTCCATCTGCTTTAAGCTAAATGGTGCCTTGTATAACGATAAGGCTTAATCGCTAAATCCTACTTAGTTTCCCGTTCAGTTTAGAGCTAGAAAGTCCATTCACACTAATCGTTGTTACCGACTCACACCAAACGCCGGCTCTCTTCAAACAATTTTTTAGGCTACTTACTCTTTCATTCACGCTTTTATTTTAAGTTGTTCCTATCTTAACAAAATCAAATTTAAATTGCAAGTATATTTTTTAGTTCTAAAACAAAAGAACCATAAAAGATTCCTAAAATAAGCTATAAGACTTAATTTTAATATTTTGTGAATCTTTTCACGTGAAACTATTTACAAACTTTTTGTGCTGATGTATACTTACGGTGTAATCAAGTCATACCTTAAAAAAAGCTGGTAAAAGTCGACTGCCAATTTTTTTTAAACACACAGGGACATTTTAAGTCTTTGTTGGACGTTTTAAGTCCCTTATAATTTTAGGAGGTTGTAAAAATGGCGATTAAAGAAGAAGCTACTCGCGAAGTTTTAGAAGTTCAAAAAGTGATTGATAAATTAGCAAACAACGGTGCAGAAGCGCTAAAGGCATTTGAGAGTTATACTCAAGATCAGGTTGACTCCATTGTTCATGCAATGGCTCTAGCTGGACTTGACCAACATATGCCACTTGCCAAGATGGCTGTAGAAGAAACTGGTCGTGGTTTGTATGAAGATAAATGTATCAAAAATATTTTTGCCACTGAATATATTTGGAATAACATTAAAACTAATAAAACGGTAGGCATTATTAACGAAGATAAACAAACTGGTGTTATTGAAATTGCTGAACCTGTTGGTGTTGTTGCTGGTGTTACACCCGTAACGAACCCAACTTCGACTACACTATTTAAAGCGATTATCGCTATTAAAACGCGTAATCCAATTATCTTTGCTTTCCACCCAAGTGCTCAAAAGTGTTCCTCTGAAGCAGCACGCGTCGTATATGAAGCTGCCGTTAAAGCCGGGGCGCCTGAAAACTGTATTCAATGGGTTGAAAAGCCTTCTCTTGAAGCAACAAAACAATTAATGAATCACGATAAAGTTGCATTGGTTCTTGCTACAGGTGGAGCCGGAATGGTTAAATCCGCATACTCTACTGGTAAACCAGCTCTTGGCGTTGGACCTGGTAACGTTCCTGCTTATATTGACAAAACGGCGAAGATTAAGCGTGCTGTTAATGACATCATTCTTTCTAAATCATTTGACCAAGGTATGATTTGTGCATCTGAACAAGCTGTCATTGTTGACAAAGAAATAGCAAAAGAGGTTAAAGAAGAATTTACTGCAAATGACTGCTATTTTGTAAAAGGTGCTGAATTTAAGAAACTTGAAAGCTATGTTATCAATCCTGAAAAAGGTACATTAAATCCTGATGTTGTTGGTAAATCCCCTGCTTGGATTGCTGAACAAGCTGGCTTTAAAGTGCCTGAAACAACGAAAATTTTAATTGCTGAAATTAAAGGTGTTGGCGATAAATATCCGCTTTCACATGAAAAATTAAGCCCGGTGCTTGCGTTCATTGAAGCAAAAAATCAAACTGAAGCTTTTGATCGCGCGGAAGAAATGCTTGAATATGGTGGTTTAGGTCATTCTGCTGTTATTCATTCTACTGATAAGGAAGCACAAAAACAATTTGGTATTCGCATGAAAGCTTGTCGTATTATTGTCAATGCACCTTCTGCTCAAGGTGGTATTGGTGACATTTACAACGGCTTCATCCCTTCCCTAACACTTGGATGTGGTTCTTATGGTAAAAACTCTGTTTCGCAAAACGTTAGTGCGACAAATCTTTTAAATGTAAAGCGTATCGCAGATCGGAGAAATAATATGCAATGGTTTAAATTACCACCAAAAGTATTCTTTGAAAAATACTCCACACAATACTTGCAAAAAATGGAAGGTTTAAATCGTGTGTTTATCGTAACTGATCCTGGTATGGTTCAATTTAAATATGTTGATGTTGTAATCGATCACTTAAAACGTCGTTCAAATGATGTGGATTACCAAGTATTTGCTGACGTTGAACCAGATCCGTCTGATGTTACCGTTTATAAAGGTGCGGAACTTATGAAAGACTTTAAACCAGATTGCATTATCGCGCTTGGTGGTGGTTCAGCAATGGACGCGGCAAAAGGTATGTGGCTATTTTATGAACACCCAGAAGCTTCATTCTTTGGTTTAAAACAAAAATTCTTAGATATTCGCAAACGGACATTTAAATATCCTAAACTTGGTGAAAAAGCTAAATTTGTTGCTATTCCAACAACAAGTGGTACTGGTTCTGAAGTAACACCATTTGCTGTAATTACGGATAAAGAGAACAACATTAAATATCCACTAGCTGACTATGAACTTACACCTGATGTTGCGATTGTTGATGCGCAATATGTGACAACTGTCCCTGCTCACATTACTGCAGACACTGGTATGGACGTATTAACACACGCGATTGAGTCATATGTTTCTGTTATGGCAAGTGATTATACACGTGGCTTATCTATTCAAGCTATTGAATTAGTATTTGCTAACTTACGTGATTCAGTTCTTCGGGGCGATGAGGATGCGCGTGAAAAAATGCATAATGCCTCTGCCCTAGCTGGTATGGCCTTTGCTAATGCCTTCCTTGGAATTAATCATAGCTTAGCGCATAAAATTGGACCGGAATTCCACATTCCACATGGTCGTGCGAACGCTATTTTAATGCCACATGTTATCCGCTATAATGCGCTTAAACCTAGAAAACACGCTTTATTCCCTAAATATGAAAGCTTTACTGCTGATGAAGACTATGCTCGTATTGCTCGTATTCTTGGATTAAAAGCAAACACTGCTGCAGAAGGTGTTGCATCCCTTGTTGATGCTATTATTCAACTTGGTAAAGATATTGGAATCGATATGAGCCTTAAAGGGCAAAATGTTGATAAAAAACAATTTGATGCTGTTATCGATACTTTAGCGGACCGTGCATTTATGGATCAATGTACGACTGCAAATCCAAAACAACCGCTTGTAAGTGAATTGAAGCAAATTTATGTAGAAGCTTACAAAGGTGTTTAAAAATACTAGCTCCCACTTTTATATAAATGAGTTAGATGAGTGAAGTAGATTGTTTTTTCATGCCAGATATACAATCACTAAAAACAACCTGTTAGATAAGTATGCCAAGCTTATCTGACAGGTTGTTTTCATCTACTACTAAGGACTTAATAAATAACCAAACCACGGCTTCATGCACATGTAATAGATTTTGTTATAATTAATATATTCTGTGAAAAGGAAGTGGAAAAATGCCTGAAATCATTTTACAGCTTGAAAATGTTTCAAAAAAAATCGGCAAAAAAGAAATCATACATAATATCAGTTTTGAAATTGAAAAGGGAGAAGTTTTCGGACTACTGGGACCGAATGGTGCGGGAAAAACAACTATCATCCGTTCAATTGTAGGGTTAATCTCAAAGACAAATGGTCAAGTTTCTATTTGTGGTACCAATTTAGATGGCAATTTTAAAGAAGCCATTCAAAATATTGGAGCTATTATTGAAAATCCTGAATTCTACATGTATATGTCTGGCTGGAAAAACTTAAAACAGTTTGCACGTATGAGTCGAAAAAATATTTCTGATGAGCAAATGAATGCAATTGTAGATAAAGTAAAACTAAGTCATGCTATCCATAATAAAGTTCGAACTTATTCTCTAGGTATGCGTCAACGCCTCGGTGTCGCACAAGCGTTGATTCATCAACCTGCCCTACTCATTCTTGATGAACCTACGAATGGGCTTGATCCACAAGGTATGGCAGAGTTTCGTTCCCTTATTAAAGAACTTGCTGAAGGCGGAACATCCGTTTTAATTTCAAGTCACTTGCTCGCTGAAATTCAGCAAATTACAGATCGCTTTGCTATCATCGATAAAGGACATTTAACGCATATTGAAAAAATGACAGATTTAAACGCCGAAAAAAACTTAAAAGTCACGCTTGAAGTATCAGATGCTGCTAGCGCAAGACTTGTTTTAGATACGCTTGACCTTGAAATCATTCAGCAAGAAGAGCAGCATTTTGTACTAAATGTAACACGCGAAGTCCTTCCAGAAATCGCCCGCGCGCTTATTCGGGCAAATATAGATATTCTTGAATTATCTAAAGTCCACTTCTCTCTTGAAGATCGCTTCTTAGCACTTACAAACGGGGGTGAAAAATAATGCGTTTAGTTCAAAATGAATTTCAAAAACTAATTCTAAAAAAATCAAGTTGGATGATGCAAATCATTCTCGTTATCCTTGTTTTCTTGATGACCATGCTCATGCTTGCCACTTCTGATACAACTGGTAACGATGAAAAAACACAGCCTCAAGGAATCACAGCCTATTATAATGCTGATGGACAAAGAATTTCAGAAGAAGAGTACTTCAATACTCAAGATAATCAAAAAGACAGTTACTCTAGCGAAATCCTTTCTCCTAAAGAGTCTGTAGCAGCTTTAAAAGTAGCTAAAGAGAACGCTCCAAAAAAAGAACAAGCATCGATTCAAGAGCAAATTGATTATTATCAAGCTTATGCAGATGCTGGCAAGACACCAATCACAGCACTCGGGTCGATGACTGGACCAGAATTTTTTGCAAGTCTTGGTATTATGAACATGATTGCAGGCATTTTAGTCGCCGTAATAGCGAGTATGATTGTTGCCTCTGAATTTTCAGGCGGAACCATTAAATTACTATTAGCTCGGCCGTATTCACGTAGTCAAATTCTCGCCTCTAAACTGTTCGTTGTTATTCTTTACGCCGTAATTACAAGTATTGTACTATTTATTTCGGCCTTTCTATTCTCATTTATTTTACCTGGTGGCGAGTATTTAATGCCCGTATCTCCGGATTCTGGGACATTAAATGCGCTTCAAGCTGCGCTCATTTTGCTTGGCTCTAACTTCATTATGATGATTGTCTATGCAAGTATTGCCTTCTTATTTTCATCCGTTGTTCGCTCTCAAGCACTTGCAGTTGGCGTAAGTTTAGGTGTTTTATTTTCTGGCTCTATTCTTGCAGCATTCTTACCAATTGCCATCGAGAAATATGACTGGTTAAAATGGATTATTTTTAACCTGCTGAATTTAAACAGTGCTGTAGTTGGAAATCCAACACCTGGTGGACTTGATGTGTGGCAAATCATTGTCGGTCTTTCCATATATGTTCTCCTATTTTTATGGATAAGCTTTTACTTTTTCAAAAAGCGCGACGTAGCGCTTAGTTAAAACAAAAATGCCCCTATGCATGTGTATAGGGGCATTTTTAACTTATGAATCGCGATTTTTTTCATTTTGGTAAAAAGCACATGTCACGTTATGATCGTTAATCACACCGATTGCTTGTAAATATGAATAGATAATAACGGGACCGACAAATTTAAATCCTCGTTTTTTCATATCTTTACTAATTCGCTCAGAAAGCTCATCTTTTGCTGGCATTTCCTGATTCCAAGCAAGCTTGTGATCAATCACTTTACCATCTGTAAAATGCCACATATATTTAGAAAAAGAACCGAATTCAGCCTGCACTTTTTGAACAGCCTGTGCATTCGTTCTGACGGCTTGAACCTTCGCTCTATTCCGAATAATCTTAGCATTTTTTAGAATTCCAGCTAACTCTCCGTCCGTTAACTTGGCACAAGCGTCAATATTAAATTGTAAAAACGCTTCTTGATAACCGACTCGCTTATTTAATATCGTTCGCCAAGATAAACCAGCTTGAGCCCCCTCTAAATTTAAAAGCTCAAAAAGATATGTATCCTCGTAACTTGGCTCGCACCATTCATCATCGTGATACGCAAGCATGATTTCGTCCCCACTCTCCGCCCAACTACATCGCTTTATTTCACTCATACAAGACTCACCCCACTAAAATATATTGCATGCACAGAAAAGCACCGCAAAAAAACGCGATATATGCAAAATAAAAATGCTTCGCCCGCCACTCTATTAGCCCCAGCGCAAGACAAATCGCAGTAAAAACAACTAAAACAAGTGGTGGTAACGGAATTTTATAACCACTTATTGTCATGACTAAACTAAGCATCAAACTAATTATAATAAGTAAAATTAATAAAGTTGTTTTTCGCATCTCATCTTCCTTTCTCTCCTATTATAGAACATTAGTTCGCACAATGCAATAGAGAAAGAACCAAAAATTAAACAATACCTTGCTTAATTTTTGGTTCCTAGCCTTCTTATTAATCCTCTAATTTCCCACGTAAAACCATTTGTAAAATGCCGCCATGACGATAGTAGTCAATTTCCACTTCTGAGTCAAAACGAGCAATAGCCTCAAACAATGTTACTTTCCCACTTGGTGAAGTGGCAGTTACTGTTACAGAACCTCTAGGTGTGATAGATTCACCAATTGCCACATGAATAGTTTCTTCGCCAGTAAGACCGAGTTCGTCCGCACCCTCACCTTGTTTGAATTGAAGTGGTAACACACCCATCATCACGAGATTAGAGCGATGAATGCGTTCATAGCTTTTGGCAATAACCGTTTTAATACCAAGTAAATTAGTTCCCTTAGCAGCCCAATCACGTGAAGACCCCATACCATAATCATCACCAGCAAGAACCACTAATCCTGTTCCATCTGCCATATATTTACGCGAAGCATCATAAATGGACATGACTTCTTTGGTTGGGAAGTATGTCGTGTATCCACCTTCTGTGCCTTTGGCGATTTGATTTTTAATGCGAATGTTGGCAAAAGTTCCGCGCATCATCACATCATGATGACCACGTCTTGAGCCATATGAGTTGAAATCACGAATCGCGACACCTTGTTCTTGTAAAAATTTACCAGCAGGTGTGTCTTTCCCAATTGCTCCAGCCGGTGAAATGTGGTCAGTTGTAACTGAATCACCAAACTTCCCGATAACTCGAAGGTCAGATAAAGTTTCTACTTTCCCCTTTTCCTTTGACAGGTTTTCAAAAAATGGTGGGTTGGCAATGTATGTTGAAGCATTGTCCCACTTATACAGTGCTTCATCTGTTGTATTGATTTCGTTCCACGCCTCATTTTCATCAAAAACACGCGCATATTGTTCTCGGAAAAGTTCCGGTGTTACAGTTTCTTCAACAAGTTTCTTCACTTCATCTGAGGAAGGCCAAATATCTTTTAAGAAATAAGCATTCCCGTCATTGCCATATCCAATTGGCTCATTTTCTAAGTCAATATTTGTTGTACCCGCTAATGCGTAAGCTACAACAAGTGGCGGTGAAGCTAAGAAATTTGCTTTTACAAGCGCATGAATACGACCTTCAAAGTTTCGATTTCCACTAAGCACTGCCGAAACTAATAAATCATTTTCTTGAATCGCTGCTTCAATTTCATCTTTTAATGGACCAGAATTTCCGATACATGTTGTACAACCATAACCAACTAAATCAAAACCAAGTTTATCTAAATAAGGAAGTAAGCCAGCTTTTTCTAAATAACCTGTTACGACTTTTGAGCCGGGAGCGAGCGAGGTTTTTACAAATTTAGGCACTTCAAGTCCCAGTTCTACAGCCTTTTTCGCAACTAATCCAGCAGAGAGCATCACATACGGATTAGAAGTATTCGTACAACTAGTAATTGCAGCTATCGCAACAGAACCCGTCTTCATCACAGATTCATCACCGTTTCCATACACGACTTTCGCTGTTTTATTTAGTGCACCAGGCTCTAAACCGAAACCTTGGTTCCCAGCAGGAGCTGAAATGGATTTCTGGAATGTTTCTTTCATCGCGGATAATGGAATCAAATCTTGTGGTCGTTTCGGTCCTGAAAGATTTGCTTCAATTTCACTTAAATTAATTTCTACCGTATCAGTATAATCAGGCTCACGGTTTTCTTTTGTAAAGAATAGGTCATTTTCCTTTAAATAAGTTTCAACTAAGCGAATTTGCGCTTCATCACGGCCAGTTAAACGTAAATATGTGAGTGATTCGGCATCAACAGGGAAAAATCCGCAAGTGGCACCATATTCTGGCGCCATATTGGCCACCGTTGCGCGGTCTGCAAGCGGTAACGTCGACACACCTGGACCGTAGAATTCCACAAACTTCCCTACGACTTTTTTCTCCCGAAGTACTTGAGTCACTTTAAGTGCAAAATCTGTTGCGGTTGCCCCGTTTGGGAGAGAGCCTGTTAGCTTGACACCAATTACTTCTGGAATCGGGAAATAAGAAGGCTGTCCGAGCATACCCGCCTCAGCTTCAATTCCGCCAACGCCCCAACCAAGTACACCGATACCATTAATCATTGTTGTATGGCTATCCGTCCCAACAAGTGTATCAGGAAATGCGATTGTTTCGCCATTTTCCTCTTTTGCAATCACAACACTCGCCAAATATTCCAAATTGACTTGATGGACAATGCCGGTTGCCGGCGGAACAGCACGATAATTATCAAAGGATTTTTGTGCCCAGTTCAAAAATTGATAACGTTCCATATTACGCTTAAACTCAAGCTCCATGTTAATTTTAAGTGCTTCTGGATTCGCATAACTATCCACTTGAACAGAGTGGTCAACAACAAGATCCACGGGAATCTCCGGATTAATTTTTTCTGGATTACCCCCAAGGTCCGCAACCGCTTTGCGCAGTGATGCTAAATCAACAACAGCAGGAACACCCGTGAAATCTTGTAAAATCACTCGTGCTGGTTTAAACGGAACCTCTCCGTCGTTTTGACTCGCTTCTTTCGACCAATTACTAAGCCCCTTAATGTGCTCCTCTGTGATCGTCTTCCCGTCGCTCTGCCTTAAAACCGATTCCAAGAGCACTCGAATCGAATAAGGTAGCCTTTCAATGTTCGCTTCTAACGATTTTAATTTAAAATAGTGATACGTTTTATCATCCAATTGAAAAGATGATTTTGCTTTCATTTTTAAGTTTGCCATCCACGTTTCCTCCTCAATTTCGAAACGATTGATATTCCCTACTTTATTTTACTGGAAACTACTTGATAAGTAAACTAAGTTATTTTGCATAAAAGCAATAAGTTTTAGTTATAAGAAAAAAGGCATACAAGTATGCCCTTAGACTGCTAACAAACGGCCATCTTCGTTGCTCATGCATCCGTTTCAATGTTCACGAGCTTAATAGGCTTCGTACTAGCTTTGCCTAGAATCTTACTGTTTGTCATATGTTTTTTAGTTATCTAGCTAGTAACAATAACTTTCCTTCATCCAGTTCGTTTACAAAATGAGCAATTTGCTCGTCCGTTAAATCGAAGTCTTCTAGTAGTCGCGTTACCGTTTTGTCGTTTGTACGCGAAAACCATTTAGCAAATGGACCCGCCGCATAAAGCGCACCGTATTTTGGATTATAGGCTTGGGGAATAACAATGGCACCACTTAAGCTTTGCAAAATACCTGAAATGATACCAAATGCTTCTTCATTCACTGGACGTTCTTGCTCCGTTTCAGTTCGCTCCGCTACTTCCTCACTCATTTTCTTATTTTTGGCTAAAACAGAAATATCTTCTTTTGTGTAACCTTTTTGAACAAGATATTCAATTTGTTTCACTGCTTCCTCTTCATTTTCTACTGATAAAACTTCCCATTTATCCATTTTTTTACAACATCCCTTCTTTATTAAATGTAAGTAACGCCTTCATTTCATCAATGGTGAGCTTATTAAGTAGCTGTTCACCAGGTTGAATGAGCGCATCCACTAAGGCTTGTTTCTTTTGCTGAAGCTCAAAAATACGTTCCTCAATTGTTCCTCTCGCAATAAAACGAATTACTTGTACAACTTTCTTTTGACCAATTCTGTGCGCTCTACTTGCTGCTTGTTCTTCAATAGCAGGGTTCCACCATAAATCAAATAAAATTACCGTGTCAGCGCCTGTTAAGTTTAGCCCTGTTCCCCCTGCTTTTAAGGAAATTAAAAACACATTTTTTTCTCCTTGATTAAAAGCCATAACATCATCGACGCGTTTTTTAGCATTTGTTTTTCCGTCGAGGTAAAAATACGGAATTTCTTGCTCCTCGCATCCTTCTGCAATTAATTGTAGCATACTTGTAAATTGAGAGAAAATAAGAACACGTTTTTCCCCTTGAAGCGCTGTCCTCAGTGTATCAAACAGCTGGGTAAACTTACTTGATTCCCCTGTGTAATCAGGCATAAATAATCTTGGGTCACAGCAAATCTGTCGAAGGCGTGTCAAACCAGCCAGCAAACGGATATGCTCCTCCCCTTGATTTAAGCCGCCAGAAGCAAGTTCTGCTTGAATTTTTTCCACATAGGCTAAATAAATTTGTTTTTGTTCTGTCGTAAGCTCTGAATAAAGATTCGTTTCAATTTTCTCTGGCAATTCACGTGCAACATCCTTTTTAAGTCGTCGCAGTAAAAATGGCCGAATGAGCGAAGCGATACTTTGATGATCGACCTCTTTAAATTTATGAAGTGCTGGGAAAAAACCTGGTAAAATTGTTTGGAAAATCGTCCAAAGTTCATCTACCGAATTTTCAAGTGGCGTTCCACTAAGTGCAAACATGGATTTTCGATTAAGCTTTCTAACAGCTTGTGAAACCTTTGTTGTATAATTTTTAATCATTTGCGACTCATCTAAAATAATCGTGTGAAACAAATTTCCTTGGAGTAAATCCGCATCTTGACGTAATGTTTGATAAGAAATCAAATACACTTGATTTTTTTTAAGTTTTGCTAATTGTTCGGCGCGTGAAGACTTACTTCCCTCCACTATTTCCACGTTTATACTACTTGCAAACGTTTGAAATTCATTTAGCCAATTATAAAGAAGTGACGCTGGCGTTACAATTAAAATAGGTTCAATGTCCCGCTCAAGCTCAGATAGCAGAAAGGCTATTGTTTGAATGGTCTTTCCAAGACCCATATCATCGGCCAAGACACCACCCAATTGGTATTTCGCGAGCGATTTCATCCACTCAAAGCCAACAATTTGGTAATCGCGAAGTGTGGCATTAAGCGCTTTTGGAACGCTATAATGTTCATCTGAAAAATGCTGAACTTCTTCTAATAATTGGCGATATTTTTTACTGAATTTCTGTCTGTCTTGTTGCCCTTTTTCAAGTTCATAAAGCTGAATTCCTCGGTAGACAGGCAATTGCATCGTTTGTCTCACTTCCGTTTGCCTCACATCAAGGACTTCAAAAATCCGTTTAATTTGCTCAAAACTTTCGTCTTCAAGGGATAGAAATTGCCCATTCTTTAAACGATGATACGTCTTTTTCTCACGTAAAGATAATAGTACATTCTTTGTTTCATCTTCTGGAATGCCCAGAAATTGGAAAGAAACGGATAAAAAGGCATTATCCTCAGCCACATCAAAGGAAGTTATAGGTTGAATATCATGGAAAGCCATATTTTCCATACCATCTGCCATGAAAACCGCAACATATTCGCTAAGCTTTGGTACGATATGCGCATAAAAATGATATAAGTCCTGTTCTTTTGTGCTTAAAACCATACGATTACTGGAAAATAAAATCGGTGCATTTTCAATAAACTGCATAATTTTTGTTTCCGTTTCAATGTCACGGATGACAATTTGTTCGTCACTCACTTTATTTTCTCTTGTGTGAAAGGGTTCAAAAACCCATTCTCCATACTCATATTGCAAGCGTAGTTCATGTTTGTTGTCTTCCGTCATGGAAATAAACAGTTTTGCCTCAAGTGGAAAATTGATTATTCGATTTTGAATCGACTCGTCTACATCGACCGTCCCACTTTTTTGTAGTGCTGGTAAAACGTAGGACACCATTTCGCTTAGTCTTGCTTCATTAAATTGCACAACGTCACTTTTCGTTACTTTTTGAAATTCAAAAAGCGGCATGATGCCCAGCCATTCTTTTCTCACCAAGTAGTGGAAGGTGCCATCTAAAAAGATGAGTTGATATTTTTCTAAAAAAACAGCTTGCTGTAAAGACTCGAGTTCAATTTGGTACTTCCCGTTTGATGCGCTTCTAAAAATATAATTGAAATCCAGTTCTCCTTCGACCATTTTAATAGCGGGATAGCGCATTAATACTTCATTTTTTTCACTCAATATTTGTAAACTCGCATTTTCTCCTATGAGTTTTTGAAGTAATTCCTTTGCCAAAAACGGCGTCACAATAAGCGTTTTACCATCCTCGTAGCTTCTCGAAAAATAGCTATCGGACAACTCATACATTTTTTGGGTGTCAGAAATTTGTGTAAGTAAGTCTAAAATTGCATAATCCTTCTCTGAAAAAGTATGTTCGTTCGGATCAAAGGTGAAATTTTTTGTAAAAACGAGCAGCTGATTGTATCTCACTGCATCAAGGAAAGCTTGGATGTTTTTCACAATATACGTCCGTTCAGCACCTACTTTTATCTCCAGTACCATTTGTCGCTCTTCATTTTCCATTTTTAATGAAAGATGATAGGCAATTCGTAGTTTCTTTTTTGCATCTAAACTTGGAACTTCAAATTGATCTGCTAAACTTTCTTGAAAAAGTGATAAAAGCGTGACGGATTCCTGTTCTAAAATCCGTTCCTTCAAACTTAATTTTTTCTTTTCGTGCAGCAACTCTACTTTCTTCAAATAGGTGCTATACATATGTTTGCAAACACGTTCCCCGTAAATATGGCTGTCACAAGTACAGTCCAGTACATCTTGTTTGGTTTCTGTAACAACTTCTCCGTCTGTAAAATAAAAATTAGTTTGCCCCTCTTTTTCATCTATTTTATATATTGCTTCGTTTTTCATAAGTCCTTTGGCATCTTGCTTTATTTGATAAGGCACCATTTCATCTTGAATGTTGATTTGCCGTTTCATCATTATCCCTCGCTTTAAGAGTCCTCTAAACTTTCATTTTACCACAAAAAAAAGAGACCCGCGACAAAGGGACGTCGCGAGCTTCTTTATATATGGAGCATAAATTCCGTCTTGCTCCCTTGATTCGTTGCTGTTACTTCAAGCCGAGCAGGAATGCGCTCTTTTAGCTCTGGTACATGCGAGATAATTCCAACAAGTCGCCCGTTTTCCTGTGTTTCGAGCAAACATTCAATTGCAGACTCCAAAGATTCAGGATCAAGCGTTCCAAAACCTTCATCAATAAACATCGTATCAAGGGAAATACCACCTGCCATCTCCTGCACCACCTCGGCTAGAGCAAGTGCAAGTGCAAGCGATGTCTTAAAACTCTCGCCGCCAGACAATGTTTTCACATGACGCGTTAATCCTGTATATTCATCGTACACCAAAAGCTCCAGCCCACTCTGTGCATTTCCTTTCGCTTTATCCCGCTTTCGACTAAGCTCAAAACGTCCATTTGTCATCTTTTGCAGTCGCACATTCGCATGCTTTACAATCGTATCAAGGAACGTCGCAAGCACATACCGCTCAAACGTAATACGCAAGTCATTTTTCCCGCGTGCCGTATCCGCAAGAAGCCCTAAATCCGCATACTCTTCTTCAAACACAAGTAATTCTTCTTTTTTGGTAGTAAAAAGCGCATAACGATTCGACGTTTCACCACCACGTTCGCGCACAACTAGCATTTTTTGTTCAGCTTCACTTTGAACTGCTTTCGCTGTATCTAGTTCTGCTTGGAGTTTTGTGACATCTTTTCTATCAACATTTTTTAGTTTTTCTTCTAAAACTTGTTTTCTATCTTCCGCAACAAAAAGCGCTTTTTTATAGTCGGCTATTTCCGTTTCGTTAGCGGGGATTTCATTTTCCTTCGCCAAATAAGTCTTGAAATCAGCTTCGTCTTGGAATCCAAGCTCGACTCGCTTTTCTTCAAAAAGCGTTTGATCCGTTTGCCATTCGTTCGAAAGTTGTTCGAGCTGTTTTTCTGCGGCAGCTAAGCGCGTTTTCATGTTGCTATATAGCTCTTTTTGTGCAGCAATGCCTTTTGAAACTTCCTGTTCCCGATTTTCAAATTCTAATAATGAGGCCGCAACTTGATTTTGCAAACGTTTAAAAGCTTCTGGTTGGCGTAAATTTTCTGGAATATCCGTATAAAGCCAATTGATTTCCGTCTCCAAAAGTTTCAGCTCATGTTGCAAGTCATCTTTTTCAATTTGTGCTTCCGTCATTTGATTCGTCAACTTTTGTTTCGCATTTTGCTGTTCGCCTAGTTGTGCTTTAAGTTTATTTCGCAACTCTAGCTGTTCATTTAGCTTCGCTTGTTTTTGTTTGGCCATTTCAATCGTAGTTGCGAGTTTAGTAAGCCGTTTTGACCAAACTGAAAAGTCATTTCCGCTTAATTCCTCCCACTGCTCCGTTTGCCATTTTAAACGCGTAATATTCTCCTCAACTTCCTTTAATAAAAGCGATTTTGTTTCTACCTCTTTTGAAATTTCATCTAACTTCAAAGTATCAAACGTGCTAGAAAATGTTGCGAGCTCGGGGTGTTCTTTCGCGCCGCAAACTGGGCATGCCTCTCCGTCATGAAGGTGCGCTGCTAACATGGCTGCCTGCTCTTTTTTGGAAGCTGCCAAAAGTTCAGTCTCTTCTTTTTGAAGCAAATCTAAACTAGCCTTTTGCGCCGCTTGTTCTTGCTGCAACTTCACTATTTGTTCCTCTATTTTCGCCAGTTGACTTGTCTTTTCCGTATTTTCAGCTGCTTGTTTACGTTCAGTTTCCAGCTCATTCACTTTCTCCAGCAGTTGAAAACGTTCTTGCTCAATGGTTTCAAGCGCCAAAATGCGATCCTCAAGCGAACTCACATCATGTTTTAATTTCTCAAAATCTATTTCAAACCCTTTAAAAGCCTCTTCCTTTGCAGTAAAAGCAACCTTTTTACGCTCAACTTCTGTCAGATTTTCAGAAAGCTGCTTCATCTTCGGCGCCATTTTCTCAAATTCGATTTGATTACGCCGCCATTTTGCCACACGCTCTGCCATTTCTAAAAGTGCCTTTTGTTGCTCCTCCCAGTTTAAAAGCCCCACGCGCGCCTCTTCCGTCTGATTGATAAGCTGTTCTTCCTCTTGCTTTACAGTACGTATTTTCCCGCTCGTACGCTCTCGCTGCATGAAAGTAGCTTGTAATTCCTTCGCCGCCTTCATTTTCGTTAGCTCCTGCTTTAGCATCTCTATCTGCTCTTGTTTCCCGTATAATTGTTTGAGAACCTCTACTTGCTTTTCAAGTTGAGCATAATCTGCTTCAATATTTTCCGCCACAGCAACGCTTTGAGCCGCTGCAACACTCACCTTTTCAAGTGTCGTGAGTTCCTCTTGCAAGACTATCAGTTGTTTTTTTTGTTCTGCCATTTTGACTTGGAATTGTTCCTCAATTTCGGCAATTGTTAGCGTTTCGTCTCCAAATTCGCCAACAATCACTTTTCCAAGTTCTGCCCTAGTATTTTCAGCTAAAAGCTGTAGCTCCTTTTGTTTATCAAATAAAAGATTTTCAACATACTTATAAAAGTCTGTATGGGCAAGCCGTTGTAAAATCACTTCTTTCTCCTTGCTTTCAGAAATAAGCAATTCACGAAACTCACCTTGCGGAATCATTAAAATTTGCCGAAATTGATCGACATTAAGCTGAATTAACTCCTCCATTTTGACTTTAACATCTCGCACCGAACTAGCAAGTAGCTTCTCTCCGTCATTTGTCAGTTCAAATAACTCGGCTTTTTGATTTAAAGAACGCATCCCGTCGCCACGTGCTTTTTTCACTTCTTGTTGTGGCATGCGTTTAACCAGATATGTTTTCTCTCGTAGCATAAAGGTTAGCGTCACTTCCGTTAAATCCGTATCTGCCGCAAAATCACTTCGCATCGATGCGCCTTCTCGGTCAATAAGATTAGTAACACCAAAAATCGCAAAACTAATCGCATCAAAAATTGTCGACTTCCCCGCACCTGTTTTTCCAGAAATAACAAAAATTCGTTCCGTTCCAAGTTCTGTAAAGTCTATCGTTTCGCGTTTTTTATATGCACCAAATGCCTCCATTGTTAGTTTTAACGGTCTCATTCTTTACCTCCCGAACGCGCTTCTTTGAAAATCTCTGCCATAAGTTCCTTTTGTGCTGCTGTCATGCTTTTCCCTTCAGCAAATTCAAAAAACTGATCAAATAGCGCCACATCGTCTTTTTTCATCAGCTCATCAAACTTCACCTCAAGCTTATCTTCCATCTGATGCCGAATGCGCTCTAAATGCAAAATATTCGGATAGAACTTACGCAGTTGCCCCATCGGATCAAGAAGCGCACCAGAATCTTCTAATTTCACCTGTAAATAATCCTCATTATTGTCTAAAATATTGGTCGTAAGCTCCTTCAAGCTTCCGCTCACAATTCGCATATCACGTTTTGGTTTTAAGAATACTTCACGTACGTCTAGTGTTTCCTCGAGTGTTACGATGCGCACACTTTTTTTATCCTTGCTTTCTGAAAAAGAATATTTTAATGGTGAGCCGCTATAATGAATGGTGGGATGCGTGATAGCATGTGGGTGATGCAAATGACCAAGCGCAACATAGTCAAAACCTAGAAAGCAATTTGTTGAAACACGGTCGACATTTCCGACAGCCAGTTGACGTTCAGAGTCACTTGGAATACCGCCAGCCACAAAGGCATGACCAACTAAAATTTGCTTTTTCGTTTTATCAGCACGCACCCAAATTGAATCGGTTATTTTTTGCATCGCTTCTTCATAAGTACGAATCTCTCTATCATTAAATTTTTCGCGCACAATTGCAGGCTCGTGAAACGGAACAAGCCAAATTTCAGCATTTTTGAATGCTACTTTTTGAACTGGGTCTGTGATTTTTCCCGCCAAATAAAGGGCTGTTTTTTCATACCATGCCGCACCAAATTGGAGTCTTTCCGAACTATCATGATTACCACTAATGGCAAAAATTGGCAAGCCGAGCGTCACATTCCATTCATAAAAAATATCATTCAAAACATCAACAGCACTTGCCGGGGGAACCGCGCGGTCATACAAGTCCCCGGAAATAATAATACCGTCCACTTTTTCTCGTTTTATGATTTCGGTTATTTGATTTAAAATATATTTTTGATCCTCAAGCATCGAAACACCTGATACAATTTTTCCAAGGTGAAGATCAGCTGTATGTAAAAGTTTCATTCCGGCCTCTTTTCTACTGCTTTATTTTTTTAATGCAAAAATCTACGTTTTTGAGTATACTTATACTAGTTGATGTCTTTTAGGGAGTGAAGAAGTTGTTTTATAAATTTGCTAAAACCCTCGTCCATATTATTTTAATCATCATTGGTGGACGATTTCAAGTACAAAACAAAGAAAAAATACCTGCGGCCCCTTATGTTGTTGTATCGCCGCATACTTCATGGATTGAAATTCTTTATCTTGGTTTTGCCATCTATCCTGTATCTGTCCATTATATGGCGAAACAAGAGTTATTTAAAGGAAAGTTCCTTAATTGGCTGATGACGCATTTAAATGCCTTTCCAGTTAACCGCGACAATCCAGGTCCTAGCGCCATTAAAGCGCCAATTCGCTTGTTAAAACAAGGTAAAGTGGTTGGTATTTTCCCAAGTGGTACACGTAAACAAACGAACTTACATTTAAAACGCGGGGCGGTTACCATTGCGCTTAAAGGAAAAGTACCGATGTTACCAGCCTTCTATGATGGTCCAAAAAACTTCAAAGAAATTTTAAAAAGAAAGAAGGTCATCATTCGCTTTAGTGACCCGATACATTTCAATGACACGGAAAAAGAACAAAAAGAAGTTTTAGAGGAAAAATCTCTTGAACTAATGGCGACATTCGAACGATTGGAACAAGAAATTCAAGCAACGAAGAAAAAATAGGGTTAAAAAAAGCATTTTGGGTGAGCCCAAAATGCTTTTTTATTACATTGTATCAGTTAAAATATCAGAACCTGCTAAACCATTGTCCTCTAGGATTTTTGAAATTTCAGCAGATGCTTTTTGAAGTTTTTCATCAGCGCTTGTTGTATCAACAGGCGTTGTTTTTAATGCTGTTGCTTCATCGGCATAGGCAGCACTTAAATCAGAAACGGCTTTTTTAAAGTCCTCCGTAGATTTCCCTAAATCTGGAACTTTTTCATCTGCTAAAGCATCTGAAACAGCTTGTGCAGAAGTCGATGCTTTTTTAGCAAGTTCTAAAAGCTCAGCTTCAGAAGGCATTGGATCTGCAGTTGAAGCACTCAAATAGGCAGTGTAATCTGCATTTTTATCACTAATTGTCGAAACTAAATCCATATAATAATTTAGTACATCTTCACTCGATGTTTTCTTTGAATCCTCTTTTTTGTCTGCATCGCTATTCGTTGAAGACGAACAAGCAGCAAGCGTGAAAGCTAACACAAACATAAGTAATGCAATTAACGTTTTCTTCAAAATATTTCCTCCTTTTTGTCACATAAATGTAACCTTTCTCATTATAACTTTTACACAAATCTTGCACAAGCTTTTTTACAATTTAATCGTCTTATTCGACCATTTCTTTAGTAGGTTCGAGATTTTTAGCTACAATTTTATATTGAAAATACATCGCAACTCGCCACGGAACGATCATCGCAAACGCCATAATCCAAAACATTCCTGACAACTCCCCAACTTCAAGGCTTCCACTGATTAAATATTTAATTAAAATGCGAATGAGTAACAGAGACATTAAAATAACAGGGAAAGCCTTCGTTCGTTTAATAAAAACAAAACCCTCTTTAATTTCAAATTTCGTCGTCCAAATGAGAATGGCAGAAAATACGAGTCCCATCAAAATTGCTTCGATAATATCAATACCTGATACCCGAAAAAAAGGGACGACGAACATGAGTGCACCAGTCGACATCATTACTGGCGGCAAAATAATACCTTTTATAGATGCAGGACGTTTCGACGCTTTCATTCGAATTAAAATAATCATTGAACCAAAAACAAGTGTGACAACAATTGATAAAATAAGTGACATATCTGATTCCCCCTATAATGCTTCGATAGCCATTATAGCGCTTATTTTAAAGAAAAGAAAACAAAATGTTTACAATTCCATCCCACTATTTTGAAGTTGATACATTGAATGATAGACCCCTCGGTTCTTAAGAAGTTCATCGTGTGTGCCACGTTCGATAATCTCACCCTTACTTAAAACTAAAATCAAGTCAGCATCTTTAATTGTCGAAAGTCGATGCGCAATCGCAATGGTTGTCCGACCTGCACGCATGCGTTTTAAGCCTGTTTGAATTAAACTTTCCGTTTCTGTATCAATATTTGCTGTTGCTTCATCTAAAACAAGAATTTGCGGGTTTGTCACAACCGTACGTGCAAAAGAAATAAGTTGCCGCTGTCCGCTAGAAAATGATGCACCACGTTCAATCACTTTATGATCATAAGTATTTTCTAAAGTTTGAATAAAATTGTCCGCCTGAACAAATTTTGCCGCATCTTCCACTTCTTTATCAGAAATAGCCTGATTATACAACCGAATATTGTCACGAATATTACCATAAAACATAAAGCTATCTTGTAACACAAGACCTGTTTTTTTACGCAGTTCACTCGTTTCATATTCTTTAATCGACTTTCCGTCAATTAGAATTTCACCACGTTCAAACTCATAAAAACGCATCATTAAGTTAATAATCGAACTTTTCCCGCTCCCTGTGTGCCCTACAAGCGCGACAGTCTGCCCTGATTCTGCCGTGAAACTAATGTTTTTCAAAACATCATGCTCCCCGTCATAGGCAAAGGATACATTTTTAAACTCAATTTTCGCGCTCTCAATTTTCGCTTCCGCATTATTTTGTTGGACTGGTACTTCTTCCGTTTCATCCATAATACGGAAAACACGTGCAGCAGCAGTAATTGCTTCCTGATACATTGCAAGACGCTCCATCACATTATAAATTGCTTCTAAAAAGCGATCAAAATAGCTTACGAAAGCATAAATCGTACCAATGGCAACTGGACCAATGAGTGATTCTGCCCCAAAAAAACCAAGAATAATGACAACTGCAATCGCATAAATAAAATCAATTGCCGGACCAAGTAAGAGCGCATTAAATTTAATATTTTTCATTCCAACATCGTAATAATCCTTGTTGATAACTTCAAATTCACGCGCCAAACGTCTTTCTTGGTTGAATTGTTGAACAATTGACATACCTGAAATGGACTCGCTAATATTTGCATTTAATTGGCTTAATTTTTCGCGCTTGGCTCGATAAAATTTCGAACTTTTTTTTCTGTAAACGATAATAATAAAAGCAATTAGCGGAAATAGTGCTAAACAATAAAGTGCTAGTTGTACATCTAAAGCAAACATCGCCACATACATTCCAATTAGCATGAAAAGACTTTGAATCGCGGTAGATAGCACATTAATAAACATATCTTTAATCGCTTCCGTATCATTTGTCACACGAGATACAATACTGCCCGCAGGGGTCTTATCAAAATAGCGCATGCCGAGAGTGTGTAGCTTTGAAAAAATATCAATACGAATGCGTTCGACAATCTGAAAGGCAATCTTTTGGAAGAAAAAGAGTTGGAAATACCAAATGATAACCTTCGCTAGCGCAAGACCAAGGTATCCTGCCACAAGAATTGTAATCGCTTCTGTCGCAAAATTCATCGGCGTCAAATAATCATCTAAAAACTTCCGAATAATTAGCGGTGACACAACGTCGATAATGGTCACAAACAATACTAGAAAGCCAGTTAGAATTAACAATGGAATATGGAAACGTGTATAGCTCATCAGGCGTTTTAAAACTTGCCTATGCTCTTTTCCTGTCATCGTTAATAAATCATCATTCATTTGCTCATTCATACTTCTCACCGCCTTCCAAATGTTCTGCGAGTTGTTGTTCTCGGTACATTTCGGCATACCAACCATTTTCGTTAAGCAATTCATGGTGCGTACCACGTTCAATAACCCGCCCCTTATCAATCACAATTATCAGGTTAGCGTGTTCTACTGAACTCAGGCGGTGTGCACTAATGATAGTTGTTTTTTTCGCACGACTTGCCTTTAAATTTTCCAAAATCCGCTCTTCCGTCTTAGCATCAACTGCAGACAAGGCATCATCTAAAATAAGCAATTCTGGATCCATAATTAAAGCACGAGCAATTGCAAGACGCTGTTTCTGACCGCCAGAAAGCGAAACCCCACGTTCACCTACAACCGTTTGATAACCTTCTGTAAACCCTTCAATATCATCATGAACAGCCACCGTCTCAGCAATCGCCACCACTTCTTCTGGTGCCGCTTCTGGTACCCCAAAGCGAATATTATCTAAAACAGTTGTTGAAAACAAAAACTGGTCTTGAGGCACATAACCAATTGCTTTTCGAAGTGCATAGGTCTTGTAATCTTGAATTTTGACACCGCCAAACGAAATCGCACCAGTATAATCATCGTATTCACGAAGCAAGAGTTTTAAAAGCGTAGTTTTACCTGATCCCGTTCGCCCAACAATTCCCAGTGTTTCACCTGCATTTATCTGGAAATCAATATTTTCTAACACTGGCTCTTTTTCATCTGGATAAGAAAATCGGCTAATATGTGCTGTTAGAGCTCCGCTAGGCATTTCGACTCGCGCGTCTTCGTGATCTACAATATCTTCTTTCTCATTTAAAAGTTTCGTGATGCGGTCATATGAGGCGCTTCCGCGTTGAATGATATTATACAAAAAGCCAAACGCGAGCATCGGCCAAATGAGCAAGAATAAATAATTGACGAATGCAATGACTTGTCCAATGGTAAGCGAACCTTGGATAACAAATTTTGAGCCAAATCCAATGGCAAGCACAAAAGAAAGACTCACAACAATCGAAATCATCGGATCAAACATAGCATCAACACGTGCAACAGCAATATTTTTCTTCACTACCGCATTCGTCTGTTTGGCAAAGTCAGAAATGTCTTCTTTTTCCTGTCCGAACGTACGCGTCACTTTAATACCTGAAATACTTTCCTGTGTTTTATCATTTAACTTTGAAAAAGCTCTTTGTGCGCCGTGAAAGCGCTCGTGCAGCTTCTTTCCTAAAATAGACGAACCAAAAATCATAATCGGCATTGGAATAAGTGCAATGAGCGTGAGACGCCAATCAATGCTAATCGCCATCATTAAAATAACCGTACTGCCAGTTAAAAATGAATCGGCAAGCGTTAAGACCCCAATACCCGCAACTTGTTGAACAGCCGCAATATCATTTGTCGCATGCGCCATTAAATCGCCCGTTCGATATTTTTGAAAGAAAAACGGTGACATTTTTGTTAAATGTTCAAATAAGCGCAAGCGCAAAGTTCGTTGTAATTTATTATCTGAACCAAAAATCATCAAACGCCAAACATAACGACCAACATAAGTCAAAACAGCGACAACAACTAAAATCACAATCCATTTAAGTAACGTTTCTTTCGTAAGTGTTGACTCCGCTATTGCATCTACAACTTTCCCTATAACAAATGGCGGTATAAGTTGTAAAAGCGCGATGATGAATAAAATAGAAACCCCAAAAATATAGTGCATTTTTCTTTCTTTAAAAAACCAACCTAAATCTTTAAAAATTTTCAAGCGGTCCCCTCCTTTTCTTTTTTTAGACAACAAAAAATAATGGACAACACTTCTGCCCATTATTACTTAAAATGTATTATTTGCCATCTTTTTTCCGCGCACAAAGCCTACTTAGAGAGGTCTATATATTCCCTTTGCTCTTAAAGAATCGGTACGGAGTGGTACAAATAATGAAATTTTAAGTAATAACGATTTTCCAACATAGTTACGCATCTCTCATACCTCCTTTAATTTTTATGCAACGCTTTCATTTTACAATATCTTGAAAAGAATTACAATACCTTTTTTCACAATTTTTCGCCATCTAACTTCTCCGCAACAATAAAAAGTTGTAAATCGAGCGCAAGCTGATGGAGCTCAGAAAGAGAACAACTCAGTAAATCCTCTGGAATAAAAACGTAATCCATCGCTTGCTGTGCAAGCACCAACCTCCCTACATCTTCCTCATTCTCTACCACAAATTGCCGCCCTAAAAGAGCCAGCACCTTCGCTTCCGCACCATGCCCTAACTCCTCGTCCAAAAGTAGCCGAATGACACCATTTTTCCTTATATCGCGTTGAAACCGCGTCGAAAAAAACAATGCATAGCCAATTTTTAACCGATTATCCGAATTATCCCCTAAAAATGGCGTTACATAGCCAGATAAGGTTTGTTCCACTTCTGATTCTAATCGATTTAAACTTCGTTCTAAAATTAATGCTGCCTTAACTTGTTCCATATGCCTCTCCTTTCTCCATATAAAAACGCCCTTTTTAGTAAAAGGACGATCTTTATATTCTCAAAAAATGAAATTTGCGAACAGAAAATTATTTTTTCTTTTTCTTTCCTGTTTCTTTTTCTGTTTGTTTATTCATCGCGCTCATCATCTGATTAATTTTTTTCTGAGACGGTTTTTGTCCCATTTGTGCCATCATCATTTGAAGCATTTGCTCATTGATAGGCGGGTTGTTTTTTAAATAGCTCATCATGTAGCGTCTTGCGATAAAGAAGCCACCAGCAAGTCCTGCAAGTAAGCAAACAAGACCAACAAGAATGTAAATCCACATAGTTTCTTTCTCCTCCTTGAACGAATATACCTTCTTTATTGTACTTGATTTAGGCCAGACAAACAACACTTTTTTACAAAAGAAAAAAGCGGACATCCAGTAATCGAATATCCGCCTTGAAAATTATAAACTTTCGACAGTTTTTACAATATTTTCAACAGTAAAGCCATAGTTCTGAATAATCGTTTCACCTGGTGCAGAAGCGCCAAATTTATCAATACCAATGACTTTACCGTCAAGCCCCGTATATCTTTCCCAACCAAAGCTTGCGCCCATTTCAATGGCAACGCGTTTACGTACAGTATTTGGCAATACACTTTCTTTATACTCAGCAGATTGCGCTTCAAAAAGGTCAAATGATGGTACAGAAACGACAGAAACATCAACGCCTTTCTCAGCTAGTTCAGCTTGCGCTTCTACTGCTAGATGTACTTCAGACCCACTTGCAAGTAAAATCGCATCAGGCACATCTTTTTTCGCATTAGATAAAACATAAGCTCCTTTACGCACCCCATCTTCAGCAAGACTACTTGTATTTGGAAGCACTGGCAATCCTTGGCGCGTTAATACTAATGCATGAGGTTTATTTGTCGATTCCACCGCTAATTTCCAAGCCACGTTCACTTCATTTCCATCAGCTGGACGAAGAATTGATAAGCCAGGCATTGCACGTAGCGATGCTAATTGTTCAACCGGTTCATGTGTTGGTCCGTCTTCCCCAACTGCAATACTATCATGCGTTAAAACGTAAGTTACTGGTAAGTGTTGGATGGCTGCAAGACGAATAGATGCACGTAAATAATCCGAAAATACGAAGAATGTTCCACCGTAAACTTTGAGTCCTTCGTGAAGAGCCATACCATTTAAAGCCGCTCCCATCGCAAATTCGCGAACACCAAACCAAATATTACGTTCTTTAGGAGTTTCTTTTGTAAATTCACCGTCTGTTTTGATTGTCGTGTTATTTGAACCAGCTAAATCAGCTGAACCACCAAATAATTGTGGTAATGTTTCGGCAAGCACATTAATTGCCTCACCACTAGTTGCTCGGCTAGCAAGCGCTTTATCACCAACCTCATATTTTGGTAAATTATTCGCATAACCTTCAGGCAGTTTTCCATCTAGGCTATATTCCAATTGTTTTGCAAGCTCTGGATATTTTTCTTTATAAGAAACAAACATATCCGACCATGCTTTTTCAGCTTTTGCACCGCGGCTAGCAATTGTATTACCAAAACGTTCATAAACTTCATTTGGCACATAAAAATCTTCTTCATATTCCCAGCCATATACCGCTTTTGCTGCTTTTACGCCATCAGCGCCTAAGGGGGCACCATGAACTTTACTTGTACCCGCATTAGGAGCACCAAAACCAATTACAGTTTTCACTTCAATCATAGTTGGTTGCGACGTATTTTGTTTCGCTTTTTCAATAGCTGCTAAAATTTCAGCAGTATCATTGCCATCTTTAACAAGTAAATGTTCCCAGCCGTAACTTTCAAAACGTGTTTTCACACTTTCAGAAAAAGACTTATCTAAATCACCGTCCAAGGAAATATCATTAGAATCATAAAGTACAATCAAACGACCTAATTGTTGATGGCCTGCTAAACTTGCTGCCTCAGCTGAAACACCTTCCATTAAATCACCGTCGCCACATAGTGAATATGTATAATGATCGACAACTTTAAATTCATCTCGGTTATACATGGCTTCTAAGTGACGTTCAGCCATCGCCATTCCAACAGCCATCGCAATACCTTGACCGAGCGGTCCTGTAGTTGCATCCACACCGTCAGTATGATGGTATTCAGGGTGTCCAGGTGTTTTGCTGTCCCATTGGCGGAAGTTTTTCAAATCATCTAGACTTAGCTTATAGCCACTCAAATGAAGCAAGCTGTATAAAAGCATCGAACCATGTCCAGCAGATAAGACGAAACGGTCACGGTTAAACCAGCGTGAATTAGCTGGATTAGCATTTAAAACTTTAGACCACAATGTATATGCCATCGGTGCTGCACCCATAGGTAAACCTGGATGACCTGAATTTGCTTTTTGAATGGCATCCATTGAAAGGGTACGAATTGTATTAATCGCTAATTGATCAGTTTTATCGAACAAATGAAACATCCTCTCTTAGTTTAAAATTTTAACTACCTCCATTTTATTCCTAAAACATAAATTACACAACCAAAAAAGCATAAATGATCAAATTATTTGTTCGTTTGTTCATTTATGCTCATTTCGGCATTTTATTTTCTTTTTTTGCGCATTTGCTTCACTTTGGACGGTGTAATATCATTTCCATTCGGATCTAATATCGTCGTATTTTCTATAGTGCCTTTCATATGTGTTCGAAATGATTTCAAATATTCTTTGCGCAATTGTTCCTGCTCTATTTTTTCATCAGTCGTTAAGCCAACTGATTTTTTCTTACGAGAAAGTTCATTAATTCGATTAATTTTCATTTTTTCCAACATAAATTTCATCCTATTCATCAATGTGTTTCTTTTATTATAGCATAAAATGTAAAACAGTTCGTTGCGACTGATTGCAACCAAATAAATTTTTGGCACACACAAAGAATGAAAAACAGACGAAATTACTTACTCATTGGCCAATTGAATTGTAGAGTCTTGCTTGAATTCATTTTTCTTCACCGGAATAACAATTTCATCCCCTGCTTTTAATGAATTGTTAGTTAAATGATTTTCTTTTTCCACCCACTTAATAAAAGTCATTTTATCCATGTTTGCTTTTTTCGCATGCTCATCCGCAAGAACCCATAATGAATCTCCAGATGCTACATCAATTGTTGAATATTTATTTTCATTCGTTGCACTTGCATAAAATAATAATGTTAACCCCATAAGTACAGAAGCTACAACAAAAATAATCGCAATATAGTATTTATCCCAAAATAATTTCAAAGTCATCTGAATCCCCTCCAACGGAATATATGTTCGCTTTTTTATCATTATAGAACGCCCGTTCGTTTTTGTCAATAAAAAAATCGAACCTTTGTTTGCATATCTAAAAAACATTTGCTATACTGGTGGTATCAACTAATTAATATAACGGGGTGAAAACCATGAAATTATCGAAACGTCAACAAGATATATATGAATTTATAAAATCTGAAGTTAAAGACAAAGGGTATCCGCCGTCTGTTCGAGAAATTGGTGAGGCTGTTGGTTTAGCTTCAAGCTCAACTGTCCATGGCCATCTTGCTCGTTTAGAAACAAAAGGACTTATTCGACGCGATCCTACAAAACCTCGTGCGATTGAAATTTTATCAATGGAAGATGATGTTCCTACTCCTGCTGTTGTAAATATTCCATTAATTGGAAAAGTTACTGCTGGTATGCCAATTACAGCAATTGAAAATATTGATGAATACTTCCCACTACCTGAAAGCATGGCGGCTGGTGAAAAAGATATTTTCATGTTAGAAATTGATGGTGAAAGTATGATTAATGCTGGTATTTTAGACGGAGATAAAGTGATAGTCCGCAAGCAAAGCAATGCGACTAATGGTGAAATTGTTGTGGCGATGACTGACGAAGACGAAGCAACTTGTAAACGTTTCTTTAAAGAAGCGAATCATTTTCGTTTGCAACCCGAAAATGACACGATGGAGCCAATTATTTTGAATCAAGTCTCGATTTTAGGAAAAGTAATCGGTTTATTCCGTGATATTCGTTAAAAGACACATAGATGAAACCCTCGGCCAAGATAGGCGGGGGTTTTAATTTGTAAGTAGAAAAAAATACACTACCAATCTTCTAATGCAGAAAGATTGGTAGTGTGATAGAAACTAACCTTATTCACTTAGTTTTCTAATTCAAACGTATTATGCAAAACTTGGGCAGCTTCGACCATTTTGCGTTCTGGTACAACAGTAGAGACTTTAATTTCCGATGTGCTAATCATTTTAATGGCTATATCATTTTCCGTGAGCGCTTCAAACATTCTGGCAGCTACACCAGGATTTGATACCATGCCAGAACCAACAATGGAAACTTTAGCTAATTGTTGTTCAGATTCAAGCTTTTCATATTGGATTTCCGCTTTTTTATTTTCAAGAACTGCGAGTGTATTTAAAAGCGATGCCGATTTAATTGTGAAGGAAAGATTGCCGTGTCCCAGTCCAGTAATACCTTGAATAATAATATCCACATCAATATTATTTTTTGCCAGTTCAGAAAACACCTTGGAAACACGCATATTTTCTTTTTCGCTCCAATGAATGGTCACACGTGTTATTTGGTCTTCAAACGCGATGCCGCGAACTACTTTTGCACTTTCCACATAAATCTCCTCCTCAATCATCGTTCCATTTTCCACCCCGTGGCTTAGCCGCACCTCAAGCGGAATTTTAAAATTTTTTGCGTATTCTACAGAACGCGGATGTAACACACCAGCCCCTAAATTCGCAAGCTCCAACATTTCATCGTATGTTAATTGTGTTAGTTTTTTTGCTTTTTTAATAAATCTCGGATCTGTTGTATATACGCCGTCCACATCTGTACATATCGCACATTTTTCGGCTCTAAACTCGGCCGCAAGCGCAACTGCCGTTGTATCGGAGCCACCGCGACCAAGTGTTGTAATTTCACCGCTTTGTGTCACACCTTGGAAACCCGCAACAATGACAATTTTTCCTGCCTGAAGTGCACTGCTAATTTTTTCCCTTTCGATATCTAAAATTCGGGCATTGCTGTGTACTTCTTCCGTTTCAATTCCCGCTTGCCAACCAGTAAAGGAAACTGCCTGCTGCCCGGTTTCTTGAAGCGCGATGGAGAGAAGGGCAATTGTTACTTGTTCACCGGTTGAAAGTAGTACATCCATTTCGCGTTTACTAGGCGTTTTGGAAATTTCTTCTGCCATTTGTACAAGTTTATCCGTAGATTTCCCCATTGCAGATACAACGACAATCACTTGATGCCCTTTTTCATATTCACGAATTGCCTGTGCGGCTGTTTTTTTTATTTTATCAACAGAACTTACCGAAGTTCCGCCAAATTTTAAAACGACTAGACCCATTTAATTCCCCTCTATTCTTTTTTTTCAGCTAACTTTTCATTAACATCGCGAACTTTTTGATAGACGGCTTCCGCCACTTGTTTTGGAATTCCACTTTCCATAAGTTCTTCAACCGATGCGGCTTTAATTTTTTTCATCGAGCCAAAATGACTGAGTATTTTCTTTTTACGACCAGGACCGACCCCTTTAATACCGTCTAAAATAGACTGGAAACCAGATTTACTGCGTAGTTGTCTGTGAAAAGTGATAGCAAAACGGTGGACTTCATCTTGAATGCGTTGCAACAAGTAAAATTCTTGGCTATTTCTTCCAAGAGGAACGATTTCGAGCGGATCTCCAAATAAGAGCTGGCTCGTTCTGTGTTTATCATCTTTAGCAAGTCCAGCAACGGGAATATCGAGCCCTAGTTCATTGATTAATACATCTTTGGCACTATCGATTTGCCCTTTTCCACCATCAATTAAAATTAAATCTGGTAGTGGTAAGCCCTCTTTTAACACGCGCCAGTATCGTCTTCGTACAACTTCACGCATCGTTGCATAATCATCAGGTCCTTCGACCGTTTTAATTTTATATTTGCGATAATCATTTTTGCTTGGTTTCCCATCTAAAAATGTTACCATCGCAGAAACTGGATCAGTCCCGTAAATATTGGAATTGTCGAAAGCTTCAATACGAGAAGGCGTGGGGATACCCATTTGTTCCCCTAATTTTTCAACAGCGCCGACTGTTCGTTCTTCATTTCGTTCGAGCATCATAAATTTCTCATTTAGTGCAATTTTGGCATTTTTATATGCTAATTTTACAAGATCTTTTTTGTTTCCTCGTTTTGGTACGATGATTTTCGTATCGGGTAAAAGTGCTTGTACTGCCTCATGATTAATATCATCAGGTAAATAGATTTCTTTTGGTGGAATATGGTTCGCTTTTTGATAAAACTGACCAATAAATGTCAAAAAATCATCTTCTGCTTCTGTATAAAATGGAAATTGCGATACATCACGTTCGATCAATTTTCCTTGGCGAATGAAGAAAACTTGAACACACATCCAGCCCTTGTCAATGGCGTAACCAAATACGTCACGATCTACAAAATCATTCATCGTCATTTTTTGTTTTTCCATCGTCGTTTCAATCGCTGTAATTTGATCACGAAACTCGGCTGCTTTCTCAAATTGCATGTCAGTCGCTGCCTCTTCCATTTTCAAAGCCAATTCTTTTTTGACCTCTTTATAGCCACCATTTAAGAAGCTGACAATTTCGTCAGACATTTTTTTATAGGTAGCTTGGTCAACTTCAAAAACGCACGGCGCCAAACACTGGCCTAAATGGTAGTATAAACAAACTTTATTCGGCAAGGTTGTGCATTTGCGAAGCGGATATAGCCTATCTAATATTTTTTTTACTTCATTTGCGGCGTATACATTCGGATATGGACCAAAATACTTCCCTTTGTCTTTTTTGACTTGTCTTGTGATAATAAGACGCGGGTGCCTTTCATTCGTAATTTTAATAAAAGGATAGGTTTTATCATCTTTTAAGCGGATATTAAAGCGTGGATCATGCTTTTTGATCAAGTTAATCTCAAGGAGAAGTGCCTCTACATCCGAGCTTGTTACAATATATTCAAAATCCTCTATCTCTTGGACTAAACGCTGCGTTTTGATGTCGTTTGCGCCAGTGAAGTAGGAACGCACACGATTTTTAAGTACCTTGGCTTTGCCCACATAAATGATAGTTCCTTGTTTATCTTTCATTAAGTAGCAACCTGGCTGATCAGGCAGAAGTGCTAATTTATTTTGCAGGTGTGCAGATACCATTTGATCAACTCCTTATCATACAAAAGACACCGCAAAATTTGCGATGCCTTCATTTTACCATAATTTGGTAGCTTTATACATATTTATTAATGACTTCATCAAGCTCTTCTTTTGGACGGAAACCAATAATTGTATCTACTACTTTGCCGTCTTTTTTAATAAGAAGAGTTGGGATGCTCATAACACCAAATTTACTTGGCGTTTCTTGATTTTCATCTACATCCATTTTGACGATTTTCAAACTTTCGCCTCGTTCATTTGCAATTTCTTCTAAAACTGGCGCAACCATGCGGCAAGGACCACACCAAGTTGCCCAGAAATCTGTAAGCACTAGACCTTCATTTGTTTCTTGTTCAAAATTTGCATCGGTAATTTCAAGTATATTAGCCATGCCTGTTTCAACTCCTAACACAATTTGTATACTTAGTATAGCATCAGCTAGATATATAGAGCTATTTTTTTGCTCACTACTTCAATTCTGCAATCGTAATGCCATTACCGCCCTCAGCCGCATCACCAAAACGAATGCTTTTCACCATACGATGGTTTCTCAAAAAATCGGTGACGCCCGTTCTAAGCGCTCCCGTTCCTTTCCCGTGAATAATTGCAACACGCGGATAACCAGCAAGCAACGCCTCATCAATATATTTATCCACCTCAAAAAGTGCATCCTCATAACGCATACCACGAAGATCAAGTTCGGCACGAACCGGTTCTGTATTTCGAACATTTGTCACTACGCGCTGTTTTTTCGGCTTTTCAGGCTGAATAAATTCCAAATCGGTTTCTTTTATTTTCATTTTAATAATCCCAATTTGCACGTTCCATTCCTTTTCGCTTAGTTTGTCTAAAAGCACACCTTTTTGGCCTAAAGAGAGCACCCGGACAGCGTCTCCCTCCTGATAGTTATGTGCCACTTTTTTGACAGGATGAACAACATTTTTTTGAATAGTTTTCGGTTTTGCGCCAGCAAGACGTGTTTTTGCATCAATCAACTCATGTTCCTTAACGCCTGCTGCCCCCCGAAGTTGTAGTTCCCGAAGCTCCCGAATGATAGATTCTGCTTCCAATTCAGCCGCTTCTACAACTTCGTTTGCCTTTTCATTTGCGCGCTCAAGTAACTTCTCTTTTTGCGCATAATACGTCTTAATTTCTTTTTGTAAGTCTTTCAAAAGTTTTTCGGCATCACGAGCAATTTCGACCGCTTCATCATACTCTTTTTCAGCTAAATTGCGTTTTTCTTCCAGACTTGAAATCATTTCATTTAAATCGGCACTTTCCGTATCAACAAGCGCCCTAGCACCATCAATGACACCCGCATCAAGCCCCAAACGGCGAGAAATTTCAAACGCATTGCTTCGTCCAGGGATACCAATAAGCAATTTATATGTCGGGCTTAGCGTTTCCACATTAAATTCAACCGATGCATTTGTTGCAAAAGATCGATTGTATCCATATGCTTTTAATTCTGGATAATGGGTTGTCGCAACGACACTTGCACCACGCTTTGCAACCTCATCTAAAATGGCAATCGCAAGTGCGGCCCCTTCTTGCGGGTCCGTTCCCGCACCAAGCTCATCAAACAGAACCAGTGAACGATGATTCATTTTCTTTAAAATCGAAACAATATTGGTCATATGCGAAGAAAATGTACTCAAACTTTGCTCAATCGACTGTTCATCCCCAATATCTGCAAACACATCATCATAAATGGCAACCATCGACTCTTCCTGTGCCGGAATTTGTAGCCCAGCTTGCGTCATAATCGTAAGAAGACCTAGCGTTTTTAGCGTAATCGTCTTCCCACCAGTATTGGGTCCCGTAATTACAATGGCAGAATAGCCATCACCTAATAAAATATCATTTGAAACCACATGATCTGGGTCTAAAAGTGGGTGTCTAGCCGCATACAATTGGGTTAAGCCTTCTTCATTCAAGTGAGGTGTAATCGCTTTTAGTGACTTCCCAAATCTTGCTTTAGCCAAAATAAAGTCAAATCTCCCTAAAATGTAAGAATTATGATGGATTTCCTGAATATACTCAGCCAGTTTCGCTGATATTTCGGCTAGAATGCGCTCAATTTCTTGATTTTCCTTTGCTTGGAGTGCACGGCGTTCGTTATTTAAATCAACAACACTTTGCGGCTCAACGAATAGTGTTTGACCTGAAGCCGATTGGTCGTGAATGACACCACCGTAGTGACTACGATATTCTTGCTTTACGGGAATGACATAACGGTCATTTCGAATCGTAATAATCGCGTCACTTAGCATTGTAGCTGCATTTCTGTCGCGCAGTAAGCTTTCCAATTTTTCACGTACGCGACCTTCCGTACGCAAAAGCGAAGATCGAACAGAACGAAGCGTTTCACTTGCCGTATCCAAAATATAACCAGCTTCATCAACTGTCAAATTGATTTCTTCTTCCACCTCACGCAATACTAAAATCTCTTTAGCAAGCTCGAATAACAGTGGCAATGAGACGCCAATTTCTTCTAAATCGTCCATAAAATTTTTCATTAGCCGACTGACACGCAAGTTACTCCCCACCTGGTAGACTTCAAGGCCGTTTAAATCTCCACCGATTTCTAAACGCTTTAGGTGCTTTGCTACATCGCTCAAGCCTGTAATTGGCGCACTTCCTTTTAAGCGAATAATCTTAGCGCCTTCTTCTGTTTCACTTTGCATTTTTTGAACCATTGCCAGTGAAGTTTCAGGCTTTAAGCTTCGAATTGCCTCCTCACCAAGTGCGGAAACAGCAAATGGTTCCAGTAATTTTTTTATCTTATCAAACTCTAAAACCTGTTCAACTTTTTTCTCCATATTTTTTTCATTCCTTTATTTCTTATGCAAAAATTGCTTAAAGGCTTCTTTTGTCATTGTATTGATAACATCCTCTTTTGCAAGCCAACCTTTTGTAGCTGCACGTACGCCAAGTTCCATAAAATCTAAATGGCGTATATCGTGCGCATCTGTATTAATGGCAATTTTCACATGATTTTCTTTTGCAAGTTGTAAATGTTCTGCGTTTAAATCAAGACGCTCTGGATTCGCGTTTAATTCAAGTGCAGTACCAGTTCCTTGCGCCAATTTAACGAGTTCTTCCATATTGACTAAATACGGGTTGCGCCTGCCAATTACGCGTCCAGTTGGGTGCGCGATTAAGCGAACATACGGATTTTCTACGGCTACCGTAAGACGCTTCATAATCTCTTTTTCCGACCCTGAAAATCCCGAATGAATCGATGCAATCACAAAATCGAGCTCGCTTAAGGTTTCATCTGAAAAATCAAGCGTGGCATCAGTTAAAATATCCATTTCTACACCATGATAAATATCAATTTCAGGATATTTCACTGCAATTTTTCGAATTTCCTCCGTTTGTTTTTTGAGTCGCTCTTCATTTAAGCCATTAGCAACACGTAAAAATTTACCGTGGTCTGTTATCACCATATATTCATACCCTTTTTGAATACATGCTTCTATCATTTCCGAAATGGAATGAGCGCCGTCTGACCAAGTTGAGTGCATATGCAAATCACCACGAATATCTGCTAACTGCACGAAAGAATGTTCCTTTACAATTCGTCCCACTTCTGTACCATCACGTCTCACCTCAGGTGGAATAAAAGGTAAACCAAAATGCTTAAAAAAAGCCGCCTCAGATTCAAAAACAAGATTTTCATCTGATTTCATCACACCATATTCGCTAATTTTTTCAGATTTTTCCTTCGCAATTTGACGCATTTTAATATTATGTTCTTTTGAGCCTGTGAAATGGTGAAGTGTCGTCGCGAAAAACTTTGGCTCCACTAAACGAAAATCAATCGAGATTTTAATTCCCGCATCTAGCTCTGCCGAAACTTTCGTATCTCCTGCACCGATTACTTCGTCAATTAATTCGAAAGAAAGCAATTTTTCGCGTACTTTTTCGATTTCCTTTGTCGCAATCACAAAATCCAAATCCTTAATTGTTTCCCGTAAGCGTCGTAAACTTCCAGCTTCCTGATACGTTTCAATTTCAGTTATGCCTTTTAGAAACTCTGCCACTTGCTTTGCGACAGGGAGCACTTCTTTAATGGGATAGCGCTCAGGGCGATCGCCTAAAGCCTTGACCCCTTCTACCATTTTATCGACCGATTTTTGTCCAAAACCAGAAAGTGCAGCAATCTGCCCTTTTTCAGCCGCTTCTAAAAGCGAAACTTTATCCGTAACACCTAGTTCATGATATAGACGCGCTATTTTTTTGCCTCCAAGTCCTTGCACATCTAAAAGCGGGACAAGACCAGCTGGCACCTCTTTTTTTAGTGCTTCTAGTTCAGGCGATTCTCCAGTCGCTAGAAAATGCGTGATAATACTTCCTGTTGTTTTTCCAATTCCAGAAAGCTTCGTAATATCATCTATTTCATTCAAACTCCGATCATCAAGTTCAATGCTTTGGGCCGCTTTTCTAAATGCCGAAGTTTTAAAGGCATTTTCCCCTTTTAATTCCATATAAAGCGCTATTTCCTCAAGCAAACGAATAACATCTTTTTTACTTTTTGTCACAATCATCACCTCTTATGTGGCTTTTCTTAAAAAGACCAGCTTTTTCAGCTGGTCAATTTAGGTTATTCAGGTAAGACGCCTGTCATCCAGTCATAAAAGCGTTCAGAAAGGATAGGCGTATTTTCAAGTATCCATTCTGAAATACTTGAGCTATGAATTAAGTTTTCTGCCCATTCGGCTGGGAAAATAGCCGTTAAATATAGGACAACAAAGATAAATAAATAGATGGCTATAACACCTAGAACCCCTCCGATTAAACCATTTACTTGGCTAATGACAGGGATTTTTGTACGATTTCCGATCAGTGAACTTATCATATGAACAATAATAATCGCCGCTAAAAATATAATAATAAAGGCAATTGCATTATAGTAAGCTTCTTCTGTATGCAAGACTTCAAGCAACTTATAAACAGAATCTGTTGCATCCGTTCCTGGATATGGTATAAAACTTAAATGCGGCGCTAGGTCTGAGAAATAATGATAGGCCACAAAGAAAGATAAAAAATAACCTAATGTGACAACGAGTTGCCTAATAAATCCATTTCGGTAACCGGTGAAAAAACCACCTATAAGTAAAATAATAATGATAATATTTACAATCATACATCTCTTCCTTTAAATCTCGCTAATTCATTTTTTAGCGCATTGTATTTTTCTTCTAACAACACATAATCATGAGTAGCATTAATAGCCGTCAAGACAGCTAATCGCCCACTATCTAACGCACGATTTTGAGCATTAATCTCATGCATTTTCGCATCCACTAAATGCGCAACGTGTTGTAAATGCTCGGTCGGTTCAGAGCCTATAATCGTATAATCACGTCCGTAAATGGATGTTGTAATTCTATTTTTTTCATTTTCTGCCACTCTGTTCCTCTCCTTACCTCGCATTTTTAAACCGCTCTCGTAAATTCATATTATCATGAAAAGCGTTCCATGAAAAGGCATTGCTTCTAATTTCTAAATAATCAGCCTCTAGTCTTAAAACTGTTTTGGTGTCCTTCAAATTATGTTACAATACGATTGACCAAATGTGAGAGGAAGAAGACTTATCGCAAATACAGTAATTCAAGTAGCAACCAATCAATTAGCGGAGATGAAACGGGTATACGCTACACATCTTAACGCAAAACTCCCTCCTGGCGCAGTTTTTTCTGCAAAAAAAGGAAGTGTTTCAATAACTGCCTATAAATCGGGAAAAGTCATGTTTCAAGGAGCAGGCGGTGAAAATGAAGCGGCAAAATGGGGGCAGACGCTTTCAAAACAAGCGCCTAAAGTAGCGACCAATCCGTTACCTTCTGGCTTTGCACAAAAAAATGTTTTAGGCTCTGATGAAGTCGGCACGGGAGATTTTTTCGGCCCGATTACCGTTTGTGCGGCTTATGTGAAGAAAGAACAAATGCCACTACTCACATCGCTTGGTGTTAAAGACTCAAAAGCAATGAAAGATCCTGAAATTTGCCGTATTGCCGAAAAAATCATGCCTATTATCTCGCATAGTGTCCTGCTTTGTCCAAACACAAAGTATAATGAACTCATCGATGCGGGAATGAATCAAGGGCAGATGAAAGCCATGCTACATAACCGAGCGCTTGGGAATGTCTTGCGTCGCATGTGGCCAGAACAGCCAGAAGCCATTTTAATCGATCAATTTGCCGAAAAAAACACCTACTATCGCTACTTAGCGAAAGAACAAGATGTCGTTCGTGAAAATGTTTATTTCGCCACCAAAGCAGAAGGCCTTCATCTATCGGTCGCTGCCGCATCGATTATCGCGCGCTATAAGTTTGTCGAAGCATTTAAAGAAATGGAGCAGGAACTCCACACACCTCTTACAAAAGGCGCTGGCGCAAAAGTTGACCAAGTTGCTGCTCAAATTATTAAAACATACGGAGAAGCTACTTTGGAAAAATATACGAAAAAACATTTTGCCAACACAGAAAAAGCAAAGCGACTCGCTAAGTTATGAAGAAATCAGGCAAAATTTATAGGTTTGGAATCTGCCAGTTTATTGGCGTTACGCCGTGTTGGGTGAGGTATTGATTCGTCTTGGAAAACGGTTTAGACCCGAAAAAGCCATAGTTCGCTGAGTACGGGCTTGGATGCGAACTTGTGAGTATGAGGTGATTCGGATTTGTGAGCACGGCTTGTTTTTGTTTTGCATTTTTTCCCCAAAGTATAAAAACGACGGGGTCTTCTTTTTTATTTAAAAGTTCAATGATTTTGTCTGTTAGCACTTCCCATCCGCGATTATGATGCGAATTTGCTCGCCCTGCCTGAACAGTCAAAACAGTGTTTAACAAAAGTACGCCTTGATCTGTCCACGGTTTTAAATAGCCATTATTTGGAATCAAACAACCTAAATCCTGCTCGAGCTCTAGATAAATATTTTGTAGTGACGGCGGAGTAGGAATTCCTTTTTGTACGGAAAAAGAAAGCCCATGCGCCTGATTCGCGCCGTGGTACGGGTCTTGACCTAAAATGACAACTTTCGTATCAGCATAAGACGTATATTTGAGCGCATTAAAAATTGAATACATATCTGGATAGATTTGCCGCGAACCATATTCATATTTTAAAAAGTCGCGGAGTCTTAAGTAATACTCTTTTTGAAACTCGCTGTCTAAAAGTTCATCCCAATCATTTCCCAGTTGAATCATATTTTATGCCTCCATCTATCTGTTTTATTCTTTTTATTATAGCTAAAATAGATACATGTTGCCAAATTAAAAAGCAAAAATCAAGCTGAAGCCATTCTAAAAATGACCTCTCAGCTTGATTTTTGCTTTTGTTTTAACGTTCTTCGTGTCGTTCACCTTTTGTCGGTATGAACGGCCACCAGTTGCTACGACCAAATAGTTTGACCATGACCGGAACAAATAGTGGTAAGACGACAAAGGCGTATAGGATAAGCCCAATTAAGACGACTGTCGCAATTTCAAGAAGCGAAAGCACACCAGCGGGCATCATCGCAGCAAAAGTTCCGCCTAGAATGAGGACCGCAGAGAAAATAACACCGCCCATATTTTTCATCGTCAAAATCATACGATCTTTAATAGGCATACCTGCATATTCGTTGAAACGACTCATAAGGAAGATGGAATAATCAATCCCAAGTGCAACGAGCACGACAAAGCCAAAGAATGGCGTCGCCCATGTTAGGCCGTTGTAATCAAAAATTCTTGTGAAAATAATTTCCGTAAAGCCAAGCGCTGCGTAATACGTTAGCACGATAGAGCCGACAAGATAAAGTGGCATCACAAGCGAACGGAGTAAAATGACTAGGGTCACAAAAACACTGACGAGAACTAAAATAACTACTAGATGATAATCAGCTGTTGACATATCACGCGTATCATAGTTTGTACTTGTCATGCCTCCAATACCAATATTCGCATTTTCTAATTTTGTGCCTTTTAAACTTGCATCTAGTTGTGCATTAATATCATCAATGGAATCCATCGCCGCATTGGAATATGGGTTTTTCGTTAATACGACATTAATTGTCGCAAGTTTCCCGTCACTAGAAATATATTGGCTTAGCGCTCTTTCATACGTTTCATCCTGAAGAAGCGCATCAGGGACAAATACACCTGACTCCGAGTACGGTGCCTCAGCCCATTCACCAACAAGCCCGCTTGCACTTGTAAGCCCGTTTTGCACTTCGTTAAGTCCGTTAACACTCGCTTCTAATCCAGTCGAAAGTTGACCAATTTGTCCACTCATTTTTGAAAAGCCGTCTTTCAAACTTCCTTGCCCCTGTTCAATTTGAGTGAGCGCTGATTCAATTTGCGGCATCTGACTGACAACTTGTTCCTGCCCCGCTGCCGCTTGATTTAGGCCTGATTCGAGGCTAGAGAGACCCGTTTCAATTGCCGCCAAACCACTATTAAACTGGCTAAGTCCGTTTGAAATCTGTTCAGACTGCGCGTTCAGTTGTTGCATCGCATCTGAAAGCGCGGCAATGCCTGCATTCAATTGTTCCATTTGCGTTTTAATTTGTGCCATCTGCTGCCCGATTTCCGATTTAAACTGAGTTCCAGCCGTTTCTAGTCCCTGTACATCTTGAACCAGTTGATTAAATTCCGGATTTTGAGCCGCTTGTGGGTGTGCCGCTGCAAATGCTTGAAGTGAGTCACCAATTTTTTTAATTTGATTTGTAAGCATAGAGGTATCAATCGCTGAACCGTCTGTGTTTTGCATACTGGAAAGTTGATCCGAGATTTTCTGCAAATTCGCCTGAACTTCCTTGTAACCAGCTAAAAGTTGCGTTTGCCCATTTTGAAGTTTCGTAAGCTCTGAACGCGCCGTTTTAACACCAGCTTCGAGTTCACCTGCTCCGCTTGCGCCGCTCTCAATTCCGGATTGGATTTGCACTAAAGCACTTTCAAGTTTAGATACGCCCGCTTTTGTTTCGCTTGTTCCTGATTGAAGTGCATCGACACCTGAAATGGCGGAATTTAACGCCGGCCCCGATTTACTCATCTCGGAGCTCGCCTCATCAAGCCCATTTTTGATTTCACCAATGCCGTCGTTTGCTTTTCCGACACCTTGATTTAGTGCGTCAGCCTGATTTTTTACATATAAATCATCAAGCCGTTTTCCAGCCGGCCGTGAGGCGCTCATCACCATGTCGACTCCTTTTAAATTAGCGAGGTCTGCCGAGATGTTTTCTATTAACGCGATATATTCGCTCGTTTTCATGTTATCGTCATTTTCTAGATAAATTTGTGTTGGAGCTACTTGACCTGCGCCAAAGCTATCTGATACAATCTCAAAGCCTTTTTTGGATGGATATTTATCGCTAATTTCATCAAGGGAGTTAAAGCTCTCTTCGCCCGTATGCATAATGATTGGTGGGATTGTAATAAGCCCAACGATAAGTAATGCAACAAATGGTCGTAGAAATGCTAAAGTCCCAGCAGCGCCCCATAGTTTATTTTCTTTATGCTCAATATTTTTATTAAGCGGCCAGAAAAGGTGCCGCCCAAGTGTCGCCATGAAAAATGGTACGAGCGTATATATTGCTAGCATAAGTACAATGATACCAACACCAACAGCAACCGCTGAGCGATATAAGTCAAATTGTACAAAGTATAGGGAAAGAAAGGCGACAAGAACAGCAATGGCACTATAAATCACCGTTCGCCCAGCTGTACGGTAAGTTTCGATTACGGCTTCGCGAACAGAAAGTCCACTACCAACCTCTTCTTTAAACCGACTCATCAAGAGAATACAATAATCGGTTCCAATCCCGAACATAATACAAACCATGAAGATTTGTGTATATGTAGAAACCGGGAAATTTAAGTATTGCACGAGAAAAGCAACTACACTTTGCGCCGCTAAATAACTAATTCCAACGGTTACAAGTGGAATGAACGGAGCGATAACTGAACGGAACACGAGAAACAGCACGACGAGGATAAAGATTACGGTTATACCTTCTGTTTTATGTAAACCATCCTCTGAACCTTGCACAACGTCCTCTTGAATGAGCGCATTACCCGTTAAATACGTGTCAACACCTTTTACACTCATTTTTTTGTCTAAATCAGCACGAATTTCTTTTACCGGTGTGTCGCCTGCGTCGACCGTCAAAGTTGCGACAAGCGTCTTGCCATCTTTCGATAAAAATTGATCCTTTAATTCTGGCGTATCAAAACTGTCAAGAACTTCGGTGACGTGTAACTGTTCTTTATCCGCTTTGATTGAGTCCAGTGATTTTTCAATATTATCAAAGTCTTTGTTTGTAAGTTTTGTTTCTGATGTATAAACGGCGATGTAAGCTTCCCCTTTACGATCTGGATTATGCTTTTTCTGAAGCTCTGTTGCCATGGTCGACGGGTAGCCGTCTGGCAGTTTTAATTCCCCTTTTTCACGAACAAGATCTGGCATACTTGGTGCAACTAGTATCAAGATAGCTGCTGCAGCAATCCAAGCGACCAAGATGCCCCATCTTAATTTCATGACCCAATTCATCATACTTTTTCCCTCCTTACCTGCGTCATAACAACTGAATCAATCACTTTATCATATAAGTTCATAAACAATTCCGCGTCCTCATCACCAAGTTGTTGCAACCACTTATAAACAAGGCTCTTCAATTCCATTTCGCACAGTTTAAAAATAGTATTCCCACTTTCTGAAATATGAAGCATTATCGCACGTCGATCGGTAGGATTTTCAGTGCGCACGAGGAAACCTTTTTCCTCTAAATTATGAATTTTAGCAGAAATCGCACTTTTATTTACGTTCAATGAATTTGAAAGTTCGGTTGCGCTTGTATTCCCGTTTTGCGCGAGCTCTCGCAAAACGAAAAACTGCTCAACAGAAATCGTTTTCTGTTCAAAATGAACATTTTCAATCGCTTGATTTACTTTTTTAAAAGCAAAAATATATGTACGCATGTAACTATTTACAAAACGATTAATTTGCTTCTCATCCATAATGATTCACCCCCTGAACTAAATTTAATATACGCTACTTCTTTTAAAAAGTAAAATAAAAAGAATGAGCTAGCGCAAAATGGGCCAGCTCATTCTTTATTCTACTGATTTCAATGCTTCAATCATGTCAATACGTTTGAGTTTCATATGCATGACAAGCATAACAATTGTGGAAAAAACAAGGGTCAAGATGGCAGAATACAAATAACTTGGCCATCTAATTGTCGGACTAAACATCATATTATCGATTTCTGCAGTTGTAATCACATATTGGTGTAAGAAAAAGCCTAATACAAAGCCGCCTAAAATCCCCATCATGCTTAAAATGATATTCTCACGGTAGACGTACATGGTCACTTCTTTTGGATAGAAGCCTAGTACTTTAATGGTTGATAGTTCACGTATTCGTTCAGAAACATTAATATTTGTCAGATTGTACAGCACAATGAAGGCTAAAATTGCTGCTGAAACAATTAATACGACCATTACAACATTTAAGCTGTTTAATGTATCTGTTAGTAGCGAACTAATCGTGTTTGAATAGGTGACTTGAAGTGCAGCACCATCATCAATGAGTTTTTCTGCAAAAAGATTCTCGGTTTTTTGTGACGTATCTTTTAGGTTTAGTAGGTCGGTGTTGTATTTTGGCTCCTCATGAAAGATTTTCGTGTAGTAGGATTTTGTCATATACGCATAGTGTCCGGCATAATTTTCGGTAATTCCGCTTACTTTCATTCGATGTTCGTCATTATTTGCATCTCGAACGACTAGCGTATCCCCAGCTTGTAAATCAAATAAATCCGCAAGCTTTTCCGTGATTACGACACCATTATTTGAAAGTGGCAAAGAAGCGTGTGTTTTCCGGTCGCGTAAAACAATGAAATCAGCTAGATCAGTTGTCGACTCAAATGCGGTTACGTTAACGCTTTGATTTCTCCCCTTTTGAATCGCATCCATGGCATGAAGGGCAGCTTTTTTCCGTTCAGCAATATTTGTGTTTTCCATTAGTTTCTCATATTCTGTATTTTGCGTTTTCGTTGCCGTAGTATCTCGCGAAACAAGTGCATCGTATTTCATAATGTTGCCGTATTGAAGCGTTGCAATATCACTAATCGAGTCGCGCAAACCAAAACCAGTCAAAATAAGTGCCGTACAACCCGCAACCCCGATAACTGTCATCAGCATACGCTGCTTATAACGGAAAATGTTGCGTGCAGTTACTTTGTCAGAAAAACGCATTCGCTTCCATATTGGCGTGACTCGCTCAAGTAAAATGCGCTTTCCTTTTTTAGGTGACTTCGGACGCATTAGTGTGGCTGCACTTGCTTTTAGTTCCGCATAGCAAGCAACAAAGGCCGTTACAGTTGTACAAACAAGTGCAACAATTAGTGCAATGAGACTATAGCTTGGATAAAAGGTAATTTCAATAGGAGGCATTTCATACATCGTCCCGTAAGCATTAAAAATAACATTTGGGAATAATTGAAAGCCAATGAGAAGCCCCATAATCGTGCCCACCAAACTAGCGAGCGAACCATAAACAAGAAACTTCTTCATAATATCCATATTATTGTATCCGAGCGCTTTGTAAGTCCCAATAAACGTTCGCTGCTCCTCAACCATGCGCGTCATTGTTGTCAAACAAACGAGCGCAGCAATTAGGAAGAAGAAAGCAGGAAAAGCTGTGGAAAGTGACGTCAAGCGTTCTGTGTTTTCGTAATATTCGTTGTAACCCGGATAACTAGAACGGTCAAGTACATAATATTTCGGTTTTGCTATATCCGCCAGATTTTCCTTCGCAATTTGCAAATTCTGTTCAGCATCTGCCATTTCAGATTCCGCTTTTTTCTTTTCCGTATTAAACTTCGCCAAATTCGCTTCATATTCGATCTGACCAGCATTTAATTTCGCAAGAGTAGCATTTAATTCGCGCTCACCCGCTTCACGCCCAGCACGAAGTTTTTCGTCGCCAGAATTTAATTCCGCAACACCTGCCGCATATTCCTTCTCAAAAGCTGCAAGTTTCACTTTTGCCTCACTTAATTCACCTTGCTTCGTCGCTAGCTTTTTTTCTGCTGCATCTAATTTTGTCCGCTCTGTCGTCAACTTTTGATTTGCCGCAATAAATTCCTGCCCATAGAGCATACTAAGCGACTTACGTTTTTCACCGAGTTCGACTTGCGAAGCGTCTAGTTGGGACTTTGTGGCCGTAAGTTTTGCCCGCGCTTGTTCGCTTTCCAGTTCACCCGTTGAGATTTTCGCCTTGGCATCTTTTATATTTTGCTGTACAATGCGCAATTTTTCGCGCCCTGCCGCAAGTTCACTCGTACTCGCAACCATTTGCGCATCAAATTTTGCCTTCGAAGCTTCATACGTAGAAAAACCACTGTCTATCTCCTGCTTTGCCTCATTTAGTTTTGCTTGGTTTTCTGCTAGCTCAGCACGTCCATCACGCAACTTTTGTTCGCCCAGAGCTATTTTAGTTTCTGCTTCCTTTTGGACTTTAGCAAAACGTTTATCTATTTGGTCATCTAAGACCTTTTCAATTTGTTTTTTATTCGTATCTGCTGCATCATTATATGCATCTGAAAAAGCCTTTTCAAAAGACGTATTCGTAAATGTCAAATTGGCCTGTGTATAAACTGGCATATTGAAATCTTGCTTTGGCACAACGGCAATGGCATCCGTCTTCCCTTTTCCAATTGAACTTGTTCCACGCCCGCTCGTTTCAATAAACATGGGCGTGTTCACAAAACCGACCACCTTGTATGTGTTACGCTTTAGCGTATCGTTTGGCTTGGCGCCATTATTTTTAACAAAAGTAATCTCGTCTCCGATTTTAAAGTCTTTTTTCATCGCCTTTGTCGCATCAAGTGCAACTTCACCCGACTTTTTAGGGAGGCGACCAGCTTCTACTTGATATTGGTTAATCTTTTGCGCTTCGGTATATGAATAAAGGCGCATCACCGCTTTATTTTGCTTCAAAAGTAAATCTGCAGTGTATTGCATTTCAACTCGCCTAACGCCTGGTACCTCTTTTAGCGCTGCCTCATCCGTTTCATCCAAACCATAAGTGGATTGAACGATGTCATCTGTCAGGTTGTAGTCCGTATAATACTGATCTGCTGTTAATAGCATATTTGGCCCAGTCGCTTTTAAACCAGCAAAAAATGCAACCCCTAGCATGATTAAAGCTAAGATTGAGAAGAAACGACTTTTTGTTTTCCATACTTCGCGCCAAATATCTTTCCATAAAGCTTTTTTATTCACAAAAATCCTCCTTACCACTCGATGCTATCAATCGATACTGGATTTTTGTTTTCTCGAATGTCTCGCACCTTTGCATTGTTGATTTCAATAACACGGTCGGCAATCGGTGTAATCGCAGAATTATGCGTAATAACTATGACCGTTGTTTTTGTTTCACGACACGTATCTTGCAATAGTTTTAATACCGATTTCCCCGTTTCATAATCAAGTGCGCCAGTCGGCTCATCACATAAAAGTAATTTTGGCGCCTTCGCAAGTGCTCGTGCAATCGCAACACGCTGCTGCTCACCACCTGAAAGTTGCGCTGGAAAATTGTCCAAACGATGCGCCAAACCAACATCCATTAAAACCTTTTCTGCGTCTAAAGCACCGGGTACAATTTGCGCTGCAAGCTCCACATTTTCCTTTGCCGTTAAATTAGGCACCAAATTGTAAAACTGAAAAACAAAACCAACGTCCGTTCTTCGGTAACCCGTCAATTTCTTCGCCGAATAAGTGCCAATGTCCACCCCGTCCACAATGATAGCACCCTCATCCGCCGAATCCATACCACCAAGTATATTTAAAACCGTTGATTTCCCAGCGCCAGAAGGTCCAACAATAATGACAAATTCACCTTTTTGAATTTGGAAATTAATACCATCGTTTGCAACAACCGTCGTTTCGCCCATTTCGTAACGTTTGTACACATCTTTTAGTTCCACAAATGCCATTCTTCATCCTCATTTCTATTGAAATTCCTTAATCCATTATAGCTGAACATTGTGAAATTGCATACAAAAAAGTTGCAGAAATATTTCCTGCAACTTTTTATAACTAACGAATCACTGCGCCTAGTTTTTCGGTCAAAGCCGCCATCACTTTTTGATTTGCCGCCGTAACTTCTTCTTCGATAAGCGTTCGCTCTGGATCCAAATAAGTGAGTGTATAGGCCATTGATTTTTTATCTTTCCCAATATTTTCCCCTTCGAAAATATCAAATAATTCCACAGCACGGAGCAATTTGCCACCATTTTCTAAAATAACATCTAAAATAGCACTTTGCGCTGTTTCTTTTGACACAAGTAGCGCTATATCGCGTGTCATTTCAGGATAGCGCGGAATCGTCTCATACATCACTTTCTTTTTATCCGCTTTAATAACAGCTTCTAAGTTTAGCTCAAATACGTACGTTTCTTTTAAATCATATTCTTTTTGAAGCGCTGGATGAATTTGACCAATGAAACCGATGGACACATCGCCTAAAAACACTTGCGCTGTGCGCCCAGGATGCATTTCTTCTTTGACCATTTTCTCAAAACGAAATGGCTCTTTTAACCCTAAACGCTCGTGCGCTATTTCCAGTATGCCTTTTAATACAAAGAAATCCACAGGTTTTGTCTCTTTTTGCCAGTCAGGTTGCACACGGTTGCCCGTTATAAGGCCTGCAAGATGCTCCTCTTCGGTAGGTAATGCATCGCCTTCTGTGCCGTAAAATACGTTTCCAACTTCGTACAGTGCGACGTCTGTATTTTTACGCGCCACATTATAACTTGCCGCATGCAAAAGCCCAGGAATAATGCTCGTTCTAAGTTTACTACGTTCCTCACTCATCGGCATTGCAAGACTTACAACACGCTCTTTTGATAAAGCGAGCCGAGTTGCTTCTTTTTCTGAAGTTAATGAATAGGTGAGCGCTTGATTTAAGCCGGCCCCTTGCAAGACATCATGCAGTTCACGCTTAAGCGTTTGAGCGGGCGTCAGACTACCTGCAGTCGCCGTTTCTGGTAGCGTCACCGGAATTTTATCGTAACCATAAATTCGTGCAATTTCTTCCAGTACATCCGCCTCAATCGTAATATCCCAGCGTCGTGATGGTACGCTAACTTCAATTTGGTCACCTGAAATGGTTGCCAGAAATCCAAGACGCTCAAAAATAACTTGCACTTCCTCGTTTGAAATAGCCGTACCTAACAAGCGATTCACTCGCGTTAACGTGGTTGTCACAACATTTTTATACGCATCGCGGTTATCTTCTTCAACAGAACCAGAAAGCATCTTCCCTCCGCTAAGAAGCGCAATTAAAGCAGCTCCGTGTGCAAGCGCCTGCTCCACCTTGAATGCGTCACTTCCCTTATCATACCGAATGCTCGCCTCCGTACGAATACCCAGTTCACGGGACGCTTGGCCGATATACTCACTTGCAAAAATTGCACCTTCAAGTAAAACGGTTTTTGTCGTATTTGATACTTCTGAACTCGCGCCACCCATGACGCCGGCAATGGCAATAGGTTCTTTTCCATTCGTTATAACCGTATGCCCCGCATTTAACGTTCTTTTTTGCCCGTCAAGCGTCGTGATTTCTTCACTAGGAGTCGCTAGACGCACAACGATTTCTTCACTTCCGATTTTCTCATAATCAAAAGCATGTAACGGTTGGCCGTAAAGCAAATTGATGTAGTTTGTTACATCAACAACATTACTATGTGGGCGAATTCCTGCTTTCATGAGCATCACTTGAAGCCAAAGTGGCGAATCCTTAATTTCAATATCTTCCACCATTCGCACTGCATAATAAGGCGTCGTTTCCGCATCTTTAATCTCAACAGAAATGCGGCCTTCAATCGAACCCACTTCTGACACATCAGGCTGTTCAGGAAGCGCCGGTTTCGCGTGCACAATCGCTCCAACTTCGTGCGCCACCCCCGTCATGCTTAAAGCGTCGGCCCGGTTTGGTGTAATCGCCATATCAAGAATCGCGTCATTTAGACCGAGTAGTTCCACCGCACTCGCCCCTACAACCACATCATCTGGTAAAACAAAAATACCGTCTTGATATGCTTTAGGTACAACACTATTATCAAAACCAAGCTCTTGCAAGGAACAAATCATACCCTCTGAAACTTCACCACGAAGCTTCGCGCGTTTAATTTTCAAGCCGCCTGGTAAGCGCGCCCCAACACGTGCCACAATGACTTTTTGTCCAGCCGCTACATTCGGTGCCCCGCAAATGATTTGCACAATTTCATCGTCGCCAACTAAAACCGTTGTCTTATTCAGCTTATCCGCACTCGGATGCTTTTCACACGTCTTAACTTCCCCGACAACAATATTTTTTAACTCGGCATCTAAATAATCAACGCCCTCAATTTCAATACCGGTGCGTGTAATTGCCTCCGCTAATTCGTCCGCATTTAAAGATAAATTTGGGAAAAATTCCTTTACCCAATTATAAGAAACTAGCATTTTTATTCCCCCATTTCTTTCGTGGCAAATTGCTTAGTAAACCGTAAATCATTCGTGTAAAGATGACGAATATCATCCACTGCGTATTTCAACATCGCCACACGCTCAGGGCCAAGCCCGAATGCAAAGCCGCTATAGCGCGCGGAATCAATGCCCGACATTTCAAGAACGCGCGGGTGAACCATACCTGCACCTAGAATTTCAATCCATCCCGTGCCTTTACAAACACGACAACCCTCACCGCCGCAAGAAAAACAAGAAATATCCATCTCAACTGACGGTTCAGTGAACGGGAAGAAACTTGGACGCAAACGAATTTCGCGCTCCTCACCAAACATCCGTTTCGCTAAAATCGTAAGCGTCCCTTTTAAGTCGGAAAACGTAATTTTTTCCCCAACAACAAGCCCTTCGATTTGAGTAAACTGGTGCGAATGTGTGGCGTCATCGTTATCGCGACGATAAACTTTTCCTGGGCAAATAATTTTAATCGGCCCATTTTTAAAGTCGTGTTTCTCCATCGTCCGCGCTTGGACGGGTGACGTTTGTGTCCGTAAAAGCGTATTTTCTGTAATATAGAAGCTATCCTGCATATCACGTGCTGGATGCCCTTTTGGAAGGTTTAGCGCTTCAAAATTGTAATAATCAAGCTCAACTTCCGGTCCTTCAGCAATTTTATAGCCCATCCCAATAAACATATCTTCAAGCTCACGAATGACCGACGAAAGCAAATGCGTTGCGCCAAGCGTTACTTTTGTCCCTGGAAGTGTCACATCAATGGTTTCATTTTCGAGTTGCGCCACCTCAGCTTCCTCTTCTAAAAGCGTTTGTTTTTCTTGGATTTCCTCACTAATTTTTGTTCGTACTTCATTAGCTTTTGCTCCGACAAGTGGGCGCTCCTCATTGGATAGCTTTCCCATTTGTTTCATGATTTCAGTCATCGGTCCTTTTTTACCAAGATATTTGACGCGCAAATCATTTAACTCTTTCAAATTTGTTGCCGCGCTCACAGCCAAAACGGCTTCTTTTTCCAAAGTTTGCAGTTGCTCTAGCATTTAAAAACACTCCTTTTCGTTTTTAGACAAAAATAAAAAACCTCTATCCACAAAGGGACGAGATTTTGCTCGCGGTACCACCCTAATAGAAATGCCAAACATTTCCACCTTCATTGAAATAACGGCTAAACACCGATCTGCCTTTCAAAAAATCCCGGCAGCGACTCGTGGAGCTGAAATTTTCGCCAAGTTTACACGCAAAATGGCTTTCAGTCTTTGGCCACTTCTCCCTGTCCAGTAAAACAAAGTTACTTGTCTCCGTCATTGTCTTTGTCTTATTTAATTACTTTCTATTATAGAGGGAACTTCGTGTGAATTCAAGTATATTTTATAAGCCACTTATCAATTAGCGGTAAAAGAATATGCGCAAGAATAGCATAAAACGCCGCATTTCCAGTGGCGTGAAGAAAATCAAACGGTAAACCAGATACGTAATAAGCAAGAAAATATTGAAACCCGTAAAGCGGTGCAATGAACAGTCCTTGAACGAAGCCATACAAAAATCCAGTAAAAAAAACATATAAAAGCATCTGCCAAAACGGGATTTTATCAAAGTGCGGGCGAATAACAGTTGCTGTTAAAGCAACAATACAAAGATAACCAGCAACTTGTCCAAGCGTCCAAATCCCCATACCTAAAATCAAGTTTGAACTAATCATGACAAGTGTCGCAAAAATCGCGCCGTAACGAAAACCAATTAATAGCGTCACTAAAATGACAAGCGTTGTCACAGGCTGAACATTTGGAATAAAAGCAAATAAAAGCCTCCCGGAAACAGTAAGAGCTACTAAAATCGCCATAAGCGTGATGACTTTTACATCCGTAAGCCGTAATTTCTCAAACTCATTATTTAGCTTCATGCAAATCAAAACTCACTTCATCACCATTTTTAAGTTTCAGTTCTTTAGCACCTTTAGTCGCCATTTCCCCGTTCACCTCATACATCCAGTAAAGCCCTTTTAATTCATTTTGCGAAACACCTTCGATAGTTGTTATAAACCCGTCAGTATCTTTTAGTTTAAAGTTCTTGTTCATAGCATCATACACGGTACTGCCAGAAACTACCTTCACCTTTTTTGTCCCCACCACGTCCAGGCCACTATTCCTCGTCACATGTAGCGAAACCGAAATTGTATCCGCACTTTCCGTTTTTGCTCCACCGTCTGAACAGGCGACGAGTGTCAGAGCCAAAATTACCGAAAGCGCAATGAAAATCCCTCTTCTCATCATCTTTCTCCTTTTTTAAACAAAATAAAAGACATAACCATCGTTACGTCTTTCATTATCGCATTAGCTTTCCACTTTCTCAAGTGCAATCCACTTATCTGCCCAGCACTGAACTTGTCCCATGACTTCTTTAAGATCCCGGCCTTTTTCTGTTAAATCATATTCAATTCGAACAGGAGTTTCGGGATAAACGTGACGTGTCACGATTTCCATTTCTTCCAGTTCTTTTAAACGTTCTGCAAGTACGCGGTCGCTCATTTGCGGAATCTCACTCGCGACTTGTTTAAAGCGCTTTGGACCAGTAAGCAAGACATTGATGATTAACCCTGTCCAGCGTTTACCAAGGAGTTGGAAAGCAGACTCAAATTTCGGACAAACTTTGTGTGCTTCATTCATAACTCTCACCTCAGAGCTATTGTATCACAAAACCACACAGAAAGTAACTAATTAATATCAATTTACTTATTTTTAGTAAGTTTTCAATTCAACATTGAAAAAAATGATTTTTGGGTCTACAATAAAAGTAAGCAAGGTGAAAGGATGAACGCAAATGCCAAGTCATCGCTATGTTGTTAAAAGCTCTGTCGAAGAAACAATGGCCATGATTAAACTTTCGCAATCCGCAGCTACACCTATTTTTGATGAGATTCGCTCATTTGCTGACGGAAAAAAGCTTGCCACTCTAGCTTATGAAAAATACTATTTCCGTGCAAGCCATCGTGCCGCTTTATTTATTACCATCCATAATTTCCACGGCAATTCTGAAGTCACAGCCATTTCAACCGGAAGTTCAGACAACTCCATTTTCAATTTCGATTGGGGTAGTACAAATCACTACATTAAAAGTGTCAAAAAAGCCCTCTCCCCAGTCCTCATTAGCGAAACAAAAATAGACGTGCCAAATTGATTTAAAATTTGGCACGTCTATTTTATTTCCGTAAATGATACATTAAAATCCCAGCCGCAACCGCCACATTTAAGGATTCACTCTGGCCAAAAATGGGAATGTATATTTTCTCATGAATACGTTCTTCTACCTCATTTGAAATGCCACTACCTTCATTTCCAACAATGAGCGCTAATGTTTCTTGGCGCGAAATGGTATCATAAACTTTTGCCTGCTCATCAAGAAATGCACCGAAAATAGGTACGCCCTCCTCTTCCAAACGACCAATCCACACAAGTAATTGATCCTGAATAACTGGAATATGAAAATGGCTTCCCTGAGCACTACGAATCACTTTTGGATTGTATAAATCAGCGCAACCACGTCCTAGCACAACCGCATCATAACCCGCAGCATCCGCCGTCCGAATAAGCGTCCCTACATTTCCAGGATCTTGTACACGGTCAACTAACAAAAGCTTTTTCCCGTATAAAAGAAGTATATCTGCTGCCATCATATTCACAACCGCAAAGATACCTTGCTCCGTTTTAGTCTCACTAAGAAAATGACTGACCTCTTTTGACACGTAAAACGTTTCTATCTCCTTTGACCATTCAAATGGCACATATACTTCCTCCGAGATAATCAATTGTTGGACAAGTCCATCTTGTCGAAGTGCTTCCTCCACCAAATGAAATCCCTCTACCATATATGTTCTGGACTTTTGTCGTCCTTTTGTGGTGAACAATTTCTTCCAATTTTTTACGCGTTCGTTTTTTGTCGACCGTATTGTATCCATACACCGCTCCTTGTAACATTTTCGTAACATAAAAGTGGTTTTACTAAACAAATATAGTAAATGCTTCTTCATGCTAGTAGTCCAAAAGACTCAATATCAATTTCAATAAATTAATAAATAGGCAATTTATGTCTATTTTGTGTCATTTAATTTTGATACGTGATTTCTTTAACCTTATCTTTATCGAGTCGTTTAACTACTTCTGTAATCAGTTTGACCGCAGCATCAAAATCATCACGATGTAAAATAGAAGAATGCGAATGAATATAGCGCGTTGCAATTGTAATTGGTAAAGAAGGAACACCATTTCCTGTTAAATGCATTGGCCCCGCATCAGTCCCACCGCCTGGAATTGCTTCAAATTGATAAGGGATACCAAGCTCATCTGCAACATCTGTGACGAAATTTCGTAAACCAGCATGACTAACAAGCGTTGCATCATAAATGACAATTTGTGGCCCTTCACCCATTTTACTTTGGGCTTCTGTCGGCTTAATCCCTGGTGTATCACCAGCAATACCAACATCTACGGCAAAACCAATATCTGGCTGTATGAAGTGTGCTGACGTTTTAGCACCTCTTGTCCCAACTTCTTCCTGAACCGAACCAACACCATAAACGATATTCGCATGTTGTTCTTTCCTTAGATTTTTTAATACTTCAATCGCAATGGCTAAGCCAATCCGATTATCCCACGCTTTAGCCAAAAGGTATTTTTCATTTTTCATGACTGTAAAATCAAAAGCAGGTACAATCATATCCCCTGGTTTAATTCCAAAACTTTCGGCTTCTGCTTTGTCTTTTGCACCAACATCAACAAACATTTCTTTAATATCAAATGACTTTTGACGTTCAGCTGCTGTCATTAGATGAGGCGGTTTAGAACCAATGACACCAATAATTTCTTCTCCATCACGAGTCACAACGGTTACTTTTTGTGAGAGCATGACATGTGGCACCCAACCACCTGTTGTTTGAAACTTAATAAATCCGTTATCATCAATTTGTGTCACCATAAAACCAACTTCATCTAGATGCCCTGTAATCATAATTTTCGGTCCGTCTTCCAAACCTTTTTGAATCGCAATACTGCTTCCTAGTCCATCACGTGTCATTTTGTCAGCAAAAGGCGCAATGTATTGTTCAAATACTTGTCGTACTTCGCGTTCATTTCCTGGGATGCCTTTTGCATCTGTTAAATCTTTTAACATCTTTAATTGCTCGTCCAAAAAAAAACCCTCCTTCATTCATACTTTCTATTCCGTATTATAGCAGAAAAATGGCAAAAAGGGATAGATAAGCATAAAAGCCGAAAATTAGGAGTGAAGTAAATTTCCTAATTTTCAGCTTTTATTTTTATAATGCACTTGAAAAAGTTTCGTTTCTTAAAAGTGGTATCATACTTATCACTTGATGATGTCTTTCTTTCTCATAAGTCATAGCAATTTCCGATGGATTGAATATTTGTTGTGATGCAATTGTCGTTTCGTTTGTAGAATAATCAAACAACGAGACCGTTTTATATCGAAGCGGAGAATGACTCTCTGAACTGTATAATACTTCGACTTTATCACTTTCTATCCAGCCACTTACAAAATTAGAAAGTTCTACTTGATACCAAATTTGATTGTTCGCAATTTTGACTTCACGTTTAATCTCAAATTTAGGGCTCACACCATCTGAAAGTTTTGCCATTAATACAGCATCTTTCGTACCGCTTGGGTTACTCCAAATATCTACAGTTTTTCCAGTTTTCACCTGCCCCAACGCATGGAAAATTTTATCAGATGTTTTTTCAGCATACATCGTATTTAACGTATCATACTTATCTAAATCAAATTTTTCAATGACTTCTATTAATTTTTTGGAATAATTAGGATCCGTTGAATAGCCCGTGTGATCTAACGCCTTAGCCGCAAGACGATAATCAGTTTGGTTGATTAAACTACTATACAAATCTTTATTCCAACTTGGACCATTCACAAATAATGTCGCATGATCATTTAATGATTCATACCATGTCGGGTAGGCTTTAAATCCTGCACTTGTTCCAACGTAAGAAGTACCATCATGTTCCCTTGTTCCCATCACAATGGAGTTCCCTTTATAAGAACCTTTAATCCCAAATAAATTCTTCCCTTTTTGCGCAAGCTCGCTTTTTCCCCAGTTTGATTCGAGGATAGCTTGAGAAATTGTAATACTTGCCAGAATACCGTTTTCCTTCTGTACGATCTCTGCGTGCGGCGCAATCTCATTAATAAACGCTTGTTGCGAGGAAGTAGTGAGGCTAGCATCAGCCTTTACTTGCACAGGAAGGACCATTACAGTAATTGAAAAACTGATTAACCCCACTTTAAGCAAGTGCTTCTTTGCAATATGTAGCATAATGAATTTTGCACATCCTTGTCTTTTTGAATTATAAAAACGTGTGTTCTTTCTTAGCAACCACTTCATTCTAGCAAAACTTTTATGTAATATATATTTCTTTTAAGTAACAAAGATGACAAAAAAATAAAACACTTAGGCGTTAAGTGCTTTACTTCCTCAAAATATTTTTCTTTTTTTGTAAAAAAAGGGTGCGGATAGGTCTAAGTTCCTACTAATAAGACAAACTATTTATAGCGTTGTTCGCTATTTTCTCCTATTTTAGCGTAATATAATCTGCTTTTATCCAACCAATGACTTGATCATCTACTCCAAATTGAAACCATTTTCCACTGCTCGTTTGGGCAACTTGAACAAGTTGCAATTGATCACGACTATAGTATTGAATATCTTCAACTTTTTGTGCACCAACAAGGCCGTATGGTACCGTCCACACCGTTATATGCTCGTTTGTACTTACCTCAGCCACTTTTGAAATTTTTTTATTAGAAAAAAGTTGATCTTGAATATGATCATAAAGCTGCAAATCATATTTTTCTACAATATTCACCAATTTGCTAGCATACTCTGGATCAGTCGCATAGCCTGCTTTCATAATTTCTTCCGCTGCTTCTTTGTAACTTTTGGCAGAAATAACGCCGTGATACTTTGTTTTTGACCAAGAAGTTCCATTTAGAAATAAATTTGCGTGGTCATCAAGTGATTCATTCCAATTGGCATATTTACGAAAATTAGCTTGAATTTCAATCCATTGCCCGTCCGTAAATTCTTTCGTTGTCATATTTACAACTGGCTGGCCCGCTCTTCCTTTCACACCAAATAAATTATTCGCTTGAACCGCAAGCTCGCTCTCCCCCCAGTTTGATTCCAAGATTGCCTGCGCAAGAGTCACACTCGTTAAAATTTGATGCTCTTTCTGAATTTCCTGAGCATGTTTTGAAAGCTGATTGATAAACTTCTCTTCTTTTGTATTAAAAGCAGGTTCTGGCGCTGTTAAATCTAAGTATGCTTCTCGTATAAAAGATGCGATGACACCAATTAGAATGAGACCGATGAACACACCTAAGGTCATAAATAGCTGACGCTTCTTTTTTCGTTTCATTTTTTTTCGCAATCGTGCCTCACACCTTTCCGTTCCCCGTCCCTGACTACACAATACGTCAATTTATAATGAAAAGCAATCCTTCTCTAGCCTAATTTAACTTTTCTTAAAAAGCCCAATATTTCGCTAGCAATTATTTATATAGTAGAAACTCGATTTACTTGTTTCGCACTGTAATACGTTCCTTGAGATGTTTCGGTTCTTCTATTTCATCAAGCATCGCCTTAGCAAAGTTTGCATAACTCACTTCGCTTTGCCCTGCTTTATCAACTAAAAGCTTGTTTTCCCCTATAATATAATTTCCAGTTCCCTCACCATCTGGATTAAAGAAAGCAGACGGACTCATATAAGTCCAGTTTACTTCTGACTCCTGTTTCAATGCATCAAAAGCTTTCCCCATATGGCTTGCAGTCGGCAAAAAGGCTACTGGAAAATCAGGTGTATCCATAAGGCGCAGCTTTTCAGTTTCATCTACATATAAACTACCTGCTCCTCCGACGACAAGTAGCCGATTCGGTTTTCCTTTTAAAAGGGATGTTAAGTAGTTTAACGATGTTTCATGCAGTTCTTCTTGACCGAACGGGGCGTTGAATGCATCAACCACGACGTCTTGGTCTTGAATATCTTCAAAAGTTAAATCAAATAAATCTTTTTCTAAAACTCGAATGTTCGGATTTGATATTTTTTCTTTATGTCGAACAATGGCTGTCACTTCCACCCCGCGACGAACCGCTTCTTCTAAAATTTGCTTTCCAGCTTTACCACTTGCCGCGATAATTGCTACTTTCATTTTTATTCCTCCTAATTTTGTAACCAAATTAGTTACAATAAATATTATTTTTAGGGCAAACCTTTATTTTGGGCTTGCCTTTGTTGTCACCTCTACACTAATATCTGCTAGTGTAACTTGCTTTAACTCAGCTTCCATCTTTTGCTGGGCTGTTTGAAAAGTTTCATTTAACGCATCTTGAATATTAGCACCAACCAAACAATTTGGATTTGGGTTTTGGTGGATGTCAAAAATCGTTTGTGAACCTAAAGTTGCTACATAAATTTCGTAAAGACTAATTTCATTCGGTTCTCTCGCCAAATAGGTGCCACCAATACCAGGTTTTGAGTGCAATAAATTAGCTTTTTTCAAACGACTCATGATTCTTCGAATGACGACCGGGTTTGTGCCAACGCTTTCCGCAATAAAATCTGATGTAATTTGTTTGTCGCGATTTAAATGAATAAGTGTCAAAATATGCACAGCGACGCTAAAACGTGTTGAAATGGCCATTTTCTCACCCCTTTGTAACCATTGTAGTTACAACTTTTTTTCTTGTCAACAAAAAAGGATGAATATTTCATCCTTTTAATCAACTTTTTCCTAGGACCCGCTTAAAAGCCTTGCGCACAAACCATTCGAGGCTTGCAATTTGGAAACGCAGATGCGCGTTTTTAGTAAGCTCGCGGAACATTTTTTGCTTGGTTTTTGGGAGTGTTTCCATTGCGCTCGTTTGAAGATTTTTTTTCATGTAGGCAGAAACCCATTTTTGTACGGTATGGTAGTCTTCCTTTTTAGCCAAGAAAAGCCATTCAATCATTGAGAAAAGATCGATTTCAAGATATTTCTGCTCTTTTTTATAGTGTAGTGCGTTATCTTGAATCGTATGGAAAACATCATCACAAACATTTAGCGCATCTAATCGGTCACGCACCATACGCAAATTATTTTTTTGTTGTGTGATAGATTTATCGCCTGAAACTCTGTGACGCCAGTAATAACCGACATTTTTCAAGATGTTGACATGTTTTGCTTTTAAATAGGCAGGAATTACAACAGGAATATCTTCATACGTTTTCCCTACTGGAAATGTTAGTTTTTCCTCTTTCCAAAAAGAGGCACGGTAAATTTTATTCCAGCTCGTCGTGTCAAATAAAAGCTCTGGCGTTTCAAAAATTGTCGTATCGAATTTATCCGTTTGCATAAAATGTTCATGTAGCACCGAACGGTAAACATCTTCGCCAGCAAGACGAGCCACGCCAATCGTGACAATATCTGCGCAAGAAATTTCCACCGATGCCATCATCTTTTTATACATATCTCGGTCGATAATATCATCACTATCAACAAACGCAAGAAAATCACCCGTCGCAAAATTTATGCCGTCATTTCGCGCTGCAGAAAGCCCACCATTTTCTTTTGTAATCACTTGCATTTGCGGATATTTCTCTCGCAACTGCTCTAATTTCTCTCCAGTGTCATCCGTTGAACCATCATTAATCACAATAACTTCCAGATTTTCATAAGATTGATTCATCACCGAATGTAAGCACGCCTCAATATACTCCCCGACATTATACGCCGGAATAATCACACTAACCTTCATTTTTCTCTCCTTTTAAAAACCCGTTTGTTGTCTTCTTTTTTCAAACGGAACTTTCCAAACCAAATCAGCCAAACGTACAAAACCATGCAAATACAAGCGAACAGCCAAATATTTCACCTTCCGAGTCAAACCGCTACCAGACCTGTACCCATTTTTCTCCCACTTAGGAAAATGCGAGTTCATCGTTTCTCGTATCGTTTTAAGTACCTCTTTACGCTTTTTCACATCCTCCAAATAAATCATTTTTCGAAGTACTGTTCGGTAAACTAAATGCTCCATATAAAGTGTTTCCACTTCCGCCTTGTAATCTTCGAAAATACCAAGAGACTTCAATTCGTTTACGACATTTGTAAGCATTGGGATGACATCGAGAAATTTCGTATCGTCTTGCAAATTTGACTGGGAGTCTACTCGGTCCGTTATGTAAAAATATAGAGCATCCTCGATCTTCACTGGTTTTTTTGCGCGCAAAACGACAGCTGGCACCACGCCAAGATCTTCATACCAATAGCCAATCGGAAAACGGAGCTTTTCCCATAAAGAAGCTTTATAAAATTTATTCCAAGGAACACTTCCCGCATCTGTTAAAAGATGCCCGCTATTCCGTGGTATATACTGCATATCGCCATTTTGATTCACATTTTGAGAAGTAAATAAAACAAGATCTGACTCTGTCTGTTTAACCATTTCCAAACATTTTTCAACTAAATTTGGCGCGATATAATCGTCGCTATCGACCATAATTACATAATCGCCCGTCATCTGATCAAGCCCCGCATTGCGTGCTGCCGCCTGACCACCATTTTCTTGTGTTATCACACGGATTCTAGGGTCCGAAAATGCTTGTAACATGGCACCCGATCCGTCTGTTGAGCCGTCATCAACAAAAATAATTTCTAAATGTGTATACGTCTGCTTAAAAATGCTCTTCGCACATCGTTCCAAATAATTTTCTACATTATAAACTGGAACGATAACGCTTACTATAGGTTCCATAAAAATTCTCCTCACAGAATGGTTTCACCTTTTAAGAATACCTTTTCCAAACGTATTTGTCTAATTTCACAAAAAAACTGCCGCAAATAACGACAGTTTAATTTGTTATTTTAAAACGAAGTACTGTTTTCATTTTCTCGGGCGCTGTTTTTCGCGGATCTGACAAATAAATTTCCTTATGATCTTTTGATTGTCTCACCCAATCATTTTCCAAACAGAACTCCTCCATTTTTTGAAAAGAAGCGGGTTCTGTGTCGTAAGGTCCGATATGAAGCATCTGCACGCTTGGCCCTTCCTTAATCGTTTCAAAACGCAATTCTGTAAGAAGAGCAGCAGGGATTTTTTCAGCAAGTCGTGGCTTCAATTCTTCAAATAACTTAGCCGTTACAAACTGAGGCTGACGAATCATAATCCGATACTCAAATAATCGCTTATCAAGCGGTCCATCATCGCGCTGGCTTGTCGTCCATTCTCCTTCAAGCGGATAAACGGTATATTCAAAATACCCTTCTGTTGTGATACCTTTTTTAGGAAGCATCCGAAACAAATACGCTGCCGCATAAAGTGCTCCAACACGTTCGCTAAAAGCTTCTTCGTTCGGATCCCCTTTCCCAGTAATCGTAATATAGTTCATTTCTGGCACAATCAGTTTCATCGGCTTGTTTTTGGGTAGATAAAGTTCTTTTTCAGCTTTACGCCATTCATATTTTGTCATTTTGTCCTCCACCTTTCTTAGCTAATTTATGTATTTGCATTAAGCTGTAACAGCAAAATATTGTTTGTTCCAGATTATTTCATGTTTCTGACCAATGTTCAAATGTAATTGTCTGGGAGTTGCTCAGATTCTTTTAGACTATCAATAAAAAGTATTGATATCCAATTCGTACGCTGATGTTTTTCTTCATTTAATCCTTCAAGTTTTGCTAGTCTTCCATGCCTCTCTACTAGATAGTCTGGTATAAAATTTTTATCTAAACTGGGACATAAACTTTATTCCTTTTATCATCATCGATACAGAATCTTCAAAACTTATAGCTATTTCTAATCAAGATTGGATTGAACTTTTCTTCAATAAAATCCTCATAGTCTTCTAGGATTAACATTTTTACTTCTAACGTAACTTAAACTTTTCATTTAGTGTTCAATGTTCATTGCTTTTTTTATAATATCAACATCGCTACAAAATTGAACTTGCTCATCTAATGTTAAATCATTCCTAACTTTCTCTAAATTTTTATCAGAAATTAGACTAGCTAACTTATTTCTTAAAAACCCAAAATTTTGCTCTTTATCAATCAATAATGTACAGAATGCTACATATAGTGAAGTTTCTTCCGTTATATCATAATTTTCATTTAATTCATAATCATTTAGAAACGCATAGAAAGTATCTTTTAGAGTATATTTAGCATTTATATGCAAACTTTCATAAATATCAGCAGAATCTTCTTTTATTTCTTCATACTTCAATTCCATAAATTTTCACTCCTTCTATTTAGTATATATATTTAATTTAATATTAGGGAATTTCTTACGAAATTCTAAAATTATATTAGAGCAACTCTGACAAGTTGGTAGCTCTGTAAACAAATTAATTGAACCAGAAGTATTTGTATCTTTAATTTTAGATGCGATATCCTCTAGAATCTTAGCTTCTGTATCATGAAACCTATCAAATTTAGTTCCATTTACCCCTGATGCGGAAGGTTCATAATTCTTAAAAATCCTTTCCTCTTCAGGTTTTAATATAGAAAATTTCCCAATGTCAGCACCTTTATCAAGTTTAGAATTAATTTTACTGTGTGCTACAAACTCTTCTGGCAATCCTTTTATATTTACATTAGCAACTGCCATATTACCTCTTTTTTTCAATGGATTATTAGGCATTTTATTTCTAATATCATCAATTCTATTTTGGAAATTCTCAACTTTTTGTGCTTTGGTAAATCCACTGACTTTCTCTATTATACCATCTGCCTGTTTCCCTTTGCCACTTAGGTTCACGTCAAATTTCTGGAGGATATCTTTGATGCTTTTTGTGCTTTGTGCGACTTTGGTTGGGGCTTGGGGCGAGATGCTGCCCATACCTGCTAAGGCTAGATTCTCTCGTGGTGGTAGACTTAAGGAGCCTTTCATTGTGGTCGCCGTTTGACCCACCTTGTCTAATCCCTTGATTCCTTTTTGGGTGGTGGTGTGTAGGGCATCTTGGGTGATGGTTTTTAGGCTTTTCACGCGTTTTAGCATTTGGGTTTGGCTGATTTTTGTGATGTCGCCGAGTTGGGTTGGGGCGCTTTTTACTCCGTGCACGAATGTATCGCTTAGGCTCGCTAA